>CAZLLV010000073.1:0-6154 GCA_964560325.1 uncultured Thermoanaerobaculia bacterium | reverse complement strand
GCGCGGCGAGCTCGTCGAGCGCGACCTCCCGCCGCTCGAGGCGGAGCCGCTCGATCCCGTAGCTCACGTCGGCGATCTCGTCCTCCAGGTCCTCGACCGCCTCGCGGGCCTCGTGCTTCTCGTCGAGCAGCCGCTGGAGGGCCTCCCAGGTCGCCTCCGGCCCGGACGCGAGCGTCCGCCCCTCGCTCCGGAGCGCCTGCGGAAAGCCGTAGAAAGTCCCCCACTCGAGACGCTCGAGGAGCACCGCCTGCGCCGGGTGACCGATGCGTACCACCGACGTCTCGTCGATCCAGAGGAAGTCGAGCCCGTCGACGTCGCGGTTGCCGACCTCGAGCCGGATGCGGGTCCCGGGAGACTCCTGCCCGGCCGGGACCGGCATCTCCTCGCGCTCCCAGACCTCGCCCAGGAGCCGCCGGCCGTCATCGATCTCGAGGTAGAGGACCGGGCGCTGCCAGAAGTAGGCGAGGCCGTGGAAGCCGAGGAGCGCCAGGATCGCCACCACGAAGAGCACGTCGAGCGCCAGCGCGCCGCCGCACAGCCAGGTGAGCGAGCGGCCGAGCACGTCGCCGCGCCGCATGCGGGTCGAGAGCAGAGAGCGGCCGGCCATCAGAGCCTCGAGTAGCGCTGGCGCAGCCGCTGGCGGACGATCTCGGCCACGGTGTTGACCACGAAGGTGAGGACGAAGAGGACGAGCGCGGCGAGGAAGAGGGTGCGGTAGAGAGTGCCGTGCTGCGGCGCCTCCGGGATCTCGACCGCGATGTTGGCCGACAGGGTGCGGAAGCCGTTGAACGGGTTCCAGCTCGTGATCGGCGTGTTGCCGGTCGCCATGAGCACGATCATCGTCTCGCCGACCGCGCGGCCGAAGCCGATCATGACGGCGGAGAAGATCCCGGGCGACGCGGTCGGGAGCACCACCCGCGTCACCGTCTGCCAGCGGTTGGCGCCCAGCGCGAGCGAGCCCGCCACCAGGTTCGGCGGCACGTTGGTGAAGGCGTCCTCCGAGATGGCGAAGATGATCGGGATGACCGCGAAGCCCATCGCGATGCCGACCACCACGGCGTTCCTCTGGTCGTAGGGCAGCCCGGTCGCGTCGAGCAGCCAGGCCTGGAAGTTGCCGCCGAAGGCGAAGCTCTCGAACGCGGGCGACAGCGCGAGGGCTCCCCAGGCGGCGAGCACCAGCGCGACGGCGAAGGTGAACATCTCCGTGCCGGTCGGCACCGCGTTGCGGAAGCGGCGGGGCAAGAGGCTCCAGAGCCAGCCGGCGAGGAGCACCGACGCGGGCAGGAAGAGCCCCATCAGGAGGAGCGCGGGCATCGCCTGCTCGAGCCGGGGCGCCAGCCAGAGCCCGGCCAGGAAGCCGAGCACCACGCTCGGCAGGGCCGCCATGATCTCGATCACCGGCTTGATGTAGCGCTTGTATCCCGGGTGCATGAACTGCGACAGGTACATGGCGCCCAGGATGCCGAGCGGGATGGCGAGGACCAGCGAGTAGAGCGTCCCCTTGAGCGTGCCGACGAGGAGCGGCGTGAGCGACAGCTTGGGCTCGAACTCCTGGGTACCGGAGGACGACTGCCAGACCGTCTCCGGCCGGTCGTACCCCTCGTACCAGACGTCGCCGAACAGCGTCCGCCAGGTGATCTCCGGGTGCGGCGCGTCGATCGCGAACCCGGCGATCTCGCGGGCGCCGGCGAGGTACGCCGCGTCCGCCTTCGGGGCGTAGGCGAGGGCGAGCGGGCGCGAGACGCCGGACGGCCCGGTCCAGAGGACCTGGTGCGAGGTCGAGTGGTAGAGCCCGAGCCCACCCCCCGCGTCCACGGCCGCGAAGCCCTTGCCGCGCGGCGAGTTCGCGATCGCCACGATCGGCGCGCCGCCGGTCTCGGGGAGCGGGAAGGTGCGGATGCGGGTCAGCCGCTCGGCGCCGCGCCCCTCCTCCTGGACCGGAAACCAGACCGAGAGACCCCCGTCCTCCTGGCCCACCACCAGCGAGTGGTCGCCCAGGAGGAGCTCCAGGGCGGTGATCCCGGTCTCGCCCGCCGAGACCACCTGGACGTCCGCCGGTCCGTCGGCCCGGAGTCGCCACCAGAGGATCTCGCCGCCCGCGGTGCCGCCGTAGAGGTTGCGGCCGGCCGCGTCGATCACCAGCTCCGAGAGCGGGTAGGCGACCGGCGTCCGCCAGCGCTCGACGCTCTCCTCCGTCTCGTCGGACAGGAAGCCGCTCTCGACGCTCCGGCGCACCACGACGAGGTCCCCGTCTTCGCTCTGCGCCGCCACCGTGGCGTTCCCGTCGTCGTCGAGCGCGGCGGCGTAGGCGGGGGCCGGGCCGAGCGGCGCGCCCAGCTCGAAGGCGACCGGCTCGCCGATCTCGGGCACGACGCGGCGCGTGCTGCCGTCGAAGAGCACCTCGAAGCGGACGGGGGTGGCGACGACCCGTCCGCCGGGCGTGATCCCGGTCAGGAAGCCGCCGGGCGCGGCGGCGAGGCCCGCGAGCGGCTCGTCGGCGACGCTCGCGCGCGCCACCACGCGCCCGTCGGAGAGCGAGCGGACGAGGAGCGTGCCGTCCTCGCCGAGGCCGGCGGCGTGCGTGCGGTGCTCGTCGACCACCAGCGCCGCGAGCGGGTCGGCCGCCTGCGGCAGCTCCAGCACGCGCGCCACGTGCGCGTCGCGGGTGAGCGGCCAGACCTCGACCAGGATGAAGATCAGGATGCCGAGGATGCTGGCGATGATCGCCATCCCGCCGGCCGTGACCACCCAGCGCCCCACCCGGTCGGCGATCAGCCGGCGGCGCGCCGTCCGCTGCCGGCCGAGCTTCCCCCGCGGTCCGCCGGAAGCGGGCGGTGACGGCGCGGCGGGCGCGGAGCTCGTCTTGGGTGGAGTGGAGGGGGGTTCCATGCGGACACAATCCGATCGGGAGCGGACGGTGCCGCCCGCCCCATACTCTGCGACCGTCGTGTGACGGCGGGCGGGAAGTCGTGTTACAGCGGTGTGACAGCGCGGTCCGCGCGCCGCGTCAATGGGCCCCGGCCGGCTCGGTCTCCTTGCGCTGGCCCGGGTGGCGGACGTCGCGGCCCTCGACGTAGTAGATGACGTCCTCGGCGATGTTGGTCGCGTGGTCGGCGATGCGCTCGAGGTTGCGCGCCACGAGCAGCAGGTGGACGGCGCGCCGGGTGGTCTTCGGATCTTCGGTCATGAAACCGAGGAGCTCGCCGAAGACCTGGCGGTAGAGATCGTCCACCTCGTCATCGGCCTCGGTCACGCGGGCCGCCTGCGCCGCGTCCTTGCGCACCAGGGCGTCGAGCGCCTCGCGCACCATGCGCGCGGTCATCTTCGACATGCGGGGCAGGTCGACGTACGGCTTGAGCGGCGGCTCCTGGTTGAGCCGCTCGACCGACTGGCAGATGTTGACCGCCGAATCGCCGATCCGCTCGAGGTCGGTGACGATCTTCATCACCGCGATCAGGAAGCGCAGGTCGCCCGCCGCCGGCTGGTAGCGCACCATGATGCCGTAGCACGCCTCGTCGATCTCGAGCTCCATCCGGTCGACGCGCCGGTCGCCGTCCAGAACCTCCCGACAGACCGTGGGGCTGCGATCGATCAGAGCATCGGTCGCCTTGCCGATCATCTCTTCCACGCGCCCGCCCATCTCGAGGAGCCGCTCGCGGACGCGCCGGAGCTCTTGCTCGAAGTGCCTCTCCATGTTGTATTCCTCTCCGTGCATGAGCCTATCACTCGCCCTCGATCCGGCGAGGATGCCACGCGACCCCTTCATCTTCCGTTACGACGGGGTGACGAGTGGCGGGTCGCGAAGTGACATTCGTGTGACAGCGCGTGGTAACGTCCGCGCGGCGTGGCCCGATCCGACCGCACACCCGCTCCCGGCACCGCCGGCGGCTCGGGAAGCCCCGGCGATCCTCCCGCCCGCCGCTCCTGGCGCCGCTCGGCGCTCGGACCCCTCGCCCTCGTCGGGCTCCTCTTCGCCTTCTTCGTCGGGCTCGACCTCATGGGCCTGTCGTTCAAGCTCTTCGGCAAGGGCTTCGCCGAGATGCTCATCGAGCGCACGGCGAACCCGTTCGTCGGCCTCGTCGTCGGCATCCTCGCGACCAGCCTGGTCCAGAGCTCGTCGACCACCACCTCGATGACCGTCGGGCTGGTCGCGGCCGGAGCGCTCACCATCGACGGCGCCATCCCGATCATCATGGGCGCCAACATCGGCACCTCGGTCACCAACACCCTGGTGTCGATGGCGCAGATCTCGCGCCGCGAGGAGTTCCGGCGCGCCTTCGCCGGCGCCACCCTGCACGACTTCTTCAACCTCCTGACGGTCGTGATCCTCTTCCCGCTCGAGCTCTCCTTCCACATCCTTCGGACCGCCGCGAGCTGGCTCGAGACGGTGCTCGAAGGGAGCGGCGGCATGGAGCTGTTCGATCCGCTCAAGGCGGTGGTGCGGCCGGTCGCCCAGTGGGTGAGCGGAGACCTTCTCGGGTCGAGCGGGGGGCTCACCCTCGCCGCGGGCGTGCTCCTCCTCTTCCTCGCGCTCAAGTTCCTGGTCGACCTGCTGAAGGATCTCGTCTCGTCGAAGGCGGAGCGGATCCTCGACCGGACGCTCTTCCGCTCGGCGTTCGCGGCGGTCGGGGCGGGGATGCTGATCACCGTGATGGTGCAGTCGAGCTCGATCACCACCTCGGTGATGGTGCCGCTGGTCGGCGCCGGCGTCGTCACCCTGGAGCAGCTCTTTCCGTTCACCATCGGCGCCAACCTCGGAACCACGGTGACCGCGCTCCTCGCCTCGCTCGCGACCGGTGACCCGGCGGCCGTGAGCGTGGCGATCGCGCACCTGCTGTTCAACCTCTTCGGCTCGCTCCTCATCTATCCGTTCCCGCCGATCCGCAGGATCCCGCTCGCGATGGCGCGCGGCCTCGGCACCCTCGGCAGCCGCAACCGGCCGGCGGCGATCGCCTACGTGGTGACGGTCTTCTTCGGGCTGCCGCTCCTCTTCCTCTTCCTGTCCGGCGCGTTGCGCGGCGGCGAGGCGGAGCCGGCGCAGCTCCCCGAGCCGATCGAAGCGCCGGCCCCCGCCGCTCCGGCGGAAGAGCCGACCCCGGAAGCCCTGTTGCTCTCTCCGGAGGGATTCATGGAGGACGCCTATGTTTGAAGGGATCTTCGGAGGCCCCCAGCGCTCGACCCTGATCGAGTCCGCCTTCGACGACATCTCGTCGATGCTCCAGCACTCCGCGCGCATGCTCGACCTGGCGCTCGCGGCGCTGCTCGACAACCAGCCGCTCGAGCGCGATCTCGACGCGATGGACGACGCGGTCGACGAGGGGGAGCGGATGGTGCGCCGGAGCGTGCTCGAGCACCTCTCGTTCAACCCCAAGCAGGATCTCGTGTCGAGCCTCGTGCTGGTCTCGATGGTCCAGGACGCCGAGCGGATCGGCGACTTCGCCCGCGGCATCGGAGAGATCGTGCCGCTCGCCCGCTCGCCCCGTTCGGGGCCGTTCGCCGACCGCCTGCGCGGCTTCGTGACCGAGCTGCGCCCCCTCTTCGAGGAGACCGAGAAGGGCTTCCGCGACGACGACGCCGAGCGCTGCCGGCGGGTGATGGAGAAGGCGGCCGAGCTCAAGGCCGGGCTCCAGAGCTTCACCGCCGACGTCGCCGCGAGCGACCTGTCGGCCGACATGGCGGTGGTCTACGCGAGCGCGGCGCGCATCCTGCGCCGGATCGGAGCGCACCTCTCGAACATCGCCTCGTCGGTCGCCCAGCCGTACGACCGCATCCGCCACGGAGACGAAGACAGCTGAGCGACGACGGCACGAGGGACCGCCCCCTCTGGGACCTGACGGTCCTCTACCACGGCGAGCCGCAGCCCTTCTCGCGCGGGCTCCTCGCCCGCAGCATCCATGCCGCCGGCGTCGACGTCGATCGCGCCTACCGGCTGGTCTCGCGGCTCCAGGCCGACCTCGTGCGCGAGAAGGTCGAGCTGGTCGAGGGCGAGGAGCTCGCCCGCCGGGCCGGCGACCTGCTCGAAGAGCTCGAAGGGGCCGAGACGGCGACCCGCTACCGGGTGGTGCGGAGCCTGCGCCGCCTGCCCAGGCCGCTGGTGATCTACCTCGCCGGCGCCACCGGAACCGGTAAGTCGACCCTGGCGCTCGACCTCGCG
>CAZLLV010000072.1:0-6453 GCA_964560325.1 uncultured Thermoanaerobaculia bacterium | reverse complement strand
CATGGGGGGAGGAGCGCCGGAGACGGCGAGGATCTCCCCGGGTGAGGACACGTGTACGGTGAGCTGAAACTGTTCGGAGGACGGGCGAATCCGCGGCTGACGGAGGAGATCTGCGCCTACCTGAACGTGGCGCCGGGGAAGGTGACCACGTACAACTTCTCGGACGGCGAGATCTTCTGCCAGCTCGACGAGAACGTTCGCGGCGCGGACGTCTTCGTCGTGCAGCCGACCTGTCCCCCGGTCAACGAGAACCTGGTCGAGCTGCTCGTCATGCTCGACGCCTTCAAGAGCTCATCGGCCCGCCGGGTGACCGCTGTGCTGCCGTACTTCGGCTACGCGCGCCAGGACAAGAAGGACAAGCCGCGGGTGCCGATCACCTCGAAGCTGATCGCCGACCTGATCTCGAAGGCCGGAGCCGACCGCGTCCTGACCATGGACCTCCACGCCGCCCAGATCCAGGGCTTCTTCGACATCCCGGTCGACCACCTGTTCGCCGCGCCGGTGATCCTCGAAGCCTTCGAGCGGCTCGACGTCGAAAACCCGCTGATCGTGTCGCCCGACGCCGGCGGCGTCGAGCGCGCCCGCGCCATCGCGAAACGCCTCGGCCTCGGCCTCGCCATCGTCGACAAGCGCCGCACCAAGCCGAACGAGGCCGAGGTGATGAACGTCATCGGCTCGGTCGAAGGGCACACCACCCTGATCATCGACGACATCATCGACACCGCGGGCACCCTGACCAAGACGGTCGAGGCGCTGCGCACCCACGGCGCCCGCGAGGTGATGGCGGTCGGCGTCCACGGCATCCTCTCCGGCCCCGCGATCGACCGACTGAAGGAGTCCCCGGTCTCGCAGATCTTCGTGACCAACACCACGCCCATCGACGAGAAGCTCGCGCGCCTGAAGAAGCTCCAGCCGCTGTCGGTGGCTCCGCTGCTCGGCGAGGCCGTGAAGCGGATCCACGAGGACAGCTCGGTGAGCTCCCTCTTCGTCTGACGTACGAGCCCTCGTCGGCGGCATCGAATCACTTCCGCAGCAAGAGACAGAGAGACAAGGACATGACGGAACAGTTCCACATCGAAGTCAAGACCCGGGAGGAGTTCGGCAAGAACAGCAACCGCCGGCTCCGCGCCGGAGGCCAGATCCCCGCGGTGCTCTACGGCCCCGGCGGCGAGACCGTGGCGATCCAGATCGAGCGCCGCAAGGTGGAGGAGGTCTTCCGCCACGGCGCCACCGAGAACACCATCTTCCTGCTCAAGCGCGAGGAGAGCGACCAGGAGCGCCACGCGCGCATCCGGGAACTGCAGACCAACGCGGTCAGCCGCGAGATCCTGCACATCGACTTCCAGCGCGTCCTGATGGACCAGATGATGCGCCTGACGATCCCGGTCCACCCCGTCGGTACGCCGAAGGGCGTCTCCGACGAGGGCGGCGTCATGGACCAGGTCACCCGCGAGGTCGAGGTCGAGTGCCTGCCGGGCGACATCCCGGAGGAGATCCAGGTCGACGTCACCGGTCTCGCGATCGGCGATCACCTCGAGGCGGGCTCGCTGACGCTGCCGAAGGGCGTCGAGCTGATCGAGGAGGCCGACCGGGTGATCATCTCGATCGCCTACCCGGTCCGGATCGAGGAGCCGGAAGAGGACGAGGACGAGCTCCTCGGGGCCGAGCGTGACGAGCCCGAGGTCATTCGCCGCGGCAAGGAAGGCGAAGAGGGCGCGGCCGAGGAGGAGGGCGGCGAGGAGAGCTGACCATGAGCTCGACTTCCGGGGAACCGAGCGGCGGCGACGTCCGCGAGCCGCGGGTCGTCGTCGGCCTCGGAAATCCGGGGGACGAGTACCGCGACACGCGCCACAACCTGGGCTTCCGGGTCGTGGAGGCGCTCGCCCGCCGGCTCGGCCTGCCGCTCCGCGAGATCGAGTGCAGCTCGCTCGTCGGCAGGACGGCCGGAGGCGACGTGGTCCTGGTGATGCCGCGGACCTACATGAACCGGAGCGGCTACGCCCTGCGCTGCCTGACCGAGAGGCACGGGTACGCGCCGGAGCGGACGCTGGTGGTCTACGACGAGGTGAACCTGCCGCTCGGCAAGCTGCGGTTGCGCCCGGGCGGGAGCCCGGGGGGGCACCGGGGCCTCGAGTCGGTGGTCGAGAACCTGCGTACCGCCCGCGTCCCGCGCCTGCGCCTCGGGTGCGCCGGCGAGCCCGGGCCGCCGCCGGGGGAGGAGCTCGTGGACTACGTTCTGTCGCCGTTCGCGGCGGACGAAGAGGAGGCCGCCGCGCAGATGGTCGAGCGCGCGGCCGATGCGTGCGAAGCCTGGATCGCGGACGGCATCGAGACCGCGATGAATCGATTCAACGGGTGATCGACCGATCCCCACGCTCCATCTGAGACGAGAGAGACGAGGAGACCGATCGTGGAACTGCAGACCCTTTACTACCTGATCCCGTTGTGCGGCGTGGCGGGCCTCGCGTTCGCCCTCATCCGCAGCTCCTGGATCAACAAGCAGGACGCCGGCGACGCGACCATGCAGAAGATCGCCGGGTACATCCGGGACGGAGCCATGGCGTTTCTGGCGCGCGAGTACCGCGTGCTGGCGATCTTCGTGGTCGTCGTGGCGGTGCTCCTCGGCTTCGCCAACGCGGGCCAGGCGACGAGCTCGTGGCTGATCGCCCTGTCGGTCGTCGCCGGCGCCGTCTGCTCGGGGCTCGCCGGCTTCTTCGGCATGCGCGTGGCGACCTCCGCCAACGTGCGCACGGCGGCCGCCGCGCGCACCGGCCTGAACGGCGCCCTCAAGGTCGCCTTCTCGGGCGGCGCGGTGATGGGCTTCTCGGTCGTCGGCCTGGGCGGGCTCGGGCTGGGCGTCCTCTTCCTGCTCTACTCGGCGCTCTTCGACAGCGGCAACGCGCAGGCCGATCTGCTGCGGGTGGTCACCGTGCTCGCCGGCTTCTCGTTCGGCGCCAGCTCGATCGCTCTCTTCGCCCGCGTCGGCGGCGGCATCTACACCAAGGCGGCCGACGTCGGCGCCGACCTGGTGGGCAAGGTCGAGGCCGGCATCCCCGAGGACGACCCGCGCAACCCGGCGGTGATCGCCGACAACGTGGGCGACAACGTGGGCGACGTGGCCGGCATGGGCGCCGATCTCTTCGAATCGTACGTCGGCTCGATCGTCGGCACCCTGGTGCTCGGCGTGAGCGCCACCCGCCTCGGCGGCGAGGGCTTCACGCCGGAGCTGGTGGCGCTGCCGCTGGTGATCGCGGCCGCCGGCATCCTGATCTCGCTCGCCGGCACCTTCCTGGTCCGCACCAAGGAAGGCGGCGACCCGGGCAAGGCGCTCCACACCGGCACCTTCGGATCGGCTGTCGTCATGCTCGCCGTCATCTGGGGCATCGCCACCTGGCTGCTCGACGGCACCTACGTCATCGACGGGGTCGAGTTCGACTCGACCGGCGTCTTCCTGGCGACCGTCGCGGGTCTGGTCGCGGGCGTCGCGATCGGCATGATCACCGAGTACTACACCTCGGAGGCGAAGGGGCCGGCCCGGAGCATCGCGAGCGATAGCCAGACCGGGGCGGCGACCAACATCATCGCCGGCCTCGGCGTCGGCATGCGCTCGACCGCCCTGCCGGTCCTCGTGCTCGCGGCGGCGATCCTGGTCGCCTACGGCCAGGCCGGCCTCTACGGCATCGCCATCGCCGCGCTCGGCATGCTCTCGACCACCGGCATCCAGCTCGCGGTCGACGCCTACGGCCCGGTGGCGGACAACGCCGGCGGCATCGCCGAGATGAGCCATCTCGGCCCCGAGGTTCGGGAGCGCACCGACAAGCTCGACGCGGTCGGCAACACCACCGCCGCGATCGGCAAGGGCTTCGCGATCGGCTCCGCCGCCCTCACCGCGCTGGCCCTCTTCGCCGCCTTCAAGACCACCGTCGGCATCCAGGAGATCGATCTCGGCAGCCCGCGGGTGATGGCCGGTCTCTTCGTCGGCGCCATGATGCCGTTCCTGTTCTCGTCGATGGCGATGCAGGCGGTCGGCCGCGCGGCGTTCAAGATGATCGAAGAGGTGCGCCGGCAGTTCCGGACGATCCCGGGCCTGATGGAGGGCAAGGCCGAGGCCGATTACGCGAAGTGCGTCGACATCTCGACCCAGGCCGCGATCCGCGAGATGGTGGCTCCGGGCCTGCTCGCCGTCATCGTGCCGGTGATCGTCGGCTTCTACGACGTCACCGCGCTCGCCGGTTTGCTGGCGGGCGTGACCAGCTCGGGCGTGATGCTCGCGATCTTCATGGCCAACGCCGGCGGCGCCTGGGACAACGCCAAGAAGCACATCGAGAGCGGCGCCTACGGCGGCAAGGGCTCCGACGCCCACAAGGCGGCGGTGGTCGGCGACACCGTGGGCGACCCCTTCAAGGACACGGCCGGCCCGAGCCTGAACATCCTGATCAAGCTCATGTCGGTCGTCGCCCTGGTGCTCGCGCCGTTGCTGGCGATCGTCTGAGCTTGAAAGATCCCCGGGAAAACCTGTAGTATCAGTGCTTCCGGTCGGCCGGGTGCGTGTGCGCCCGGCCGATCCGAACCCCGAACCTCTCTGTTCCCCCAGGCCATCCCGTGCTGCGAGGGGGACCGGAACGACCATAGGGAGGCTCCGATCAAACGATGCGGACCTACGAACTGATGTACGTCATCGACCCTCGTGTCTCCGAGCAGGAGGCCGAGACGGTGAACGAAGCCGTCCGGAAGCTGGTGACCGACAACGGCGCCAAAATCACCAAAGAAGACGACTGGGGCCGGCGCAAGCTGGCGTACCCGATCGAGAAGCAGACCGAAGGGCGCTACATGCTCATGTACCTCCACGCCGAGACGGCGTTCGAGGGCGTGCCGGAGCTGGAGCGCCGGCTCGAGCAGAGCGACAAGGTGCTGCGCTACCTGACCGTGCGGACCGACAGCGACCTGAAGCGCGCCTACGGCGAGGTCACCCCCGAGCGGGCCGCCGGCATCACCAACGGCGACGACGCGGAAGAGGAGGCCTGATCATGGCTCGAGGCGAACGCGGAGGCGGCGGTGGCGGCGGCAAGCGCACCTTCTATCGTCGGCGCAAGGTCTGCAAGTTCTGCGCGGACAAGATCGAGTACGTGGACTGGAAGGACCTCAAGCTCCTCCAGCAGTTCACGCCGGAGCGGGCGAAGATCCTGCCGCGCCGGATCTCCGGCACCTGCGCGAAGCACCAGCGCATCCTGCAACAGGCGATCAAGCGGGCGCGCCACGTGGCGCTCCTGCCGTTCACCACGGAATAGCCCGGGAGAGAGACGATGGAGGTAATCCTTCTCAAAGACCGGAGGAACCTGGGCAAGCGTGGCGAGACCGTGCAGGTCAAGCCCGGATTCGCCCGGAACTTCCTGTTGCCGCAGGGCCTCGCCCTCGAGGCCAACAAGGGCAACATGAAGGTCTTCGAACAGCAGCGGGCCCGATTCGAGGCCGAAGCCGAGCGCGATCTGGAGCAGGCGCAGGCGATGGCTTCCTCGATCGAGGGCACCCGCCTCGAGATCCGCAAGCGCTCGAGTGACGCCGAGACGCTGTACGGCTCCGTCACCGCGACCGAGATCGCCGACCTCCTCGAAGAGAAGGGGATCGAGGTCGACCGCCGGCGGATCGACCTCGAAGGCGGCATCAAGACCATCGGCGACCACCACATCCTGATCCACCTGCACCCGGAGGTGGCTGCCGACCTGGTCGTCACGGTCCTGCCCGAGGAGTAGTCCCCAGGCGTCCGGGGGCGGAGCGGCGCACGCCGACCGCCCCCGGGGCCGACCCACCGATCCGACCGCCATGCCCGACCGCCCGGACCGCGCCGCCGAAGACTTCCTCGGCGACGCCGCCCGCGAGCGCACCCTCCCGGAGTGGCACGACCTCTGGTCCGACGACCGGACCTTCCCGATCCGGAGCCACCGTGGCGGCCTCCTCGGCCGCATGCTGGTGACTTTCAAGAAGCTCCTCCGACCGCTGGTCAAGACCCCCCAGGCCGACCTGTGGGACCGGCAGCGCGTCTTCAACCTGGCGCTGCTCGAGTACCTGGTGCGCCGGGAGGGGCTGCGCCACGAGGAGCGGATCGGTCACCTGGAGAACTTCGTACCGCGCGGGCTCGACGACCTGCTGCGGCACAACGACGCGCTGTTCGCCCGCGTCGACCAGAAGCTCGACCGGCACCGCCGGGAGGCGGGGGACCTGCTGCACGCGCTCGGGGCGGCGCGCGCGGTGGTCGAGACGGGCGGCGCCGCGGCGGATGGCGGAGCGGTCGGCGCGCTCGCCCGAGCGCGCGACGAGCAGGCGTACCTCGCCTTCGAGCGGCGCTTCCGCGGTACCGAGGAAGAGATCCGCGAGCGGGTCGGCCGCTACGGGGAGACCCTCGCCGGCGCGGGCGCGATCGGCGTCGTGCTCGACCTCGGGTGCGGCCGGGGCGCG
>CAZLLV010000071.1:0-7473 GCA_964560325.1 uncultured Thermoanaerobaculia bacterium | reverse complement strand
GCACCGTAGCGTACCCGCACCCAGCCGCCGTCGCGCTCGACCAGCGGGAGCTCGCTCGCGGCGTCGACCGTGGCCACCGCCGGGGATCGCGGGTGGGGCCGCTCCCGGAGCGGCGAGCCGGCGGGCACCGCGACCCGCTCCTCGGTCAGAACGGCCGCGCCGAAGGTCGCGGGGGCACCGATCGTCTCGGGAGGCGGCTCGGGACGGGGCGGGGGCTCGGGAGCGCTCTGCGCGTGGAGCGCCGCGGGAGCCGCGAGCAGGAGCCCGATCCATGCGCCCAGGCCGCCCAGCGCCCTCGCCGCCACGGTCAGTCGACCAGCTCGAGCCCGGCGGCCCGGTCGGAGAGCGCCACGTCCTGCGGCAGGTGGAGGCCCTCGATCCAGAGGATGCGCTGGCGCTCGAGCGTCCTCTCGAGCTCGCCGACCGCTCGCCGCATCCGGGGCTCGCGGTCGATCCTCGTGACCTCTCCCCACGCCGCGCGCATCCGCGCGGAGGGCTCACCGACCGACCAGACGAAGAGCGGCACGCGCAGATGGTCGAGGTAGGCGCGGACCGCGGGCGCCGGGAACCGGCTCGCGTCCGCCGGGTCCTCGCTCAGGACCAGCACCACCGCCCGCCGCCGGCCGCGTGCCGACGAGGTCATGCCGGCGACCGCCACCGCGTCGGCCAGGCGCTGCTCGTCGAGCGCGAACGGGGGCTGCTGGGCCGCGGCGAGGAGCCAGAGGACGCCGCCGTGCGACGGCGGGTGGTCCTCGGAGCGCGGGAAGAGGGCGTAGCGGAGGCGCTCCTGCCCCTGGAGGCGGGAGAACGGCCAGAGGAACCGCAGTATCTGGTCCTCCCCGAGCGTCATCGTGAAGCGGAAAGGGGCCTCCGGCCGGGTCGAGCGGCTGGTGCCGCCCTGGTTCGCGTTGGGGACCCGCAGGGATCTCTGCGCCCCGGGAGACGGCTGCTGGGACGAGGTGATCACGGTGCCGGAGGACCAGCTCCGGAGCATGTCCCGCAGCTCCTCCTGCGCCGCGCGGTCCATCACCACCACCACCTCGGCCGGCCCGGAATCGACCGCGACGGGCGTGGCGTACCGATCGCCCACGCGCAGCCAGCCGTCCATGGCCTGCGGCGATGGTAGACCGGGGCCCCGCTGCGCGACCTGCACCGGCACGGCGGTCAGCTCGGTCGTGGTCTCGCTCCGGTAGGAGCCGCCGAAGACGACCTCGGACACCGCGGTCAGAGCGGAGGCGAAATCGATCTCGACGCGCAGGAAGTGGAGGCTCTCCGGGTCGTGGTCGGGCAGCGCGATGCGGCTCGGGTCGGCGACCTCGAGAGGCTGGCCGTCGAAGCTCGCGGCGATCGCCAGCGGCCGGTCGTCGACCACCGTCCCCCAGGTCACGTGCGCCACCCCGCCCTTGCCGTCCTCCACGCCCTCGAGGACGACCGACGCCTCCGCCTCCGGCCGCGGCAGATTGATCCACTGCCGCGCCCGCCCCACCTCCTCACCCTCCGCGTCGCGCGCCACCGCGACCAGCTCGTGGGGCGCCAGCGTCTCGCCCAGGTCGCAGGCGATTGTCCACGGCGGTCCCTCCGCCGCTCCCACCACCTCGCCGTCGAGCACCAGCTCGACCCGGGCCACCCCCTCCCCCACCACGAACTCGATCGGCTGGACTCCGAGGACCAGCCCGAGGAAGAGCGATGCGAAGGCGATCTTCATGACACGCCGAGTATACGGGGCGCGATCGATCGACCGCTGCGTTGCCGGCGCCGCGCCGGGGCCGCCGAAGGCCCTGTCACGGTTGCGCGGACCCGGTTCACTACAGGGGTGGGCCGCGTAGCCCCGTGGCGAGCTCGAGGAGCCGTCCGATGATCTGTGATTCGTTTCACGTCTACTCCAACCGAGAGCGAAGGAGATCCAACATGATCCACTATGGTCGATCTACGACCTCACGGAAGTTTCGCCCATCCCCCTGTTCGCGGAGTCTGTTCGTCCTGCTGGCGGCGCTGGTCGTCGCCGCGCCGTCGTTCGCCGACGGCGGTGTCGTCTTCACCGACATCGCCGAGAACGGTGGCGCCGGCATCACCTTCGAGCGGGTTCCGAACGCCGACCGGCTCGCCCAGAAGGCCGCGGTCGAGGCGCTCGGCACGATCCCGGCCGCCGACTGGCCGGACGTGCGCGCCAACCAGACCCCGATGAAGCCGTGGGGCGCCCCGGGCGTCGCGCTGCTCGACTACGATCAGGACGGTGACCTCGACATCTACGTGCCGAACGGTCCGGGCGCGCCGAACAGCCTGTACTCGAACCAGCTCGTCGAGACCGGCAGCGTGACCTTCGTCGACGTGGCCGCCGCGGCCGGCGTCCAGGCGACCGACCAGGAGAGCAACGGCGTCTGCTACGGCGACACCGACAACGACGGCGACGACGATCTCTACGTGACCGGCATCGGCGAGCCGAACCGGTTCTTCGAGAGCCAGCTCGCGGACACCGGCCAGGCCGTCTACGTGGAGGTGCTGAGCTCCGGCGCCGGCGGCGGCGACCGCCACACCGGCACCTGCTCGATGGGCGACTTCAACGGCGACGGCCTGCTCGACATCTTCGTCGGCAACACGTACGACGCCTGGGACCAGCACCGCCGTCCCACCTTCGTCGACGAGACCTGCCCCTGCCTCGAGCACAACCAGCTCTTCACCAACCTGGGCAACAACACCTTCCGCGACGACAGCGCGATCTCGGGTGTCGAGGAGATCGACAGCCTGCCGGGCGCGTCCTTCTCTTGGGTGACCGCCGCGGTCGACGTCGACCAGGACGGTGACGTGGACCTGATGACCGCCGACACGCAGGGTCCGCCCGCCGGCCCGGACTCCGACGGCCGCGGCTACAACCGGATCTTCTACAACGACGGTACCGGCCACTTCGACGACGTGACCGACGAGATCGGCCTCGACAAGCCGGGCACCTGGATGGGCAGCGCCTGGGGCGACTTCGACTGCAACGGCGAGCTCGACTTCTTCAGCACCAACACCGGCGACTACGTGGCCGGCGGGCTGGGCGTGACTCCCTCGCAGTGGTTCCTCCAGAACCCGGACGGCACCTGGTCCGATCCGAACGGCGGCGATCTGTCGAGCGCGTTCGGCTGGGGCGCCCTGGCGAGCGACTACGACAACGACGGCGACACCGACATCTACTACCACGGCGGGTTCGACGTGATGACGGTGATCCTGGGCGACAACCCGGGCATCCTGCTCCAGAACCAGGGCTGCACCGCCGACTTCGACTACGACTTCGCGGCCATCACCCGCGACCACCGGCCGCGCCTGGTCGAGGGCGTGGCGGCCGGCGACCTGAACAACGACGGCTTCGACGACTTCGTGTCGGTCGCCGGCGTGCAGGTCGTCCCGGGCTCGTTCTGGCTTCCGTTCGCCGGCGTCCTGGCCCCGCCGCTCGGCACCGCGCTCGACGCGCTCACCCGCTTCGAGGGGGTCTGGATCGGCGGCGGCGGCGTGGTCACCTTCCTGGACCCGATCCTCGTCGGCGGCGACCTGTCGGTCGAGATCAACAGCGGCGGTAACGGCAACGGCTCGGTCGAGTTCGACTTCGTCGGCGGCGTCGATCTGGCCCCGGGCGCGGTCAACAACCGCAGCGGCATCGGCGCGGTGGCGCACTTCACGCCCGACGGCGGCCCGACCTCGGTCCGGCCGGTCCTCGCCGGCGCCAACTTCAACTCGCAGGACGAGCTGACGCGGCGCTTCGGCGTCGGCACCGCCGCGGGCGGCGATCTCGAGGTCCTCTGGCCGGGCGGCGTGCGCAACAAGGTGTACGACGTCCAGTCCGGCGAGACGCTCGTGATCCCGGAGATCCCGTGCAGCTACGACGCCGACTGGAAGAACTTCGGCCAGTACAACTCCTGCGTCATGCAGGCGCTCAACGCGTACAAGGACGCCGGTCACCTGACCGCCGCCCAGCGCAACCGCCTGCGCGACAGCGCCACCCAGGCGTTCCACGAGGCCCAGTAGGGGCCGCCGGAGCGCGCTTCCCCCACCGGCCCGCGGCGTCCGCGCCGCGGGCCGGCTCTTCCACCCGATCCACGCCAAGAGCGGCCGAACGGCACCCGAGATCGTCCTCCTGGGCGGCGAGGGGGTCGGGCCGGAGGTCGTCGAGGCGACCGCCGAAGTCCTGGCCGCCCTCCTCCCCGGCGCCGCGTTCGTCCGTCCGCTCCACGGGCAGGCCGCGCTCGACGATCCGTCGACGGGGGGCGACGCGATGCCCGAGGAGGCACGCGACGCCTGCCGGCGCGCCGACGCGATCCTGTTCGGCGCCACCGGCGGCCCGAGCCACGCGGCTCTTCGCTTCCTGCGCTGGGGTCTCGACACCTACGCCAATCTCCGGCCGGCGAAGAGCCTGCCGGGGCTCTCCTCGCCGCTCGCCGGCGACCCGCGGGTCGACCTCCTCGTGGTGCGCGAAAACCTCGAAGGGGAGTACCCGGGGCGCGAGGGCGAGGTGGCGGACTTCCGCGCCCGCTGGCCCGAGTTCCGGGACAACCTGGGCCGTGAGCTGCCGGACGAGGGTCTGTTCACGCTGCGCCTGACGACCGAAGAGGGGACTCGACGGGTCGCTCGCGCCGCCGCGCGGCACGCCCTCGCCCGCCGGGAGTCGGGGCGGCCGGGAACCGTGACCGTGGTCACCAAGGCGAACGTCCTGAGAAAGACCGACGGCGCCTTCCGCGCCTGGGCCGAGGAGGAGCTCGCGGCGGCCGGCGTCGAGCACCGCCACCTCTACGTCGACGACGCCGCCCGGCGGCTGGTCGCCGAGCCGGAGCGCTTCGACGTGATCCTCGCACCCAACCTGTTCGGCGACATCCTCTCGGACGTCGCCGCCGAGCTCGCGGGCGGCATGGGAATGGCCCCCTCCGCCTGCATCGGCGACCGCCACGCCTACTTCGAATCGGTCCACGGCTCGGCGCCCGACATCGCCGGCCGCGGCATCGCCAATCCGCTCGCCACCGTCCTCTCCGCCGCGCTCATGCTCGACCACCTCGGGCACCGCGCCGAGGGCGAAGCGCTCGAGGCGGCGGTCCGCCGGCTTCTGGCGGACGCCTCGACCCTCACTCCCGACCTGGGTGGCACCGCCACCACCGCCGAGGTGACCGCCGCCCTCCTCCACGAGCTCGACCGCGCCGGCGGCCGGGCGGCCGCGGGAGCCCCACGATGAAGATCGACGAGCGCGCCGTCCCCTCCTCCGCCAACGTCCTCACCGCGCCGTTCGAGGCCCGCATCGAGCAGCCGATCGAGATCCTCGACACGACGCTGCGCGAGGGCGAGCAGCCCCCCGGGGTGGTCTTCTCGCCCGACCAGAAGCTCCGGATCGCCGAGGAGCTCGACCGCTTCGGCGTCCACTGGGTGAGCGTCGGCTTCCCCGCCGTCTCGGAGGAGGAGCGCGAGACGGCGAAGGGGATCGTCGACGCCGGCTTCCGGTTCCGCACCGCCGCGCTCTGCCGGCTGATGGAGTCGGACGTCGACTACACGGTCGACCTCGGCATCGAGCTCGTCTCGCTCTTCCTCGGCGGCTCCGACAGCCACCTGCACGACAAGCTCGGCCTCTCCGAGGACGATGCGTATCGGAAGATCGAGCGCGCGGTCGGGCACTCGAAGCGGCGCGGCGCGGTGACCGCCTTCGGGGTCGAGGACTTCAGCCGTACGCCGCTGCCGCGCCTCCTGAAGATGCTGCGCACCGCGGTCGACGCCGGGGCCGATTGGCTCACCCTGCCGGACACGCTCGGCGTGCTCACTCCGGCCTCGACCGTCCAGATCGTGCGCCTGCTCCGGGCGAGCCTCGAACGCCCGGTGATGCTCCACTTCCACGACGACCTCGGCCTCGCGCTCGCCAACACGCTCGCCGGGCTCGAGGCGGGCGCCGAGATGGTCCACGTCACGGTCAACGGCGTCGGCGAGCGGGCCGGCAACACCTGCCTCGAAGAGCTCGCCGTGGTGCTCGCCGTCAAGTACGGCCGCGACCTCGGCTTCGACCTGCCGCGGCTCGACGGCCTCTGCCGCCTGGTCCACGAGCTCTCCGGCACCGAGCCGCCGGCGCACAAGGCGGTGACCGGCCGCTGGGCCTTCACCCACGAGGCCGGCATCCACGTCGCCGGCGTCCTCGCCAACCCCGAGTGCTACCAGCCCTACCCCCCCGCCACCGTCGGCCGCCACCACGAGGTCGTCTTCGGAAAGCACTCGGGGATCAAAGGCGTCGAACGCCTCGCCGCCCTCCACGGCCTCGAAGTCCCCGACGAGGCGCGGGCCGATCTGCTCTCGAAGATCAAACACGCCGCCGAAGAGCGGCTGACGACCGTGCCGGAGGAAGAGATCGTCGATTGGGTGCGGGAAGCGGAGCGAAGGAGTGCACCGTAGCCCGGCGAGGAGCTCAGGGGCTCTCAGGTCGTGGCGTTCTCGGGACCACGCTTGGTGAAGAAGTAGGTCACGACCGCGACGATCGTCACCTCCGCCACCAGGTCGATGAACTTGTTCCAGTTCGGCTGAAGTCTGGAGAACTCGTCGGAGGCGGTCAAGAGGGCACCCAGCCAAGGGTAGGAGATCAAGAGGATCCAGAGCAGGCAGAGAACGACGGCGAAGGCGGCGGGCACCCAGTGGACCATCGACCCCGTGCGCCCGAACCGGTCGCCGCGCGCCATCACGGCCGCCACGATCACCGCCAGCGGGACCATGAACTGCTTGAGGACGTCGAGTAGACCGCCGATCGCCTCGTCGGCCCAGATCCACTCCCTTTGATGCAGGATCAGGATCACGACCACGTTCAGCACCATGCCGAGCATGACGATGACCCCGATCGTGGCGCGGAGGCGGTCGAGGTGCATCATCACCGCGATTCCTCGTCGACCTCGGCGGCCATCTCCCGCACGTAGGCGTGGGCCGCCTCCAAGATCTCGAGCGTCTCGGGATACCGCGCGTCCCCCGAGACCTTGCGCTTTTCGCAAGCGATGAAGCGCGCCACGTAAGCGATCTCCGGGCTCGACCCCTGGTCGCGAACGAACGTCACCTGCAGCGCCACGAAGCCCTCCGCGTCGCCGCGTCCGAAGTGTCCGAGGCTGACGAACGACGTCTCGCATCGGAAAGTATCGGGATGCGTCCCTCGTTCGATCCGAAAGCCACGAGCGTCGAGCACCCGCAACAAACGGGGCTCCAGTGTCCCCTTCTCGCCGTCCGCGGTGAAGAACTGTCTCCCCTCGGAAAGCCGGTCGAAGTCGCTCGAATCGGGAATCGAGCCGAGGTCACAGGCGGGCTCGCGGCGGTTCCCTTCCTGCGAAGGTCGGGCGGCAGGGGGTCGCTCCTGGAGCTGGGCGACGCCGGGAAGAGCCGAAGCTCCCGCCAACTTCGCGAGGAACGCCATCGCGACGGAGAATCCGAGAAGTCCCGGGCGGCGGGACCGCCGCGCGGGACTCGGATTCGACTCATCACACCCCCCGTCGGTCA
>CAZLLV010000070.1:0-8521 GCA_964560325.1 uncultured Thermoanaerobaculia bacterium | reverse complement strand
GCGGCCGCTCGGCCCCCGCCCCCTCGTGACCTGGAGCTCGCTAGGGACTGGCCCGCCAAGGGGGCTCGAAATCGGCCTCCGAAGTCACCGGCACCTCGTTTGGCAGATCGTCTGGAGCCCCACCTCCGAACGTGAGGCACGCTCCGCGCCCCACGCCGGCTGCTCGTCCCCATCGCCTCCGCCACTACTCCCGCCCCTCGTTCAGTCAACCGCCCAGCGCCGCCGCGAGCAGGCGGTGGAAGTGGTGCACTCCCGTTTCGCGCTTCGGCGAGTAGCGGCCGCGGTGGTAGAGGCGGGAGCGCACGCCTTTCTGGACCGCTTCGACGATCGCCTCGTCCTCCCGCTCGACCCGGTCGAGGCCGGCGCCGGCTCCGGCGTCGAGGCGGGCGGGGTCGTGGACGTAGGTGCGGAAGACGATCTTCGTGCGGTCGATGGCGAGCGGCTGGACGACGTTGACCGAGATCCCCCACGGGTAGACGTTGAGCATCGTGTTCGGGAAGAGCCACCAGTAGTAGGCCGCGATCCGCGCGCCCGCGTCCGGACTGTCCGCTGGCAGGTCGAAGGCGTCCTCGCCGTCGGCGGCGACGCCGAGCTGGAGGCTCGATTCCGGGTAGAGCTCGGTGCGGTAGGCGCCGTAGTCGAGCGCGCCGGCGAGGGCGGCGTGGACGTACGGGATGTGGAAGCCCTCGAGGTAGTTCTCGACGTAGAGCGCCCAGTTCGCCCGCACCAGGTAGTCGCGCGAGCGGGTCGGCTCGAAGGCGAGGGCGTCGTGCGGCAGCCAGGCCATCCGCTGGTCGAGCGGCGCCGCGAGCGTCTCGAAGCCCGGTGCTCCGGCGGGATCCCGAGCCGGATTCAGAGCCGGATCGAGGTTGGTGAACGCGAGCTTCCCCCAGGTGGCGAGCGGCAGGCGCGGCAGGTCGTCGGCGGGCGACGGAAAGCCTTCGGCGTCGTCGAACTCGGGCATCGAGCGGAAGCTCCCGTCGAGCTCGAAGCGCCGGCCGTGGTAGCGGCAGCGGAGGATGTTGCAGTGCCCGCCCGCCTCGACCAGGAGGTTGCCGCGGTGAGTGCAGACGTTCGACAGGAGGCGGAGCTCGTCGTCGCCCGCTCGGGAAAGGAGAAGCGGCTCGTCGAGCAGCCCGGGCAGGAGCGTCACCGGCTCGACCGACCCGGGCGTGCGTACGCCGTCGAGGTGGCCGAGGTGTTGCCAGCTCCGGGCGAAGACCCGCTCGCGGACCCCCTCGAAGAGGGCCGGATCGGAGTAGAGCTCCGACGGCGCGGTCCACGCCCGCCGGACGTCCTCGTCGATCTCGAAGCCGTTGCTCCGTCCGCCGTCTCGCTCGCTCATCGAGCCCACCTCCGGAGGGGCGACACTACCGTGTGATCGTGTCCGCGCCAGGCGCGGGGCTCGAAGGAGGCGCGGCTCAAGCGCCGGCGGGCACCTCGAGGTCGTAGCGCTGGTCGACCGTCACCCGCCCACCGAGTGCGACGAGCCGGCGCTCGAGCTCCGGCGAGAGACTCCCGACCGACAGGCTGCGCCGCTTGCGAGAGCACACGAACAACGGTACTGCCCCTTCGACGAGCGCGAGCGCCTCTCCGAAGGCGTCATCCGTCGGCAGCTTCACCTTGTACCGTTCCATGCTGAGACTCTAGCACTGCTCATACCAGAGCCAGCGAGGCTGCGCAGTCGATCCTCCCCGCTCCCTCGCACTCGGCGGCATGCCCCAGGGTCGAAGCTCCCTGCCGAATCGAGTCGCACACCTGGTTCGAAGAGAGGCCCCCGTTGGCCGAGAGGAGGAGCGCTGCCAGGCCGGCCACCTGGGGACACGCACCGCTCGTCCCCCATCCGTCGGGGAGCACCTGAATGCCCGATCCGTAGACGATCAGCCCGTTACGCGGCGTGGGAGCCGTGACGTCCGGCTTCCGACCCATGCCGGCATCTCCATAGTGCTGCCCCGGTCCCCGGCTCGAGTAGTTCCACATGGATCCGTCGAGCTCGCACGTCGCGACAGAAAGCAGATCCTCGCGGCACTTGTGCAGCCAGATGGACGTGGGGTCGCAAGCGGCTGGACCGCCGCCGGCACGATGATGGTTGTTCCCGGCCGAGAAGCAGACGATGATCCCTCTCCCGATGGCGTCGTCCAGGGCGTCGGGAAAGTCGCTTCCCGGCGCCACCGCAGGGGGTTTGCCGACTTTGAAACCGAAACTGTTCGTAATGACGAGCTTCAGGTCGGGGTTCTCGTCCACCCGCGCGATCAAATCGTCGTAGATCGCGGTCAGCTCGCTGTCGTAGAACCTGGTCTTGCAGGCGATCAAGCCTGCATCCGGAGCGACACCGTCGAACATTCCGCCGGCGCTTCGCGTCCCCGCGGCGATGCAGGCGCACATGGTCCCGTGGCCCTGCCAGTCGGTCCAAGGAGAGTCTCCGATCGGCTGCCACGAACCTCGACGCTTGGTGGCGGGAAACTCGGGGCGCGTGCCATCGATCCCGGTATCGACGACAGCGATCGTGACGCCCTCCCCCCGACTCCGTTGCCACGCGTCCGTTGCATGAATCTGATCCAGCACGTCGTCGAGATCGGCGTCCGCCTGCTCAGCTTCCATTTCTTCCGAGAACGGCGGAAGTGCCGTCTCTTCGAGGTCGTAGCGGAAGTCCTCCACGACCTCACCCCCGAGCTCCGCATACAGCTCGAGGTGTCGATCGAGGGCGTGCTCCGCGGCGGCGACTCCTACACGAGCCGGAGGAAGCGTGATGCTCAAGTAGGCCCGCTTGTCGTTCTCGACCGGTACTCTGGCCGTGGGGGTTTCGAGGGCCGTGGCCGCCCGATAGCTCTCCGGGTCAGGAAATTGAACCTTGAAGCGCCTCTGCGTCACGACGGTTGCGACTGCGTACTCTCGTCCGTTCATCGATCTGTCCTTTCTCGAGGGCGATCCGTCGACCTTTCGTCGTACCGACCCCCTCTGAACCCCTAGGACGGAATCGCGTCCTCCTGTCGCTCAGCATCGCCTCCCGCCGCAGGCAGCGTGCCGTGAAACGCCGGTTGCTAGACTGCCTGGAAACCCGTACCCTTCGCCTCCTTTTCCCCGCCGCCATGCCCGAGACTCCCGACACCGGCCGCCGGATCTATCTCCTCCGCCTCTCCGGCGAGGTGACGATCAAGGCGCCGCGCACCCGCGCCCGGTTCGCCAAGCGCCTGGCGAAGAACCTCGCGGACGGGCTGGCCGAGGCCGGCGTCGAGGCGAGGCTCGAGCGGGAGTGGAGCCGCATCTTCGTCCACGCCGACGAGCCGGTACCGGGCGCGGCGGGCGAGGTGATCGCCCGCACCTTCGGCCTCCAGTCGTACTCCCCCGCCGAGCGCCGGCCGTGGCGCGACCTCGCGGACGTGGTGGCCGCCGGGGTCGAGGTGTTCGGCGACGCGGTCGCGGGCCGGAGCTTCGCGGTGCGTGCCCGGCGCTCGGGCGACCGGGGCGAGATCCCGATCCGCTCGAAGCAGGTCGAGATCGAGCTCGGCACGGCGCTCCTCGAACGCGCCCGGCGGGTCGACCTGTCGAACCCGGAGGTGACGGCGCGGGTCGAGCTCCACGCCGGCCACGCCTACTTCTTCCGCGAGAAGATCCCCGGTCCCGCCGGTCTGCCGCTCGGCACCGAGGCGCGCGCCCTGTCGCTCGTCTCGGGCGGGTTCGACTCGGCCGTCGCGTCGTGGATGATGCTCCGGCGCGGCGTCGCCCTCGACTACGTCTTCTTCAATCTCGGCGGCACGGCCCACGAGCTCGGCGTGCTGCGGGTGATGAAGGTGATCGCGTCGCAGTGGAGCCACGGCGACCGGCCGAGCCTGCACGAGGTCGACTTCCGGCCGCTGGTGCTCGAGATCCAGGAGAGGGTCACGCCGCGCTACTGGCAGGTGGTGCTCAAGCGGCTGATGCTGCTTGCAGCCGAGCGGCTGGCCGGCGAGCTCGGCGGCTCGGGTCCGTCCGCCCGCTCGGCGCTCGTCACCGGCGAGGCGATCGGCCAGGTCTCGTCCCAGACGCCGCAGAACCTGGCCGCCGTCTCGCGGCCGATCGAGCTACCGATCCTTCGCCCCCTCCTCGGCTTCAACAAGGAGGAGATCATCGACCGCTCCAAGGCGATCGGCACCTACGAGCTGTCGTCGGCGGTCGACGAGTACTGCGCCATCCTGCCCCGGCGTCCGGCGACCCGGGCGACGGCGCGGGCGCTCGATGCGCAGGTGGCCGAGATCGATCCGGAGATCGTCGCGCGCGCCCTCGCGGAGCGGAAGGTGGTCGACCTGCGTGCGCTCGACCCGGCGGAGCTCGGTGCCGAGGAGCTGGAGATCGACCGGGTCCCGGAGGGGGCGCGGCTGGTCGACCTGCGCAGCCGCACCGCCTACGACGCCTGGCACGCGGGGGGCGCCGAGCACATGGACTTCTTCGACGCGCTCAAAGGGCACCGCCACCTGCCGAAGGGCGGCACCTGGGTCTTCTACTGCGAGGTCGGCTTGAAGAGCGCCCACCTCGCCGAGGCGATGCAGGCGGAGGGCTTCCGCGCCTTCCACGTGGCGGGCGGCGCGCGGGAGATGCTGCGGCGCGAGACCGAGGAGGACCCGCTCGCGGCGTCACTCGTCTCACCGGCGTTCTTGGGCTGAGGGCGAGGAGGACGGCGTTTACGGGGCGACCTCCATCGCCCCGCCCCCGAGGCAGAGCTCGCCGTCGTAGAAGACCGCGAACTGCCCCGGCGCGAGCCCCGGGTCGGGGCGCTCGAGGGTGACGGCGAGGGCGCCTTGGGCCGCGCCGGCGGCGGGCTCGACGCGGCAGCCGAAGGTCGCCGGGCCGTGGCGGACCTTGACGCGGAGCCCCGGGGCCTCCGGTCGATCGCCCTCGCCGATCGCCGGCGCCCGGGTGATCCAGTGCGGCGCCGGCACCGTGAACCGGTCGGGCGCCGCCTCCGCCAGCCGATCGCCGTGGGTCACCCAGACCGTGTCGTCGTCCACGCCCTTGCCGGTCACGAACCAGGGCCCGCCGGAGAGCCCCAGCCCCTTGCGCTGCCCGAGCGTGTAGAACCAGTGGCCGCGGTGCTCGCCGAGGGTGCGCCCGGTGCCGGCCTCGCGAATCGGCCCCGGCCGCTCGCCCAGGTGGGCGCGGACGAAGGCGTCGAACGGGATCTCGCCCAGGAAGCAGAGCCCCTGGCTGTCCGGGCGCCGGGCGGTGGCGAGGCCGTGGCGCTCGGCGATCTCCCGGACCTCGCTCTTCGTCAGGTCGCCGAGCGGGAATCGGCAGCGGGCGAGCTGCGCGGCGGTGAGCTGGGACAGGAAGTAGGTCTGGTCTTTGACCGGATCGGCGGCGGTCGCCAGCCAGCGCAGCGCCCGACCGGACGCCTCGCCCGGCGCGGGGCGCTCCACCACTCGGGCGTAGTGCCCCGAGGCGACGGTGTCGAACCCGCCGCCGACCGCCTCCAGGAAGGCGCCGAGCTTGATGTGCCGGTTGCACAGCACGTCGGGCGACGGCGTGCGGCCGGCCCGGAGCTCGTCGACGGCGTAGGCGACGATCCGCTCCCGGTACTCGCGCTGGAGCGGCACCACCTCGAGGGGAATACCGAGCGCCTCGGCGACCGCGCGGGCGGAGGCGAGATCGTCCTCCCAAGGGCAGTCTGCGAAGCCGAACGTCTCCTCCTCCAGCCAGACCTTGAGGAAGAAGGCGGTGAGGTCCCGCTCCCCCGCCTCCCGCAGGCGCAGCAGCGCCACCGAGCTGTCGACGCCGCCGGAGAGGAGGACCGCGGTGGGCATGGTCGCCTGATGCTACTCGCTCGGCAGCAGCCTCGGATCGAAGGAGAACGGCTCGGGCGTTCCGATCCGGATCGTCTCCAGGTCCGGGTGACGCGGGTTCAAGATGTAATTACGCTCCCGAGGGACCACGACCGACGGGACCTCCAGGACGGGGGCTCGACCGGCCTGCAGCCAGCTCGCCCCGAGATCCCGGAGAGATTCCGGCGCGGGGTAGCTCCGCCAGTCCGCCGGCAGGTCCCCGGCTTCGAGCTTTTCGACATCCAGACCTTCCGGAAGCTCGGCGGCGATCGCGAGCCAGCCGTCCGGAGCGTCTTCGATCTCCAGGTGGACGAGGATCTCGAGCGCGGTGAGGGAGAGCGTGGCGGCCGTGTAGACCGCCGGCACCCCCGGGTGGTTCCACCGCCCTCCGTGGAGCCGCGCACCCTCGCCGTCGAAGGCGTTGCCGGCGCGGTGACTTCGCACCAGGCGCCAGACCGTCCGGGGGAGGGCGAGCTTCACAGCCTCAAGAGAAGACGCCGTGCTCGATCCGGCCCAGGACGGCCTCCACCTCGCGGGCTCCCGCGTCGGTGTCGAGAAGTCGCAGGGGCTCGCGACCGCCGAGCGCGCGGTTCGGACGCTGCAGCCAGCGGGCGGCCTTCTCGGTGGAGCCGAGCACCTCGGTCGCCTGGGCCGCGATCCGGGCCAGGCGGAACACCCGGTCCGACTCGTCGAGGTCGAGCCGGAGCTGCCGCTTCCGGCGGGCGAGCGTGCGGGGGGGAAGCTGGAGGGCCTCCGCGACGGTCTCGCGGCTCAGGCCGAACCGCTCCATGAGCGCCTCCAACGATCCGTAGGGGAGGCCCTTCCGGACCTGCTCCCCGAGCTCCGTCAGGCCGATCCTCTCCACGTGGAGAACGGTCCGGCCACCGAGTGTTTCGTAGATCTCCGCTGCCGTCATCGCGCACCTCCCGCCATTCGGCACTCATCGTAGCGCCGAATGGCGAATCACGCAAGCCGTCCAGCCGCCGGCGGGGTCCTTCAGGCCGCGAGCCGCCCATCGAGCTCCAGCTCTTCGGCCGATTCCTGCATGGCGGCGAGGACGTTGCCGACGTGCTCCCAGAGCTCGAGCTTGCCGCCGAAGCACTCTCGGCTGAAGTCCTCCGTCGCCTCCGCCACGTGCCCGCGGTCGACGCCGGCGGCGAACAGCTTGTCCTTCCAGTTGCGCTTGATCGACTTGACCTTGAGCTGGCGCAGGTCCTTGTGCGGACGCACGAGCGCCGCCGCGATGATCAGCCCGGTCACCTCGTCGCAGGCGAGCAGGGCGTAGTCGATCGGCCGCTCGCGCTCGACGCCGGTGCCTTCGGTGTTGTGGGAGAGGATCGCCCGGACCACGCTTTCGTCGACGCCGCGCTGGCGCAGGATCGGCGCGCCCTCCTTCGGGTGCGCCTCGAGCGTCGGGTGGATCTCCCAGTCGAAGTCGTGGAGCAGGCCGGCCATCCCCCACTCGTGCGGATCGCCGTCGAGCTTCACCGCGTAGTGGCGCATCGCCGCCTCGACCGCCTTCATGTGCCGCTTGAGCCCGTCGTCCTTCACGTGCTCGTCGAGAATCGCCATCGCCTGCCCGCGCTCCATGCCGTGCTCCTCCTCGTCGGTTCCCGCGTTCCTGCGCCGTCTCGATCTCTTCTCAGTCTACCGCCCGGAGCTCCTCAGAGCTTCACCACCAGGGAGGCCGTCAGCACCGTGTCGACCTCTTCGAGCTCGACCAGCACCGTGTCGCCCGCCGGGGTGCCGTCGGGCAGCTCGCGCGGGACCGCCTCGAACGCCGGCTGGTTGTCGAACTTCACCTGACCGCTCACCTCGAGCGCCAGCCGCTCGGTCATCGCGACCGCGATCGACGCCAGCAGGTCGGCCCGCAGGTCGTCGGTGTCGTCGAGGTTCTCGTTCACCACCAGCGCGTGGGTGTAGGTGGTGGTTTCGGTGAGCAGGCGCCGGTAGTCCCACGAGACGCGTAGGCCGGCGAAGTCCTGCTCCAGGCCGCTCGTCCCCTCCTCGCGGGTGTAGGTCACGCCGTAGCTGGTGCGCGACTCGAGCTCTTCCCGGTCGGCCCAGACGTGGCCCAGGCCGGCGCCGACGGTGGACCGGTCGGCGATGCCGGCGAGCTCGTCGCGCTCCCAGCCGGCGCTGCCGAAGGCGAAGAGCCGCTCGGTGAGCTCGCGGTCGTACTGGCCGGCGGCGGAGTAGCTCTCGGCCGTCGGCTCGGTGTCGGAGATCTCGACGATCCGCACGTCGTCGGGCGTGGCGCCGATCGCGCGCCGCTCGGTCTCCGTCTTCTCGGCACGCAGCGCCGCGGCCGTCAGGCGCAGCGTCCCGGAAGCCCATTCGCGGTCGGCCTCCAGGCGCCCGGAAATCGAGCTGGTCTCGGTGTTGCCCGAGGTCGCGACCACACCCAGCGCGCCCGAGCCGGTCCAGCCGGCCGGAGCCTGTGCCGCCGCTTCCGCGGCCTCCTCCGGAACTTCGTCCTGCGCCGCGAGCGGCACGCCGGCCACGAAAACCAAGGTCAGCCATGCGGCGACCGCCGCGCGAACGTGCTCCGTCTTCGTCGTCACTCCTGCCTCCTCGTCGATGTCGATGAGCGTTTCCCGGGGAGCCCGGAGTGTACCCGGGCGCCCCCTGCTACGCTCCCGATCATGAGTGGAGCACCCCCGCGCGCGGTCGCCTGGCTGCAGGAGAACTGGGACCGGCTGGGCCGGAGCGACCCGTACTGGGCG
>CAZLLV010000069.1:0-13981 GCA_964560325.1 uncultured Thermoanaerobaculia bacterium | reverse complement strand
CCCCGCCGCCGAGCCCGCACCACCGCCGCCAGCTCCGCCTCCGGCGCCCCCCGCAGCTCCCGCACCAGGTCCCCGACCTCCCGCTCACCGACCCCTTTCCCGAGTTCCCCCCGCAACCCCTCCCATAACCGCCCCTCCACCCGCCGGTACGCCTCCCACGTCGCCTCGTACCGATCCATCCGCCGCTCCGCCACCTCGATCAGCCCCACCAGCCGCCGCCACCGCTCCTCCCGCCGCCCGGCCCCCGCCTCGAACCGCTCCAGCCGCCGCGCCCGCGCCAGCAGCTCCCCCCGGGTCCCGGCCCACGCCGACCATCCACCCCATCGCTCCTCGAGCCGCCCGGTCGCCAGATCACCGCCCAGCTCCCCGACCCCCACCGACCGCACCCCATCCGTCACCACCAGCCCGACGCCCTGTTCACCTGGCCGCCCCTCCAGCCACACCCCGAACCGCCGCAACCGCCCCTCCGCCTCCACCCACGACCCCGACCGCCGCAACGCCGGCGCCACCCGCTCCTCGAGCAACTCCCCCCCCCCCTCCCGACCCGCCGCCCCCCACCCCCGAGCCCCCGCCGACACCACCGCCCCCACCGCCGGCGCAAGCGGCCCCGCCAGCCGCCCCGCCGCCCGCCATCCCAGCGACTCCCCGGCCGACCGCAGCGCCCGCAGCGCCGCCCGCCGCCGCGGATGCCCCACCGGCCGATGCGCATACCGCCCATACGCCTCCGCCGCCCCGGCGAACCGGTCCCGCTCCGCCCGCCACTCCGCAAACCCCCGCCCGAACCGCGCCTCCAGCCGCCCCCGCGAGTACTCCCGCCCGATCGAGCTCGCCTTGACGTACACCTCCCCGTCCGTCACCACCAGCCCCCGCCCCCGCGCCTCCAGGTGAACGCCGTTCACCTCCAGCCGCACCGCCAGATCGCTCCACGACCGCGCCGCCGCAAACTCACCCCCCAGCTCCCGCCGCCACGCCACCACCCGAGGCTCGCTCGCCCGGTGCCGAACCTGCGCCCGCTGCCCCCGCGACAGCCCATCGGCCCGGCGCCCCGCCTCCCGCCCCTCCCCCCGCTCCACCCCGGCCAGCCGCCCCGCCACCCGCCGCAGCCCCCACTCCCGCTCCACCTCCCGCAGCACCCCCTCGATCCGGGTCCGATCCCGCCACCGGTCCCACGCCCGCAGCGTCCGCGGATGAACCCGGTTCACCGCCAGGTGCAGGTGCGGCAGCCCCGTCTCCCCGTGCAGCACCACCACCGCCTGGTGCCCCTCCAGCCCCAGCGCCCCGAGCACCCGATCCGCCACCGCCCGCCACTGCCCCCGATCCAGCCGATCCTCCGGCGCCGGCGACAGCACCAGGTGGTAGACCGGCTGCTTCACCCGGGGGTTCTGGCTGGCCGTCGCCCGCATCTCCCGCACCGCCGTCTCCGGATCCCGGGAGGCCAGGTTCCGGAGCTCCACCCACGCCGGCGCCCGAGGACCCCGCTCCGCCGACCCGTGCACCAGGTACCGCACCAGCCCCCGAAACGACGACCCCGACCGCGTCTCCCCGATCACCGCTCCACCGACTCCACCAGCCGCTCCAGCACCTCCCGCAGCTCCTCGAGCGCCGCCTCCAGCCGCTCCGCCGCCCGCACCTGCCCGGCGGTGTTGGCGGCCCGGGCGAGCTGGTTGAGGTTGTTGCCGATCTTCGACAGCTGGTACACCGCGTCCCGCCGCACCTGCCCCGGCCGGGCTCGCACCCGCTTTCCCAGCGCCGCCCGCCGCAGAAACGCCGACACCGTCAACCCCGCGGCCCGAGCCCGAGCCCGCACCACGGCACGCTCCCCGGCGGTCAGCCGGAGACTCTGGAAGTGGACCCGGCGCCGCCGCCGGGAAGAACGAGAGCGGGAGGAGTCGGAGGGCATGGGCACCGGGGGGGGGGTGGGAAGGGGGGCTCGTTTTGAGCCGAAGGCGAAAACGCAAGCGGGATGGGGCGCGCCGCAGGCGTGTCACATCCACCTGCTTGCTGACCGCCCCCGAACCAATCAGGGCGACCGCCACCGGGGAGCGACAGCGCCCCGCAGGGAGCGCGGGAGCGGCCACCGCCAACCGGCCCACCGAGCCTACCCACCGCCCGGGCGAGCACCGAATCCCCACCCCGCAACTCCCACGAACCGGACCGAACCGGAGAAATCCGCAGCCGCCGGCTCCCGACTACAGGGAGGTACAGGACCCTCTACAAGGAAGAACTACAGGGGGCCGCCGCAAACGCCCGCCCCGCAAGGCCCGCCGGCCACCCGCTGCAGGGAGTTATTCGTGAGGGCGCTGGTACCTATGCGCACCGGGTGCAGGGAGGTATTCGTGAACGCGCAGGGACCTATTCGTGGATGGATTGGCCGATCCACAGGAAGCTGTGGAAACATCCGGCCGGCACCTGCTGAACCGCGAAGCATTCGAGGGCGAAACGAGCCGAGGGGCTCCTGCCACTCGAAGGAGTAACCGAGAAGAGCCGGGAGACCTGATGACCGACGACCGCCCACAACGTCCTCCCATGCGCGTCTTCTTCAGCTACTCCCACGCCGACGACGAGCACCGGCTCCGCCTCGCGAAGGCCCTCAAGCTCCTGGAGCGCCAGGGCCTGATCGACACCTGGAGCGACCGCAAGCTCCTCCCCGGCGATCGCTGGGAGGAGGGAATCGAGCAGGAGCTGGAGCGCGCCGACCTGATCCTCTTCCTGGTGAGCCCCGACTTCATCGCGTCGGACTTCATCTGGGGCCGAGAGATGAAGCGGGCGCTCGAACGAGAGGAGCGCAAGGAGGCCAGGGTCGTGCCGGTCATCATCCGCCCGTGTGACTGGCACGCGGCCCCCTTCGGCAAGCTCCAGGCGGTACCGAAGGACGGTCGCGCCGTCACACACTCCGCCTGGGGTAGCGAAGACGAAGCCTGGGAGGACGTCGCCAAGGGACTCCGAACCCTGGTGAAGAACATGGCAGGAACGGGCTCCACGGCGGCATCCGCCGGGGGAAGCCCTCCCCCGCCCGATCCCACCCGGTACCTCCAGGCGCTCGAAAGCCGAAACTCCTTCGTCGAGATCCGCGGCATGGGTGCCCAGGTGGCCGAGCAGCTCCCGCTCGACCGCGTGTACACCCGGCTACGGGTGGCCGGCGCAGGGCCGGAGGACCGCGGCCGACAACCGACGAAGGAACGGGGCCTTCAGCCGGAGCGCCACCAGGAGCTCCCCGAGATCCTCGGCCGATCCCCTCACGCCGTCCTGATCGGCGACCCCGGGTCCGGCAAGACCACCTTCCTCCGCTTCGCCGCCCAGGTGCTCGCCCGCTCGCTACTGGCGAACGACCCGACGCTCGCCGCCCGCGAGCTCGGCCTAGAGGTCGAAACCGCCAGCGAGATCCCGTTCCCGATCCTCCTCCGCCTGAGCGAGTTCGCCGAGTTCCTGGCGAAACAGCCCGACGACTCCTGCCCGAGCGACGCCCCCGAGCACCTCTTCCGCTACCTCGACTTCGACTCCAACGGCCGCAACCTCGGCCTCCCGGGCGGCTACCTCCGCGGACGCGTCGCCACCGGTGGCTGCTTCCTCCTCCTCGACGGGTTGGACGAGGTGCCCGGCGCTCTGCGCACCCGGGTGGCGGCCATCGTCGACGAGCTGGTGGCCACCACACCCACCGAACCGCCCAACCACCACCTCATCACCTGCCGCACCCGCGCCTACCGAGGTCTCGCTCGGCTCGGCGGCCTCCCCGCCTTCCCCCTCGCACCTTTCGAGGAGGACCAGGTCGCCGCCTTCGTCCGGGGCTGGAGCCGCGCCCTATACCAGGTCCGCCAGCGCGAGACCGACGAGCACGCCCGGGATAGCGCCGAGCGCTATGAGCAGGAGCTCCTGGAGGCGATCCGCTGCCACGAAAACGTCGGCCCGATGACCGAGAGCCCCCTGATGCTCACCATGCTCGCGGTCGTTCACTGGAGCCAGAAGAAGCTCCCGGAGCGCCGCAACGAGCTCTACGAAGAGGCGGTCAAGTACCTCCTGGAGTCCCGGAAGGACCGTTCCGCATTCCCCGCCCCCCAACGCCGCGAAGCCCTCCAGGCGCTGGCGCTGGCGATGTTCATGGACGAGGAGGGCGTCCAGCGCTCCCTCGGCCTGCTCGAAGCCGGCCGGGCTGTCGCACCGCTCCTCCAGACCTCGGAGGCCGAGGCCCGTGCGTTCCTCGACGAGGAGTCGCTCCAGAGCGGTCTGCTGGTGAGCCGGACCGAGGGTGAGGTGGAGTTCTGGCACCTCTCCTTCCAGGAGTACCTAGCCGCCCTCGAGCTCGCCTCCGGCGGAGACTACTGGGAGGTGCTGTCCGAGGCTGGCCGACTCTATGACGATCGCTGGGCAGCGAGGTGGTACTTCTCCTCGGCGGTTGCCTCCGGCGTCTTGGAGGCCTGCGGTCCGCGACCCGCCTCATCCAGAAGATCCTCGCCACCGGCACGGACCGGGTGAGCCGCGCCCGCGCCGTGGGCCTCGTGGGGCGCATCCTGGTGGACGTCAAGCCCTACGGCGGCGACCCGTCATTAGGTACGGGGTATCTCGAGGCACTGGAGGAGACCCTGGCCATCTTCGCGCCGCCGGCAGCGGGCGAGGAGGTGGTGGAGGAAGCGGTGCGGGTGGAGGTGGGGGAGTCCCTCGGGCAGGCAGGGGACCCGCGGCTGGCGGATGCGGAGGCCAACCGATTACCGATCGCCGGGGGCACCTTTTGGATGGGCGCCCAAAAGAAAGACCGCCAGTCGCCGGGCTACGATCCCGCCGCTTTCGAGAACGAGGCGCCGGTTCGCCTCGTCACCGTGAGCCCCTTCGTCCTCGGTCGCTTCCCGGTGACGGTCCAGGAGTTCCGGCGCTTCGTCGAGGCCGGAAACGAAGGGTATCTCGACCCGCGGTGTTGGCAACGGCCCGGCTGGGCGTGGCGGGAGCGGGGGGGTTACACGGGGCCGGGCTCCTGGAGCGAGCAGCTCCGCCACCCGAACCGGCCCATCACCGAGGTCTCCTGGTACGAGGCGGACGCCTATTGCCGTTGGGTAGGGGGACGCCTGCCCACCGAGGCCGAGTGGGAGTTCGCGGCGCGAGGGGAGGGGGGGAGACGGTATCCGTGGGGGGACGACGAGCCGGACTACCGGCGAGCGAATTTCGGAATGAATATAGGTTGCCCCACGCCAGTTGGGGTTTACCCCCTGGGCAGATCTCCGGAAGGAGTTGAAGATCTCTGCGGCAATGTCTACGAGTGGTGCACACATGGCGATGATCCTGGGGAGCTTGAAAGTCCAGAGAGTCTATGGATCCTCTGGGACCGGACGGAGATCGCGCGCGGTGGGTGTTGCGCTAATTCCTTCGTGCCACTGCGGCCGAGCTTCCTGATTCGACCTAGTCCAGACTCGCGGCATGAAATCGTGGGTCTTCGTGTGGCGTGGGAGGGACGGCCCGGCGCCTAGCCTGCGTCTGCCACGCTCACTCCGGGGACCGCTTGGTCATCATCGGCTTTCGAGTGTGCCGTGGGTGGTCGCGAGGACTGTGATCTCTGCCCTTTGGCCCGCACCGTGCGCGGGCCGAGGTCGGGTACTGAGGTGGAAGGCCCTTATTCGGAGCTGCCATGACCAAGAAGCGAACAGTCGAGGTTCCCGACGCCACCCGCCTGGCGCGGGTGTTCCCGGACCACCCGCTGATGGACCGGCGGCTGGAGTTCGAGTTCGAGGGGTTCGCCCGGACCCTGGCGGAGCTGGCCTGGAACCCGGACAACGGAACGCCGTTCACGGTGGTGGTGCGGGGCGGCTGGGGGCGGGGTAAGACGACGCTGCTGCGCCGGGCGCAGTGGATGCTGGAGAACCCGGCCCAGGTCGAGCCACCGCCGCCCGAGGGCGTCCGGGAGGTCCACGCCCTCTGGTTCAATGCCTGGAAGTACCCGGATGACGACACGGTCCTCGCCGGTCTCCTGGGCGCCGCCATCGACCGGCTCAAGAAGGGCGGAAAGCTCGACCAGCTCAAGCACTTGGTGGCCTCGTACAAGAGTGCCACCCTCCAAGCCCTCTTCGGCCTCGCCGCCCCGGCACCCCTGCGGGACTTGATCCTCGAAGGCAAGACGCGCAACCGCTACGCCCCGGTCCACGAGAAGCGCGCCTTCCACGACACGTTCCGGGACCTCTTCAACGAGGTCTCCCGCCTCCTCTTCGAAACCCAGCCCGCCTTCCGGGACACCGGCGGCCTCACCGAGGAGCAGCTCTGGAACCCGGACACCCAGCGCCGCCAGGTCCTGGCAGTCTTCCTCGACGACCTGGACCGCTGCCGCCGGGAGCGGGTGGTGGAGGTGATCGAGGCCATCAACCTCTTCCTGGACCTCCCCGGCGTCTGCTTCTTCCTGGGCACCGACTGGGAGCGGCTGGTGGCCGTGCTGCCCGAGACGGTCCAGGGCCACGGCGACCAGTTCCTCGAGAAGGTGGTCCAGGTGGCCTTCGACCTCCCGGAGGTGAGCCCTCACGGGACCGAGGGGTATGTGACCGGGCTCCTCCGCGGAACGAACCTGGAGGCGGTCCTCGGAGGCGACGGAGAAGGGGCGAGCGAGGACGTGCGGGTCCTGGCCCGTGCGCTGGAGACCCGGCACCCCCGCCACGTGAAGCGCTTCCTCAACGACCTCTCGGTGACCCTTGCGGTGCTCCGGAACACGGGCAAGCTGGGGACCGGGGAGGAGGAGCTCCCCGAGCCGGCGGTGGTGGCCTGGCACCTCCTCTCCGAGATCCTCCCCGGCGACCGCTGGCGGGAGGTTCGGGCGCTGCCCCAGAACCTGGCGAAGTTCCTGCGGGAGACCGAGACGCTGGAGCAGGAGGAGCCGGCGGAGGGCGAGGCCGGGGAGACGGAAGCTCCAGCGGAGTGGGCGCGCATCCGGGCGAGCGGACTGCCGGAGCGGCACCTCAAGGTGCTTCGGCAGCTCACGGACCGTCAGCGCCACCTCCTGGTCTACTTCGCCACGCCGCCGGCGGTGGAGGTCCCCAAGGTGAGGACCGGTCGCGGGAAGCGAGACCTCTTCGACCTCACCTCCGGAGCCTGGGTCGAGATCGCCGGGGGCAGCTTCTGGATGGGCGCCCAGATGGGGAAGGAGGGAGAACCTGCCTACGACCCGGAGGCAAATCCGGACGAATCACCGGTCCGCCGCGTCACCGTGAGCCCCTTCCGGCTGGCACGGCACCCGGTGACCAATGCCGAGTACGCCGCCTTCGTACAGGAAACGGGGAAAGAGCCGCCGAAACACTGGGAGGGAGGGCGGATTCCCGAGGGGAAGGACGAGCACCCGGTGGTCAACGTCTCCTGGGCCGATGCGGCGGCGTTCTGCGAGTGGCTGTCGAGGCGGGTCTCGAAAGACGAAGAGAAGCAGCTCGTTCGGTTGCCCACCGAGGCGGAGTGGGAGTACGCCGCGCGGGGCGAGGAAGGTCGAAAGTACCCGTGGGGCGATCCGGAGCCCAGCGAGCGGCGGGCGAACTTCGGCGGGAACGTCGGCGACACCACGCCCGTGGGTTCCTACCCCGACGGGGCCACGCCCGAGGGGGTTCACGACCTGGCCGGGAACGTCTGGGAGTGGTGTGGCGACTGGCTCGGCCCGTACCCACCGGAAGACAAGGAGGACCCGACCGGGCCGTCCTCAGGCACGTCGCGGGTCTTGCGGGGCGGTGCGTTCTACAACTACCCGAGGGCCCTGCGCGCGGCCGGCCGCGACCACGACCGCCCCGAGGGCCGGATCGTCAACATCGGGTTTCGGGTGTGCCGTGGGTGGTCGCGAGGACTGTGATCTCTGCCCTCTGGCCCGCGCCGTGCGCGGGCTCGATTCCGAAACCCCCTAGCCACGGCTGTCACTCCAGCCGATCCCGCTCCTCCGGCTCCACGTCCGGCACCTTCGCCAGGACCGCCTCGAACCGCTCCCGACTCCCCCGGCTCGCCCGCTCCGCCAGGTAGTTCTCGGTCATCAACGCCGACAGCTTCTCGGCCACTGCCGTCGCAATGATCTGGTTCATCGACACGCCCTCCCGCTTGGCGAGCTCCTTCACGCCCCGGTGCAGCGAGTCCGGCAGTCTGAGGCTCACGGTGGTCATCGCGTCTCTCCGATCTCTTCCAAGAAGGCGCCCGGATTCATCACCCGCACCCCGAACGTCTCGCATCCCACGAAGTGCCGCTCGTTGAAGGTCACGATCACCTCCGCCTGCGAGGCCACCGCCAGCTCCAACACCATGTCGTCGCCCGGGTCCCGCAGCCCCGTCAGCCCACCCGCCTCGCGCAAGATCTCCCGCGCCAACTCGAGCGAGCAATCGCCGCGGCATCCTTCCCTGTCGCCTACGCTAAGCTAAGGCCGTCCGAAGGAGCTTCTACCATGACCGACCCGCGTCAAGTCGGCGCCTACGGGATCGCCGAAACGGCCCACTACCTGGCCCTGCCGCCGGCGACTCTGCGCACCTGGGTGCGGGGGAGGGGATACCGGACCGCCGAGGGCCATCAGTTCTCCGAGCCGCTGATCCAGCTCCCGGACCCGGACGAGCCGCTCCTCTCGTTCACCAATCTCGTCGAGGCCCACGTCCTCAAGGCGATCCGCCGCCGGCACAACATCCCCATGCAGCAAGTCCGGCCGGCGCTCGTCTACCTGGAGCAAGAGCTCGGCGTCTCGCATCCCCTCGCGCACCAGGAGCTCCTGACCGACGGCGTGCACCTCTTCGTCGAGCAGTTCGGAAATCTCGTCAACCTCTCGCAGTCCGGTCAGCTCGCCGTACGGGAAATCCTCGAGGCCCACCTCCGGCGAATCGAGCACGATTCGCACGGCCTCGCGCTCCGCTTGTTCCCCTTCAGCCGGGGCGACGCCCTCGATGTCCCGCGCATCGTGGTCGTCGACCCGCGGATCTCCTTCGGTCGCCCGGTGATCGATGGAACCTCGATCCGCACCGAGGTCGTCGCGTCCCGTTACAAGGCCGGCGAATCCGCCGCCGAGCTCGCCGACGACTACGATGTCGAGGTACCCGAGATTGACGAGGCGATCCGCTACGAGCTCGCCGCCTGAGCCGGTCTTCTTCTCCGACGAGAACCTGGGCCGGAAGGTCTTCCCGGAGCGCCTCCGGAGGGCCGGTGTCGATCTGGAGATCCACTACGACCACTTCGCCCAGGGCACCGAAGACAAGGACTGGCTCGGTGACGTCGCCGACCGCGGCTGGGTCCTCCTCACCCTCGACGCACGCCTCCGGTACAACCGCCTGGAGCGCGACGCCATCATGCAGCACGGTCTGGCCGCCTTCGTCCTGGTCGGCGGCCAGAGCCACGTCGACAAAGCGGAGATCTTCCTGGAAGCGCATCACCGCGTCCTACGGTTCCTCCAAGCGCAAGAGCCGCCGTTCATCGCGAAGATCTACGCAGGCGGCAAGCTCGGCCTATGGCTCGACGAGCAGAAGTGGCGGCAGGGTTGAGCCCGGCTCGGCTCGCCTCCGATCGTCTCCGCTCAGAAGGCGCGGCAATCTCCGAGACCAAGGTCGTACTCCGGATCCCAAAGCACCGGCCGCCACAGGCAGCACGACCGCATACGCTACCAACATGCCGGCGACCGCCGCCAAGGCTCACCGTCCCGCCGTCCGCCGCGCCTCGACCGGAGCCCAGCCGACCGACGATAGACTCACTCCACCATGTCCCTCCCCCTGACCGCGGACGCGCCGCCCCTGTCGACCGACGCTGACGGCGTGGTCCGCGTCGGAAGCACCCGCGTCACCCTGGACACCGTGGTCGAAGCCTTCTGTGAAGGCCTGACCGCGGAGGAGATCCAGCAGCAGTACCCCTCGCTCGACCTCCCACGCGTCTACTCGGCGATCGCCTACTACCTCCAGCACCGCTCGGAGGTGGACGAGTACCTCCGCGAGAGGGCCGAGGCTCGCCAAGCCGTCCGCCGCGAAGTCGAATCGCGGTTCGACCCGACCGGCATCCGCGAGCGCCTGCTCGCCCGCACTCAGGCCGGATCTTCGGGCTGATCTCCAGGCTGCTCTACCTCCCGCTCGGCACCCTCCCTGACCGCGTCGCCGAGCGCGAGCCCCGGTCCGGCGCGAGCGGCGCTCACCGCCCGCCGACATGACTCGCCCCCGGCCAGAGCCGCACCCCGTCCCGCTCCACCTCGTACCGCAACCCCGGATAGAACACCCGCACTACCCCCAGCCCCCGCCGCACCTCGACGCGGAAGTTGCGGACCGCCTTCTCCCGACTCCCGAACTGCTCCATCAGCACCGGCCAGGGGATCAGGACCGGTCGCCGGACCCGGCTCCTCCGGTACGTCACCCACGCGTAGAGATCGACCACGAACGACGACGTCACCGCCCGCAGCACCCGCCGATCGAGCGGCACCGGATGAGCCACCAGCTCCTCGTAGAAGTCCCGGCTCAGCTCGACGCAGCCGCCGTCGACCCCGACCCCTCTCCGCTCTCCCTCCGACCCCGCCCACCAGACCACCGACCGGGAAGCGATCCGTGCCCCCATCTCCGCCCGCGCCTTCGCCTCGCCCAGCCTCCCCGTCCACGAGCACGACACGGTGGTGGAGAACAGCCGGACGACCTGCTCGCGAAACCGCCGGAGCGGACCGTTCCGGCCCCCGCTGGCGGTGACCCCGACCGCCCGCAGAAACGCCGACAGGCTGGACCCGAGCCGGATCTGGCGACTCCGCGTCCGGACCGCCTCGGTGCACAGGAACGCCAGCACCAATCGCGGATAGCGGCCGTACGGCAGCCCGACGTCGGGCGGCGCCTGGAGCGTCAGCGTGTAGTCGCCGTTCCGGCGGACGAAGGTGCACTCGCCCCGGTCCCGGTAGGGGAGGTTGACCTGGACGAGCATGCGGGCGAGGAAGGTGAGCTCGCCGCGGTCCGCGGCTCCGGCCACCGCGACGTCGGCCGCGAGATCGAGCAGGCGGCGCTGTGAGCGGGTGGGGGCGGGCTGGGTACAGACCGGGCACATAGGTAACACTCAGGCCGGGTACATGGGTAACAGTCTCGTGCTTCACGATCGGTCGACCTCTGGAGGTGACCGATGCCGTGGAGCGAGACGACCCGGATCGAAGGCTTCCTCGACCGGCTGGACGCGTCGGGATCTCCCTTTCCGGAACAACGCCGGTAGCGAAGTAGAATCCCGCGAAACGCTCCGTTCCGGAAAGGAGGCCTCGATCGTGGCGATGCGAGTCGTAGTGACCGTCGTGGGCGTGATCATCTATCTCGCGGGTCGATACCTCCACCTGCCTTTCGTCAATGTGGACGTGTACGGGGACGTGTTCCCGCCCGTGATCCCGAAGGCGACATGGCTGGCTGTCGGTCTGGACGCCTTCGTGGGGGGATTCCTCCTGGTGGAGATCCTCGCTCTCGTCGTCCCGTGGGGGCGTCGGCTGCGGGCGAGCGGGGTCGATGGCAGGGCGAAGCTCAACGCCGCCGGTCTTGCGGTGGGCAGCGTGCTGACCCTGATCCAGGCCAGCGCGGTGGCCCGGGAAATATCTGCACTGCCCGCCGGCTGGGAGGGTGCGTTCACCACAGTGCCCACTGGCATCATCTTCGCCACCCTCGCCGCCTCCTCCTTCGCAGCTCTCGGGCTCGGGGGGCTTCTCTCGCGGTGGGGCGTGGGCAACGGCATCGTCGTGCTCTTCGTCTCCGACAACCTGGGACTCCTCGTGTACGACGTCTGGCGCGAGCTGGGGCCCCAAGGCTCGGCCGAGCCCGAGCAGACCCTCATGAGCGGACTGGTGACGGTCGCCCTGGGAGCCGTGCTCCTCTTCTTCATGCGCCATCCCCGAGAAGCCGTGGTGGAGAGCGAGTCGGGTCGGCTCCGCTTCCGGATCCCGGCCTTCCCCCAGGGGACGCTGGCGGTGTACTGGACCCATGTCGTGCTCCGCTTGGCCTACGCCCCGCCCTGGGGCGGCGCCCCTCTGGCCAACGTCGGGCCCGTGGCGTATGCCGTACTATCAATGATCTTGGTCGCCATCCTCAGTCTGCTGGCGGCGTGGATGTTCAGCGCCGTATCCCGAGCCCGATACGACCTCAGGGGCGTTGCGGAGGTGCCGGAGGAGATCTACCGCTCGGAGTGGCGCCGGCAGCTCCTCGTCACGACCGTCCTCCTGGCGGCGGTAGAGGCAGGGGTAGTCCTCAGCGGCGTCTACTTCTCCGCAGGCGGCATGGCGCTCCTGGTCTACGTGACCGGCGCCTTGATGATGGTCGCGACAGGCCTCGACCTCTACGAAGAAGGCCGCCTTTGGGCCCGCTCCGGGCCCCTCGAGCGGATCGTCACTCTGGACAGCGTCCACCTTGCCGAGTATCTGCGCGCACGACTGGACGCCGAGAGGCTGCCTTTCGTGATTCGCGCCTACCACCTCCGCCGCCTCGGATACTTCTTGGCTCCCCTGTTCAAGATGGCACTCTTGGTCCCGGTGGATTACGCCGAGCGGGCACGCCGGTTGGTGGACGAGACGCCCTTTCGGGTCGTCTGAACCCCTGCCGGGTGGGAGCTCGACCTCCTGCATTCGGGCCTCGAGGGCCTCGGCGGCGCACCAGGACCCTCAACCCCGGCCCTCGCGGCCGGACCCCTGGACCTGGACCTACAGCAGGGGATACCCGCGGAAGGTCTTCCCAAACCGCCTCCGGAAGGTCGGAATTCGAGCTGGAGCTCCACTACCACTTCTCCCAGGGGATCGAGGACAAGGACTGGCTCGGTGACGGTGGCGGAAGCGCTGAGCGCACACCCGGCCGGCACCCACCTGCCGTCGAAGCGGGCGACGAGCCCTCACAGCTCCTTGGGGCGCACCACCTGCTCGAGCACCCAGTCGCTGCGCTCCGCCGCGTCGGCCCAGGACCCGGCCTCGGTGCTCAGCAGTGCCGCATTGCAGGTGGTCATGCGAGCCCGAATCCCGCTGAGCTCGTAGACCGCATCCTCCCAGCCGGGGTTGTGGCCGATCATCATGGCCGTTTCCATGCCGCTGGGCAGCGAGGCGATCGTGGCCCGGACCTGGGCAGCCCCCGCCAGGTAGAGGTCCGGGGTGAAGACCACCTCGGGCCGATCCGAGAGTGCCGGTTGCATGCGGTCCCAGGTCTGACGGGTGCGGGTGGCATCGCTGCTGCGAATCACTTGCGGAACCCAGCCCAGGTCGGCCAGTCGTTCGGCCACCCGCGGGGCGTCGTTGCGCCCCCGTGGGTTGAGCGGTCGCTCGTGATCGGTGTCGGCTCCCGCGTGCCAGTCGCTCTTGGCATGCCGCAGGAGGATGAGCCTTCGCTTCGGGGTGGTCACTCGGCAAGGTTACATCCGCACCCGTTCACGGCTCGAACACCCCCTCCTCCCCGAGCCCGCGATCGAACGGCGCCACCCGCTCGCACCCGCCCGCCCGCTTCGGCACCGTGAGCTTTCAGCGACCGGATATGCTCAGTTCTGTCGCAACCAAACCAGCGCCGCGGCGGCCCGCGTGCCGCCGCCGCTCTACCTCGTGGAGGAGGACAGCATGTCCTGTCGTGCGTTCTGCCGTGCCTTGCTTCCCCTGGTCGTCGCCGCCGTTTGCGCGGCGGGCCTCGTCGAGATCCACACGGTCGCCGCGGTCGCCGATCCGGCGCCCGTCAGCCCCCAGGCGGAAGCCGCCGCCGATCCCGATGCGCCCACCCTCGCGCGCTGCACCGATGCCGAGTACGAGGGGTTTACCCGTCCGAATCCGGGCGGCGGGAGGACGCTCTTCCTGATCGCCACCTGCTCGTATCCGTTCGCCGAGGTCGTCCTGACCCTCGAAGGGGACCCGGAGCACCAGGGGGCCTACCGACTCCTCCAGACCCTGCCCGAGGTGACCTTCGACATCGACACCTTCTACATCGCGAGCTTCTCCACGGGCCTGGGGCTCCAAGACCCACCGTCGGAGGTCGAGGTCTACGACGCGGCGGGCCCTCGGAAAGTGCCGGTCGAGGCACGGCCGTAGTCGGCGGGTTCTGGCCGAGGAGCTGCACAGCGC
>CAZLLV010000068.1:0-3013 GCA_964560325.1 uncultured Thermoanaerobaculia bacterium | reverse complement strand
CCTTTCCCTCCCGTCGCAAGCGGCGGTCTCTGAACCTTCAATCCCGCAACGCCACCGCCGGGTCCACCGCTGACGCCCGCCTTGCCGGGATCAGGGTCGCTGCGGTGCCGGTGGCGATCAGGATCACGACGATGGCGACGAAGACGGTCGGGTCCCACGGCTCGACGCGGAAAAGGATCGTCTGAATGCCCTTCGCAAGCGCCAGAGCGAGCCCGATGCCGAGCACCAGCCCGATGCCGAGCTGCACCGCGCCCTGCCGCATCACCAGCCCCAGGATGTCCCGGCCGCCCGCGCCGAGCGCCATCCGAATCCCGACCTCGTGGGTGCGCCGCTCGACCGAGAACGCCATCACGCCGTACAGCCCGACCATCGCGAGCGCCAGGCCCGAGAGGCCGAAAATCCCGAAGATGGTGCCGAAGACGTCGACGAACCAGAGATTGCGGCGTACCGACTCGCCCATCGTCCAGACCCAGTAGAGCGGCGTGTACGGATCGAGCGCCGCCACCGCGTCGCGCACCGGCCCGGCGAGCGCCATCGGGTCGCCCGCCGACGGGACGGCGAGCGCCGCGATCGAGACGAACTGCGCGTCCGACTGCGCGAGCGGGACGAAGACGCCCTCCGGCTCCTCGCCCTCGGTGCCGCCCATGAACGTGTCCGGCACCACGCCGACGATCGTCCGCCACGGCTCCGGCTCCTCCTCGCCGGACGTGCCCTCCAGCCCGTCGGCGCCGCCGAGACGGATCCGGCGCCCGACCAGCTCGCCCGGCGCCTCGCCGGGGAAGTGAAGCTCGGCGAAGACCGTGTTGACGAGCGCCACCGCCTGCCCGTCCCGCCGGTCCCGCGCATCGAACAGCCGCCCCGCGACCGGGCCGAGCCGGAAGGTCTCGAACAGCCCCGGTGTCACGACCGCGAGGCGCGCGAGCGGCAGCTCGTCCTCGGACGGATAGCTCTCGCCGGCGAGGACGAACGGACTCATCCCGGTCCCCTGGGTGGGCAGAGACGTCGTCAGGCCGACCGCGCGCACCCCCGGCTGCTCGGCGATCCGCTCCCGCAGCTCCTCGAAGAAGCGCACCCGATCCTCCGGCGTCGGGTAATCGCTCTCGAAAACGCCGAGCCGGGCGGTGAACACGTCGTCCACAGGGAAACCGAAGTCGGGCGAACGCGCCTCGAAGACGCTCTTGACCATCAGACCGGTGCCGACCAGCAGGCCGCACGAGACCGCCACCTCCGCCACCACCAGCGCGCGCGAAAGCCGGCCGAGCCGGAACCCGGACGACCCGCGCGACTCGTCCTTCAGCACGTCGCCCACCCGCGAGCCCGCCGCCTGGAGGGCGGGCAAGAGACCGGAGGCGATCGCCGCCACCACCGCGATGCCGGCGACGAAGAGCCCGACCTGGAGGTCGATCCGGAAGTCGAGCCAGTAGGGCGGGTCGGTGCCCGCCACCGCGCGGTCGAAGAGCTCGACCCCGACCGCCGCGAGCCCCAGGCCGAGCCCGGCGCCCACCGCCGACAGGAAGAGCGCCTCCGACAGCACCCCGGCGACGATCCGGAAGCGGCTCGCCCCGAGCGCCGAGCGGACGGCCACCTCGCGGCTGCGCATCGCGCTGCGGGCGAGCAGCAGGTTCGCGACGTTGGCGCAGGCGATCAAGAGCACGCCGAAAACGCCGGCGAGCATCGTGTAGAGGAGGGTGGTGATCTCTTCGTCCACGAACTCCCTCGTGTACGGCTTCACCACCGCGCCCACACCCTCGTTGCTCTCCGGGTACTCCTGGGCGAGGCGGCGCGCGATCGCCGTCATCTCCGTCTGGGCCGAATCGACGGTCGCCTCCGGCACGAGCCGTCCGAAGACCTCCAGCGTGTCTCCCTCGCCGCGCTCGGCCTCCGCCAGGTCGATCGCCTTCGGCAGCCAGAGATCCTGGTCGATGGGGAAGCGGAACCCCTCCGGCATGACCCCGACGATCGTGGTCGCCTCGCCGTTGAGGCGCACCGTCCGCCCGATCGCCTCCGGCTCGCCGCGGAAGCTCCCCTGCCAGACGTCGTGGCCGATCACCGCCACCCGGGGCGCGCCGATCGCGTCGTCGCCCTCCTCGAAGGTGCGGCCGAGCACCGGCCGGGCGCGCAGCAGATCGAATGCGTTGGCGGTCAGGAAGCCGGCGTCGTAGCGCTCCGGCCGGTCGTCGCCGGTCGCGAGGTTGGCGGTGCCGGTCGAGAACGCCGCCAGGTCCTCGAACGAGCTCTGCCACTCGCGCCAGTCGACGAAGTCGTGCGGGGTGACCTCCATGCTGTCGACGCCCTCCGACGGCTGGTTGCGCTCCAGGTGGACGAGCCGGTCGGCCTCTTCGAGCGGCAGGTCGCGGAGTGCCCCGTGGACGATGCTGTACATCGCCGTCGTCAGGCCGATTCCGAGCGCCAGGGCGAGGATCGAAAGGGCCGCGAGCCCGGGGCTGCGGCGCAAGGAACGGATGCTGGTGCGCAGGGCGCGGAAGAGCTCGCTCGTCGACTCCATCGGTCACCTCCCAGCCGCCGGAAGCGGCGGCGTCTGACGGCACTACGCAGGGGGCGCGAGGGGAGTTCCAAGCTCGGTCGCGAAGGGAGCGATTTGACGATCGGCCGCTCGATCGGCTGGAATGGCGCCATGACCTGGATCCGCACCGTAGCCCCGGGGGAGGCGACCGGCCTCCTCTCCCGCCTGTACCGCGAAGCCCTGGAGCGCGCCGGCAAGGTGTTCCAGGTGATCCGCTGCCAGAGCCTGCGCCCCGAGGTGCTCGAACGCTCGACGGCGCTCTACCGGGAGGTGATGCACTCCGAGCGCAGCCCGCTCACCCGGGCGCAGCGCGAGATGATCGCCACCACCGTCTCCCGCGCCAACGACTGCTTCTACTGAACGCGGGCGCACGCGGACGACCTCCGGGCCGAGGTCGCAGAGCAGGAAGGAGGGGCGGCGCTGGCGGCTGCGGTCGAGGGCGGAAGCCTGGCCGAGGCGGAGCTGTCGCCTGCCGATCGCGCCATGCTC
>CAZLLV010000067.1:0-8882 GCA_964560325.1 uncultured Thermoanaerobaculia bacterium | reverse complement strand
CGAGCGGTTCATGCCGCGGCCCTCCTTCCAGACCACCGAGGTGGCGGTGGCGGAGACCGGGAGCGATCGCGTGCTGTACACGACCGGCGAGGTCGAGCGGGCGTCGGAGTTCGGCCGCTTCGACATCCAGTACGGCCTGGTGCCGTGGGGCGATGTCCCGGGGGCCGAGCCGGGGACGGGCGGCCGGACCGGCCCTCCTTCCGTCCTGGGCGCTACGTCGCCGGCGGAGCCGCAGTGGTTCGACGAGCTGCACGACCTGCTCTACAACCGCGGGCACTGGCGCGTCCTGGTGCGGTACAGCGATGTCCCGATCCCCGCCGAGGTCGCCCGGACGAAGGCGCGCAAGGCGGCGGCCGGCTTCGGGCTGCTGGCGCTGCTCGTGACCAGCCTGGGGATGCTCACTTTCGCCACCCGCCGCACGCAGCGCGCGGCCCGCCAGCAGCTCGAGCAGCTCGCCCGCGTCTCGCACGAGCTGCGCACGCCGCTCACCGTCCTGTCGAGCGCCGGGGACAACCTCGCCGATGCGATCGTGAGCGGGGACGACGAGGTCCGGGGGTACGGTCGCTTGATCCAGCGCGAGACGCGCCGCCTGCACGACATGGTCGAGAACGTCCTCCGGCTCGCACGCCGCCGCTCCGGAGTCGCGGCGCCGGAACCGCACCCGGTCGATGTCGTGGCGCTGGTCGAGGACGTGCTCGCGACCGCACGGCCCGGCCTGGACGAGGCCGGCTTCACCGTCGAGCGCTCCCTGCCGGCACACGCGGTCGAGGTCGTGGGTGACCGGCAGGCGCTGCGCTCGGCCCTTCTCAACCTGGTCTCGAACGCTCTCAAGTACGGCCGGTCGGGGCGCTGGCTGCGGATCGCCATCGCCGAGCGCGGCCGCCACGTGCGGATCGAGATCACCGACCGCGGGCCTGGGATCGACCCGCGGGAGGCGGAGCGGATCTTCGAGCCCTACGTGCGCGGCTCGCGGGCCGGGCCGGTGGAGGGCAGCGGTCTCGGGCTCGCCGTGGTGCACGACGTCGCCCGCGCCCACGGTGGGCGGGTCGCGGTCGAGAGAGCGTCCGAGGGCGGTGCTCTCTTCGTCCTGCACCTGCCCCGGGCGCACGGTCCGGGACGGGGCGGGGAGGGTGGCGGATGAAGCGGCGTCTCCTCCTGGTCGAGGACGAGCCGGGCGTGATCGTGACGCTCGGCGACCGGCTGCGTGCCGCCGGATACGAGCTCCGCGTGGCGACCACCGGGCCGGAGGGGCGAGACCGGGCGCGGACCGAGCCGTTCGACCTCGTGCTCCTCGACGTGATGCTGCCCGGGCTGAGCGGCCTCGAGGTCTGCCGCGAGCTGCGCGCCGCCGGGATCGAGACGCCGATCCTGATGCTCACCGCGCTCGGCGAGGTGGTCGACCGCGTGGTCGGTCTTCGGATCGGCGCGGACGACTACCTCACGAAGCCGTTCTCGACCGCCGAGCTCCTCGCCCGGATCGAGGCCCTGCTCCGGCGCACCCGCCCGGCCGGCCACGGCGCCGTACCGCCCCCGGACCCGTACCGGTTCGGCGACGTGGAGGTGCGCTTCCGCGAGGCCCGGGTGCTGCGGCACGGCTGCCCGGTCCACCTCACCTACCAGATGTTCGAGCTGCTGCGCGTGTTCGTCGAGCATCGGGGCGAGGCGCTCACCCGCGATGAGATCCTCGACCAGGCCTGGGGGCAGGACGCCACGCCCGCCGAGCGCACCGTCGACGTGCACGTCGCCTGGCTCCGCCAGCGCCTCGAAGAGAACCCCAAGGTCCCGCGCTACCTCCAGACCGTCCGCGGCATCGGCTACCGCTTCGCGGGGTGAGCGCCCGGCCTCCGGGATTCTGAGCTCGCGGACCAGCCCTCCCTCCGGAGTTGGCCTCTTCCCCGACCGAGTGGGCTCAGTGGTGGTGATCTTCCTCGTGCGCCCGCTTCGACTCCTGGACGATCTTCTCCTGGAGCTGCTTCGGCACCTCTTCGTAGTGCGAGAACTCCATGTGGAAGATCGCGCGGCCCTGGGTCATCGAGCGGAGCGACGGGGCGTAGTCGAGCATCTCGGCCATCGGCACGTTGGCGTTGATCACCTGCAGGCCGTTCGCCGAGTCCATGCCCTGCGGCCGGCCGCGGCGCTGGGAGAGATCGCTCATGACGTCGCCCATGTGGTCCTCGGGCGTCTGGATCTCGACCTTCATCACCGGCTCGAGGATGGTCGGCCGGGCCTGCGCCATCGCGTCCTTGAAGGCGAGTGAGCCGGCGATCTTGAATGCCATCTCGGAGCTGTCCACGTCGTGGTACTGGCCGTCGAGCAGCCGCACGCGGAAGTCGACCACCGGGAAGCCGGCGAGGAAGCCCTTCACCCGCGCCTCTTGGATGCCCTTGTCGACGGCCGGCCGATAGGTGTTGGGGATCGAGCCGCCGTAGATCTCGTCGACGAACTCGTAGTCGCCGCCGCGGTCGAGCGGCTCCATCTTGATCTTGCAGTCGGCGAACTGGCCGCGCCCGCCGCTCTGCTTCTTGTGCCGCCCGTGCCCCTCGGCGGCGCGGCCGATCGTCTCCCGGTAGGGCACCTTCGGCGGGTGGAGCAGCACGTTGACCTTGTAGCGCTCCTTGAGCTTCGCCACCGCGATCTCGATGTGGAGCTGGCCGGTGCCGGAGAGCAGGTACTCGTGCGTGTCCGGGTCGCGGCTGACGTGGAGGGTGATGTCCTCGTCGATCAGCCGGTGGATCGCCTCGCCGATCTTCTCCTCGTCGACCTTCGACTCCGGCTCGACGGCGAACGACATGGCGGGCGCCGGCACGTCGATCCAGGCCACCTTCACCGGCCGCTCCTTCGCCGCCAGCGTGTCGCCGGTGGCGGTGTTCTTGAGCTTGGCGACGCCGCCGATGTCGCCCGCGATCAGCTCGTCGACCGGCTTGCCCTGCTTGCCCTCGACATGCATGAGCTGGCCGACCTTGCCCGAATCCTCGAGGCGGCTGTTCCAGGCCGTCGAGTCCGAGTCGAGGTGGCCGGAGATCGAGCGGATGACCGAGATCTTGCCGGTGTACGGGTCGCTGAAGGTCTTGAAGACGAGGGCGGCGAGCGGGGCGTCTCGGTCGGCCCGTAGCTCGATCGGGTTGCCCCCCAGGTCGGTCGCGGGGAAGACCCGGTCGGCGGGGGAGGGCAGGCAGCCGACGATCGTGTCGAGCAGCGCCGAGGCGCCGATCGAGTGCAGGTCGGAGCCCATTGTGACCGGGTAGAGCTGGCGCCCGAGCACCGCCTTCGCGAGCGCCGCCTCGAGATCCTCCTGCGACAGCTCGCCCTCGTCGAGGTAGCGCTCCATCAGCTCCAGGTCCGACTCGGCCACCGCCTCGACCAGCCGGTCGCGCCACTGGGCGACCTTCTCCTCGAGCTCCGCCGGGACGTCCTCCTCCTTGCCCTTGCCGTCGCCGTCGCGCTCGTAGCGGATCGCCTTGCCGCGGACCAGGTCGACCACGCCCTCGAAGCCGGCCTCCGCGCCGATCGGCACCTGGACCGGCATCACCTCGCGGCCGAAGCGCTCCTCGAGCTCCGCCACGGCGCGCTCGAAGTCCGCCCGCTCGCGGTCCATCTTGGTGAGGTGGAAGAGGACCGGCAGGTCCATCTCCTGGGCGCACTGCCAGACCCGCTCGGTGTTCACCTCGACGCCGGCGACGCCGTTGATCGCGAGCAGCACCGCGTCCGCCGCCCGCATGCCGGCGCGCGTCTCGGTGAAGAAGATGCCGTAGCCCGGACAGTCGAGCAGGTTGACCTTGTGCCCCTTCCAGGCCGCGAAGGCGGGTGCCATGCCGATCGAGATGCCCCGCTCGATCTCCTGCTGATCGAAGTCGGTCAGGGTGTTGCCGTCGTCCACCTTGAGGAGCCGCGAGGTCGCCCCGCTCGCGTACAGGAGCGCGCTGACCACGGTCGTCTTCCCGGTGTCGTTGTGGCCGGTGACGGCGACGTTGCGGATCCTCTGGGGGCTCTCCACCTGCATGAGTCGACCTCCTTCAGGGGTTTTCCAGCTTGTCGGGGCGCTCGAATATACCACAGGGTCCAGAGTCCGCCGGGTCAAGGACAAGCCACTGGAAACAAATGATTTGCGTGGTCGAACGCGGCATCGTTCGCCGCCGCCGGCCGAGCCTCGCGGGCCTGCTACAATCGACCGCGACTCCTGGCTCCAAGAACCGGGAAAGACCATGGTCACGGCACTCCCTTCGCAGCTCGGGCGCTACAAGATCCTCGACGAGGTCGGCCGCGGCGCCATGGGCGTGGTCTACCTCGCCCGGGATCCGCTGATCGGCCGCCTGGTGGCGCTCAAGACCTTTCGCATCAGCGCCGCCCTCTCGGGCTCCGAGCTCGACACCTTCCGCGCCCGGTTCATCCGCGAGGCGCAGAGCGCCGGGATCCTCTCGCACTCGAACGTCGTCACCATCCACGACGTGGTCGACGAGAGCGAGGAGGGGGCGACCTTCATCGCCATGGAGTACGTGCGCGGCACCGATCTGAAGGAGATCCTGGCCAAGGAGGGCAAGCTCGACCTCGATACCGCCGTCGACGTGGTGAGCCAGGTGGCCGAGGGGCTCGCCTACGCGCACGCCCACGGCGTCGTCCACCGTGACGTCAAGCCGGCGAACATCCTGATCACCGAGGACCGGCAGGTGAAGCTGACCGACTTCGGGATCGCGCGGGTCGACACCTCGAACCTCACGATGGAGGGGCAGCTCCTCGGCACGCCGAACTACATGGCGCCGGAGCAGATCCAAGGTCTCGAGACCGACCACCGGGTCGATGTCTTCTCGCTCGGGGTGGTCTTGTACGAGATGCTCACCGGCGAGAAGCCCTTCAAGGGCGAAAACGTCACCGTCGTGACCCACCGCATCGTGTACGACTCGTACACCGCGCCGGAGGAGTACGTCGGGCAGCTCCCGGAGCCGGTGGCGGAGGTGCTCTCCCGCGCGCTCGCCAAGGAGCCGGACGAGCGGTACGAGACGGTGACGCAGATGGCGGAGGCGCTCCGGACCGGGGTCGCGCAGATGCGTGCCCAGAGCGAGCTGAACGAGACGCGGGCGGTGCCGCGGGTCGGGGTGGCCACCACCGGCGCGGCGGCATCGAGCGCACCGGCGGAGCCGAGAGCACCGGCGGGATCGACCGGAGCGGCGGGGGGCCTCGGCGCACGGCTCGGCGCCCTGGGCCGCCGGGCGGGTGCCTCCGCCGCGGCCCTGGGGCGCCGGCTGGTACCGGCCGGCTCGGACGCTCCCTCTCCGATCCGGCTCGCCCTGGTCGCCGGCGTCACGCTCGCGGTCGGGGTGCTCTGCGCCGGCCTGCTGCTCGCCGCGGTGCGCGAGGACACGAGCCTGGCGGAGGTGACCGAAACCTCCCTCGAGCACCGGCAGCGGGTGGCGGCACACCCCTACCTGGTGGCCGCCAACCGGCAGCTCCAGCAGGGCGACCCGGCGGCCGCGCTCGCCTACCTGGAGGTCGCCGAGGAGGTCGGGCCCGACCTGCGCGGCGTACGCGTCCGCCGGCGGCAGGTCGAGCGTCAGGCGGGATCGCTCGACCAGTTGGAGGAGCACGCGATCCGGGTGGCGCAGGGTCTCGTGGCGGCGCGGACGGCCGCCGATGCGCGCCGCTGGCGCGATGCCCGGGAGGCGGCCCGCGGGGTCCTCGAGGTCGAGCCCGAGAACGAGGAGGCGTCGACGATCGTCGAGCGTGCCGAGGCCGGTCTCGCGGCCCAGGCCCGGCAGCGCCAGCAGGAGGCGCTCGAGCAGGCCGCGCGCGAGGCGGAGGAGCGCTTGGCCGCGAGCCTGCCGGAGCCGGCGCCGGAGCCGGTCGAGCCGCCGGCGCCCGAGCCGACCGGCGAGGCCGGGCTCGATCTCGACTTCTACACCGAGCTGCCGGAAGGCGTGCTGACCATCTACCTGGACCGGGAGCAGGTCGTGCGCGAGAACTTCCGCTTCTACGAGCGGAAGTTCCTGCGCACGGTCGCCAAGCACGGAGAGATCTTCAACCGCTACACCGTGAAGCCGGGCGAGGCGAAGGTGCGCATCCTGGTCGCCCTGCCGGGGCGCCCGGCGATCTCGAGGCAGGTCGACGCCAACTTCCCGGACGGCACGCGCCGGCGGCTCTCCTTGCGACTCCACGAAAACCGGACTCTCAGCGTCGACCTCGAATAGGGCACTGATCTTGCTTTCCGTGCAGGCATGATCGGGGGAGCGAAGATCGTGGCGCCCGCCGCCGAGATCGGTCGATATCAGGTTCTCGGCGAGGTCGGCCGCGGCTCCTCCGGCGTCGTCTACCACGCCCGCGACACGCTCCTCGGCCGCGAGGTCGCGCTCAAGAGCTTTCAGCCCTCGGCCCCGGCGGCGGACGGTACGCCCGCCTCGGACGAGGGCACCGGCTCGAACCCGCACGACGACCTGCTGCGCGAGGCGCGGAGCGCGAGCCTCCTGTCGCATCCGAACGTCGTCACCGTCTACGACGTGCTGGAGGGGGAGGGCGACACCCTCTACATCGCGATGGAGTACGTGCCCGGGCAGAGCCTGAGCGAGCTGCTCGCGGCGCAAGGGCCGCTCGACTTCGAGCGAGTCGTCGACCTGGTGTCGCACATCGCGGCGGCTCTCGACTACCTGCACGGGATGGGGCTCGTGCACCGGGACGTCAAGCCGGCGAACATCCTGCTCACCGACGATGGCCGCGTGAAGCTGACCGACTTCGGGATCGCGTTCCGGGGCCGGGACGAGCCGGTCGAGGAGGGGCTGGTCCTGGGTACGCCGAGCTACATGGCGCCGGAGCAGATCCTGGGCCGGGAGATCACGCCCTGCGCGGACGTCTGGAGCCTGGGGGTCGTCCTCTTCGAGATGGTCACCGGCGAGCGCCCGTTCGACGGCCGGAGCGTCGCGGAGATCGTCCACCGGGTGGTGCACGCACCGACGCCCGAGCTACCGGCGGAGAGCGGGCACCCGGCGCGGCTCCAGGATCTCCTGGAGCGGGCGCTCTCGAAGGACCCGAACCGGCGATTCGCCTCGGCCGGAGAGCTGGCGCGCGACCTGCGGCGGATCCTCTACCACGCGGCGGGGGAGGCGGGGGAGGATCTGACCGATCCGGCGATGCTCGACCGCACCGTGGTGTCGCGGCCGGTGGGCGGTCTTCCGGGAGGCGCCGCGGGGCGCCGCGCTCCGGGGCGAATGCTCGCGCTCGCGCTGCTGCTGGTGGTCGGGCTCGGCACGGTCGGCGTGCTCGGCTTCGGCGCCCTCGCCGGTTGGTGGAGCGAGCCCGCGGCGCTCTCGACCGACGTGGCGAGCCTGGACGACCGGAGCCTGGAGGCGCTCCGGCTGCTCCAGCACGGGCAACGCCTTCTGGCCCAGGGCGACGTGGAGGGGGCGGCGACGTTCTTCGCGGTGGTGGAGCGGCTGGAGCCGCGGCTCGGTGCGGCGCAGGCGGAGCGGATCCGCGGTCTGCGGCTGGAAGCGGAGGTGGAGGCGGAGCAGGCGGTGGGCCGGGCGGAGGAGCTGGCGAGCGCGCGCTCGGAGCTGGCGGCGCGGGAGGATCGGGAGCTGCTGGCGTCGGCGCGCGAGCGCGTGCGGCGCACGGAGGACTCGGGCGAGACGTTGAGCGCGCTCGAGGGGGCGGGGCGGAGTCTTTCGCGCGAAACCGCGGCGGGCACGGTCGCCGCCGCGGCCGGGATCGAGGAGTCGCGGGTGGTGCTCGAGTTCTGGAGCGAGACGCCGGAGGGCGTGCTGATGGTGTACGCCGGCGAGGAGCAGCTCCTGCGGCGCGGGTTCTCGTACTACGAGGCGGGAGGGCTCTTCGGCCGCACGCCGTCGTCGGGCGGCTTCGAGGAGGAGCTGGTGGTGCCGGCGGGGGCGGAGAGCCTGTGGGTGTACGTGGTCCGGCCCGGCGCCCAGGCCCAGCGGCTGGACGTCTCCGGCCGGCTGGGAGAGGTCGGGAGCGGCACCCTCCGGGTGCGGTTACCCGCCGAAGGCGAGGCGACGGCCGAGCTGAGCGGGAACGTTTGATTCCTCGTCGGTCGTTCGGCTGCGGCGGTGGGGCGGGCTGGGTGGGGTGGGCGGGTGTGCCTTCGGCGCGAGCGCGGTTCCGGCCGGGGGCTCCCGCGCCTCCGGCACGGCTCGGCTGTGAACCCTTCCGCCGTAGGCCTCGCCTGGACTCACTTCGCCGGGCACCGAGCTTGCCCTCCCACCGAGCGTGCAAGCTCGGCTCGTTCGACCACCTCCGGCCGCGGGAGCCCCCGGCCGGAACCGCGCTCGGGTTCGGTTGTAGTCGGTAGAGAAGAGCGTTCGGTGACTCCGAGACCGGGTGTAGGGGCCGAGCCTTGACTCGGCCCGCGGCTCGGGAACCACGGCGTCTGGTCCCCTCGTGCATCAGGCGGACGCGCCCATCGGCTCCGGCGCTAACGTAGGAAGACTCGCTAACGGGCGGTACCAGTAATGTCAGCCTCTGGCTGTTCGGCTTCTTGCGGCGGGTTGGCAAGAGAGCGCGGCTTCACGTCGGCCCATTCCAGGATCGCGTCGTTCGGATCACGGAGCGCTTCTAGGCCCAGGCGGTAGTCTTCGAGGTCGTCGAGGTAGTACTCGATCGCCTCTCGCGCGACATCGACGCGAGTTCTCCGCGGTGTCTCCGCCGGTCCGCTATCCCGTGGCGAAGGGCAAGGTGGCCCTCTCTTCCGCCCACCACCGAACCGAGGGTCCGGCCGGGGGCATCGCGGCCGGAGGTGGTCGAGCAAGCGGAGCCAGCAAGCCCGCTGGGAGTGCACGCCCACCACGCCCGCGCAGCGAGTCCAGGCGAGGCCCACGGTGGAAGTCCTACCAGCCGAGCCGTGCCGGAGGCGCGATGCCCCCGGCCGGACCCGTCATCGAAGG
>CAZLLV010000066.1:0-7314 GCA_964560325.1 uncultured Thermoanaerobaculia bacterium | reverse complement strand
AGCGCGGCACCAGCTCGTCGCGCAGGTGGTGGAGCTCCCGGTCGAGGGTGATCGACTCGACCGCCCGGTGGCTGTGATGGAGGAGCGTCATCCCCGGCGTCTCGTAGCAGCCGCGGCTCTTCATGCCGAGGTAGCGGTTCTCCACGATGTCGACCCGGCCGACGCCGTGGCGGCCGGCGATCTCGTTCAGCCGCGTGAGCAGCTCGACCGGACCGAGCGCCTCGCCGTTCACCGCCACCGGCGTGCCCTGGCGGTAGGTCACCGTCACCCGCTCCGGCTCGTCCGGCGCATCCTCGGGGTCGACGGTCATCCGGTACATGCCGGCCGGCGGCGGCTCCCACGGGTCCTCGAGCACGCCGCCTTCGTAGGAGATGTGCATGAGGTTGGCGTCCATCGAGAACGGGGGAGCCTTGCTCGGATCGTTCTTCGGGATCGCCTCCTCGATGCCGTGCTCGCGGGCGTAGGCGATCAGGTCTTTGCGCCCCTTGAGGCTCCACTCGCGCCAGGGGGCGATGATCTTGACGTCGGGCTTCAAGGCGTAGGCGCCGAGCTCGAAGCGGACCTGGTCGTTCCCCTTGCCGGTGGCGCCGTGGGCGATCGTGTCCGCGCCGACCTTCTCCGCCGCCCGCACCAGGCCGCGGGCGAGCACGGGGCGGGCGAGCGCGGTGCCCATCAGGTAGTACCACTCGTAGACGGCGTTGGCGCGCAACGCGGGGAAGACGCACTCCTCGACGAACTCGCGGCGCAGGTCGTCGACCACGATGTCGGCGGCGCCGGTCGCCTGCGCCATCCGCCGCGCCTTCGCGATCTCCTCCTCCCCCTGCCCCACGTCGCCCGTGTAGGCGACCACTTCGGCCCCCTTCTCCTCCATGATCCACTTCAGGATCACCGAAGTGTCGAGCCCACCCGAGTACGCCAGCACCACCTTACCCATCGTCCGCTCCTCCTTCCGTGTCGAGCGGAAGACGATAGCAGGTGGGCGGTGTAAGGACCCGGATTCCGTCCCACCGAGCAGACCGAGGGTCGGGCGGCGGCGTCCCCTGCCCCCCGCGAGGGGGGACGGGGACCGAGGGGTCTGGGGGGCGATCTAGTCGAGGTGCTTGCCTTCCGGGGGAACGACCACGGCCGGCACGCCGTGCTCTTCCATCAGGGCGTTGAAGGCCGCCACGTCGGTGAGAATCTCGGCGAGCGCGGCCTCGTGCTCTCGCCACTGCGCGGCGAGCTCCTCGTAGCGCGGCCGGGCGCCGGCGTTGAGCGGCGGGCCGTTTCCGTCGACGCTCGCGAGCAGCCAGCCGATCTGGGCGTCGATCTTGTTGCGGAAGTTGATGACGTCCTGGAACGTCTGCGTGTCGGTCTGGACCACCGTCTCCTCCCACTCGCCCAGACCCTTCACGATCTCCCGGCCCGCCTCCTCGATCGCCTCGGCGGCCGCCTCGTCCTCCAGATCCTCGGCTCGCGCCATCTCCTGCTCGACCTGCCGCTTCACCTCGCGGGCGCGGATCACCGAGTCGTTCAGGTCCTCGAGGAGCGCCCGCACGTCGGCGACGAGCGCCTGCTGCTCGGCGTAGCCGGCGGCGGTGGTGTCGATCCGCGGGTCCTCGACCACCTCGAAGCCGGCCTCGGCCGCCCGCTCGCCGGCGCCGTCCGGGCCCGGAGCCTTCAGCCGGACCCGATAGCTGCCCGGCGCCACCAGCGCCTCGAACTCACCGGTGAAGCTGAAGAGATCGGGCACCGCGAGCGTCGGCTCGCCGCGCAGGTTCCAGACGAAGCGGTTCATGCCCGGCTCGGCCGGCAGCAGGCCACGACCGCCGCCTTCGCCACCCGGTCCGCCGGGTCCGCTCGCTTCGGGCTCCGACCGGCTGGACCAGGAGCGGACCATCTCGCCGTCGGGTCCGACGATCTCCATCGTCAGCGCCGGTGGCTCGGCCGGCTCCTCGCCCTCCGCCGCCTCGGCCTCCGTTCCATCCTCCGCCGCCGCGTCCTCGTCTCCCTCCTCCAGCCCACCCGGACCCGGAGCCACGAGCGCGGCCAGCTCGTCGGAGAGGTAGTAATCGATCACCGCCCCCGCCGGCGGGTTCTTCCCTTCGGCGTCACCACCGCCCCAGCCGCCGCCCCACTGCACGCGGCGGGCCGGCGCCGGCTCGAGCAGGTGCAGGTCGCCCGGCCCCTCGCCCGCCGCCAGCTCGCCGGCCGCCCGTAGCGGCGACAGATCGTCGAGCACCCAGAACGCGCGGCCCTGCGTCGCCGCCACCAGGTCGTCCTCGCGCACCTGGAGGTCGGTCACCGGCACCACCGGCAGGCCGAGCTCGAGCGGCTGCCAGTGCCCGCCGTCGTCGAACGACACCCAGGCCCCGCGCTCGGTGCCGGCGTAGAGGAGGCCCGGCCGCTCCGGGTCCTCGCGCACCACCCGCACCCACGAGCCGTCCTCGAAGTCACCCTCGCCCGCGATGCGGGTCCAGGTCGCGCCGTAGTCGTCGGTCCGGTAGGCGAACGGCGTGTAGTCGCCGAGCTTGTAGCGGGTGACCGCGAGGTACGCCGAGGCCGGGTCGTGCGGCGACACGTCGATGGCGTTGATCTGCGACTCGGGCAGGCCGGGCGGGGTGACCTCGTTCCAGCTCTCGCCGCCGTCCCGGGTCAGGTACACCAGCCCGTCGTCGCTGCCGGTCCAGATCGTCCCCTCCTCGTGCGGCGACAGGGCGACGTAGAAGATCGTGTTGTAGGTCTCGGCGCCGGCCGCCTCGTTGGTGATCGGCACGCCGCCCGCGCCCTGCTTCTCCTCCTCGTCGCGGGTCAGGTCGGGCGAGACCTCGGTCCAGGAGACGCCCCGGTCGGAGGAGCGCAGGAGCACGTTGCCCGCGTGGTAGATCACCGACGGGTCGTGCGGCGACACCTCGATCGGCGCGTTCCAGTTGAACCGGTACGGCTGGTCCTTCGGGTCGACGCCGAGGCCGAGGAACGGCACCGCCATCACGTCGCGCTCGGTGCGGGTGACCGCGTCCCACTCACCGATGATCCCCTGGTAGCAGCCGGCGTAGACGTAGCGCGGGTTCTCCGGGTCGAAGGCGACGTGGGCGCTCTCGCAGCCGCTCACCGCGTGCCAGTCGGTGACCCCGATGCCGCCCGGCGCCGCGCTCTCGATCGCGACGGTCGTGTTGTCCTGCTGGCCGCCGTAGATCGTGTACGGAAAGGTCGCGTCGGTGTCGACCCGGTAGAACTGCGCGGTCGGCTGGTTGCCCTGGGTCGACCAGCTCGCGCCGCCGTTGAACGAGACGTTCGCGCCGCCGTCGTTGCCGTTGATCATCCGCCGGTTGTCCTCCGGCGCGATCCAGAGGTCGTGGTTGTCGCCGTGCGGCGTGTCGATCTGCCGGAACGTGCGGCCGCCGTCCTCCGACTTGAAGAACGGCGCGTTCATCACGTAGATCGTGTCGGGGTCGACCGGGTCGGCCTCGACGTGGATGTAGTACCAGGGGCGGGCGCGCAGCTCGCGGTCGGCGTTGACCAGGGTCCAGGTCGCGCCGCCGTCGTCGGAGCGGTAGAGGCCGCCGTCCTCGGCCTCGACCAGCGCCCAGACGCGGCCGGACCGGGCGGAGGCGGCGACGCCGACCTTGCCCATCAGCGCCGGGAGCTTGCCGGCTTCACCGCGGGCGGGCGGGCGCCGACCCGGCCGGCGGCCCGCCATCGGCGGCTCGGCGTCCTCTGCGTCGATCTCGACCCCCTTCTGCGGCATCCGCCGCCAGGTGTCGCCCCCGTCGGCGCTTTTCCAGACGCCACTGCCCGGACCGCCCGAGCGGATCTGCCACGGCGAGCGCTGGTGGTCCCAGAAGCCGGCGTAGAGGATGCGCGGGTTGTTCGGGTCGATCGTCAGCTCGCTCGCGCCCGCCTCGTCGGAGACGTGGAGGACGTGCTCCCAGCTCGCCCCGCCGTCCGTCGTGCGGTAGATCCCGCGCTCCGGGTTCGGCCTCCAGGCCGAGCCCTGGGCCGCGACCCAGGCCGTGTCCGGGTCGAGCGGGTGGACGATCACGTTCGAGATCTGCTCGGTCGCCTCGAGCCCGAGGTGGGTCCACGTGCGCCCGGCGTCGGTCGAGCGGTAGACGCCGTCGCCGTGCGTGGTGGTGACGCCGCGAATCGGCGCCTCGCCCATGCCGACGTAGATCACGTTCGGGTCGGACGGCGCCACCGCGATCGCGCCGACGGTGCCGGTGCGAAACCAGCCGTCGGAGACGTTCGTCCAGGTGTTGCCGGCGTCGGCCGACTTCCACACGCCGCCGCCGGTGGCGCCGAAGTAGTAGGTCAGGGGATCGCCCGGCACGCCGGAGACCGCCACCGAGCGGCCGCCACGGAACGGCCCGACCAGCCGCCACTCCATGCCCTGGAAGAGCGCCGGGTCGACCGCGGGCTCGGCGTCCGGCGAGCCGCCTCGGCCACCCTGCGCCGCGAGCGGAGCGGTGAGCGTGAGCAGAGCGAAGAGCACCGCCAGGGCGGTGACCGAGGAGCGGCAAGGACGGGCGGACGAGCGGCGCATGCGGAACCTCCGGGGAGTCGATCGGTCGGGTCGGAACGGGCGGAGTATAGCGGCGCGATACGATCGCGCCCCACGATCAACCGCCCGCCGGAGACACGATATGACCCCGATTCGACGCCCGCTCGTCCTGCTCGCCCTCTGCCTGCTCCTCGCCACCGCCGCCTCGGCCCAGGTCGGGGACGCGGGCGGCGGTGAACCGATCGGCATCGCCGACCTCGAGAACCTGCGCACGGCCGGCGACGTCGACCTCTCGGCGGACGGCCGGCGGGCGGTCTACGTGGTGACCTCGATCGGCGAAGGGGACGACGGCGAGCCGCGCTACTTCCGCCACCTCTGGCTCGCCGAGCTGGGCGGCCCGGACTCCGAGCCGGTGCCGCCGCGCCAGCTCACCCACGGCGACCGCAATGACGGCGGGCCGGTCTTCTCGCCCGACGGGTCGAGCATCGCCTTCGTCCGCCGGCACGACGATCCCGAGGCGGGCGGACCGCAGATCTGGGTGCTGCCGCTCGCAGGCGGCGAGGCGTGGCGACTGACCGACGCCGAGCACGGCGCCGCGGCGCCGGTCTGGTCGCCCGACGGCACGCGCATCCTCTACACCTCCGGCATCCCGTCGTGGGCGATCGAGGGCGAGCCGCCGTGGCCGGACGAGCGGCCCGGCCGGAGCCGCGGCGACGAGCCGAACTGGCGCCTGCGCGAGCGCGAAAGGGATCGCGCGGCCGAGCGGCAGGGCGAGGACGGGGAGGAGGCGGAGGCCGGTGAGCCGGAGCCGGAGCCCGACCCGGACGGCACGGTGGAGGCGCTTCGCGCCTGGCTGGCGAAGAACGCCGCCGAGGACGACCCGCGGGTCCTGACGCGCCTCGACCTCCAGGACGAGCACGAGCTCGCCGGCGAGGTCGAGATCCCGCACCTCTTCACGATCGACGCGCGGCCGGGCGCCCTGGAGCGCGAGCCGCTCCGGCTCACCGACGGCTTCCAGGCCTTCGCCGGCGGCGACTGGACGCCGGACGGGCGCCGGATCGTGACCACCTCGGTTCCCTTCCCCGAGCACCCCGACCGCGTGCGCGACGGCGACCTCTGGATCGTGAACGCCGACGGCTCGGGCGCCGCGCCGCTCCTCGACTGGGAGGGCTGGACGGTCCACGACCCGGACGTGTCGCCCGACGGTACGACGGTCGCCTTCCTCGCCGAAGAGTCGGCCGACGTCTACTACGCCCTCAGCCACCTCGCGGCGATCCCGCTGCCGCCGGCCGGCGCAGCGACCGGCGCCGCGCCCGAGCCCCGCTTCCTCGCCCCCGACCTCGACTCCGATGTCGACGACCTCCGGTGGACGGACGATGGGAGCGCGATCTACGTCACCACCCGGCTCCGGGGCACCTTCCCGATCGTGCGGGTGTCGCTTGGCGGCGGGGCGGCCGAGCCGGTGGTCGCCGGCCCGGGCAGCGGCCGCGGCGTACGCTCCTACGACCTCGCCGCCGGCCGGCTGGTCTACGCCGCCACCGAGGTCGAGAACCCGAACGAGCTCTACGCCGCCGCGGCCGACGGCTCCGGCGAGCGGCGGCTCAGCGACCTCAACACCGGCTGGCTCGCCGACAAGCGGATCGTCCATCCGACCGAGCGCTGGATCGAGCGGCCGGACGGCACCCGCGTCCAATCGTGGGTGATGGAGCCGGCGTTCCGGGAAGCGGGCGAGACCTACCCGCTGGTGCTCGCCATCCACGGCGGCCCGAGCGCCATGTGGGGGCCGGGCGAATTCAGCATGTGGCACGAGTTCCAGCTCCTCGCCGCCCGCGGCTACGGCATCGTCTACGCCAACCCGCGCGGCAGCGGCGGCTACGGCTACGACTTCCAGAAGGCGAACTACCAGGACTGGGGCGCCGGCCCCGCCGGCGATCTGCTGGCCGCGCTCGACGCGGCCGCGGAGCAAGAGTGGGTCGACCCGGAGAAGCGCTTCGTGGTCGGCGGCAGCTACGCCGGCTACATGACCGCCTGGATCGTCGGCCACGACCAGCGCTTCGACGCCGCGGTCGCCCAGCGCGGCGTCTACGACCTCTCCTTCTTCTTCGGCGAAGGCAACGCCTGGCGCCTGGTGCTCTACCACTTCGGCGGCTACCCGTGGGAGCCCGAAGCCCGCGCGATCCTCGACCGCGAGTCCCCGCTCACCTACGTCGAGGACATCCGCACCCCGCTCCTCATCATCCACTCCGACCGCGACCGCCGCACCGGCGTCAATCAGTCCGAGACGCTCTACAAGAGCCTCAAGGTCCTCGAACGCCCGGTCGAGTACGTCCGCTACCCCGAAGAGGGCCACGACCTCTCGCGCACCGGCGACCCCGCGCGGCGCATGGACCGCCTGGGCCGGATCGTCGAGTTTTTTTCCAGGTACCGCTGAGCGCGGCACCTACATCGCCCCTCCAAACCCCGACCCTGCCCGAACCTCTTTCTCCGCGGATACCAGCGGCGCTCGTGGCAGCGCGATCCGACACGAGCGAAGCGAGGGGAGGGAGCCCGACCACGCGATCCGATGCGAGCGAAGCGAGGAGAGGGAGCCCGGCCACGCGATCCGACGCGAGCGAAGCGAGAGGAGGGAGCGTACCCCTCCCCCATCCACCACCGGTCGGTGCAGGGTTCGGGGCGGGGCCGGGGGCGGCCGGCCGGAGGGCTCAGGGCCCGCGCCGCCAGCACGGACGGCGGGAGTGCACATCGCCGCACGCGCGGACGGCCCTGCGAGGCGAGGCACCCGGCGGATCACCCAGCAAGCCGAGCCGACCCGGAGGCCGGCCGCCCCCGGCCCC
>CAZLLV010000065.1:0-18576 GCA_964560325.1 uncultured Thermoanaerobaculia bacterium | reverse complement strand
GCGCAGGAGGTCGCGGTCGAGGGGCGGGCTCAGGCCCGCGACCGACTCGGCCGGGATCGTCCGGATGCGCGCGATCACGCCGACCGCGTCCTCGAAGAAGCGGCCGAGCTCCTCCCAGGGCCGCTCGGCGTGCTCGTAGAGGGTGCGGTCGCCGAGATCCTCGAGCAGCACCCAGCCGCTCGCGCAGTCGGCGTCGATCACCTCGGGTACCCGGACGCCCCGGTCGGCGAGGAGCCTGCCCGTGGCGAGCGAGCGCCGGCAAGCGTCGAGCATCTCGTCCGGGTAGACGGCGAGCACCGCTCGGCCTCCCGCGGCCGCCGGCGAGACCTCCGGCTTCGCGGCCAGCCGGAGGCGGAAGTACCGGCGCCGCGAGACGTCTCCCGCCATCGCTTCGACCCCGGCCACCGGGTGGCCGCGCCGGGCGAGGCCGTCGAGGAGGGGGGCGATGTCCTGGAGATCGGGGTTCGAAGGCATGACGGGGGCCGGTCATTATACGGCCGGTGCCGCCCGGCGCACAGGGGAATGGCCCCACCGGCCCCCCTGTTGGACGGGCTGCGATGCCCGCCTCCCACGATCGTCCGGCCGATGCGCGCCCCGACCTGCTCGGGCTGCCGTTCGACCGCCTCGCCGAGCTTCTCGAGCCGGAGGTCGACCGCGCCTTCCGGGCGCGGCAGGTCCACGACGCCCTCTACCGCCGCGCCGTCGCCGGCTTCGACGACATGACCGACCTGCCGCTCGGCCTGCGCTCGCGGCTCGCCGAGCGCTTCCGGATCGGCAGCCCGGAGACGGTCCGGAGGGCCGAGGCGGCGGACGGCACGGTCAAGCACCTCTTCCGGATGGCCGACGGGGCGACCGTCGAGGCGGTCGACATCCCGGACGGGGACCGCCGCACTTTCTGCATCTCGAGCCAGGCCGGGTGCGGGCTGGCGTGCAAGTTCTGCGTCACCGGCTTCTGGGGCCCCGGCCGCAATCTCGGCGCCGGCGAGATCGTGGGGCAGGTGCTCGCCATCCGGCGCGACCGGAACCTGCCCCCGTCCGGCTTCAACGTCGTCTTCATGGGGATGGGCGAGCCGCTGATGAACCTCGAGGCGGTGCGGGCGACGGTCGATCTGCTGACCGAGACCGTCTCGCCGCGCCGCATCACGCTCTCGACGGCCGGCGTGGTGCCGGGCATCGCGGCGATGGCGGAGTGGGAGCGGCGTCCGAACCTCGCGATCTCGCTCCACGCCCCGGACGACGAGCGGCGGACCGAGCTGATGCCGATCAACCGCAGCTATCCGCTCGACGAGCTGATGAGCGCGCTTCACGCCTTCCCGCTCGACAAGGGGCGCAGGATCACCATCGAGTACATCCTGATCCGGGGATTCAACGACGCCCCCGCCGACGCGGACGCCCTGGCCCGCCGGCTTTCCGGCCTGCGGTCGAAGGTCAACCTGATCCCGATCAACCCGGACCCGGTGCTGGGCGAAGCGATGGTGCCGCCATCGGACGCGGCGATCGACGCCTTCCAGGCACGGCTCGAGAAGCGGGGGCTGGTGGCGACCGTCCGCCGCCGCCGTGGGGACGACGTGTCGGCCGCGTGCGGCCAGCTACGGGCCTTCGGTCGGGACCCTCGGGGCTACCCCCCGCTTCCGGCGCGGAACCGCTCAGCGTCCGCCTGACGGCCTTCCTACGCCCGTCTCCAGACGTAGGCGACGTTCCGGCCGACGCCGGGCCCCTCGCGCCGGTAGCTCCAGAGCCGCTCCGGGTCGCAGTGCGTACAGTCCGCGACGGTGCGCACCGACTCGATCCCGGCAGCGCCGAGCTGGTGACGGGCGGCGGCGGCGAGGTCGAGATGCGGGCGCTCGCCCGTCCCTTCACCCGCCTGCAGGACGTGGGACGCCGTGGCGCCGACCACGGCGGCGGCCACGTCGTCCCCCACCTCGTAGCAGCAGACGCCGATCGACGGGCCGATCCAGGCGTCGAGAGCGCCCCGGGGCGCCCCCAGGGCCTCGACCGCCCGCGGGATGACGCCGGAGACGAGGCCGCGCCAGCCGGCGTGGACGGCGGCGATCCGGTCCCCGCTCCGGTCGGCGAGGAGCACCGGCACGCAGTCGGCGGTGATCACCGACAGGACGAGCCCGCGGCGGTCGGTCCAGAGCGCGTCCCCCTCCCCGACCTCGACGCTGTCGCGGGCGCGGGTCGAGAGCACGGTGTCGGAGTGCACCTGCTTCGCCTGCGCGACCGGCAGCTCCTCGCCTTCGACGCGGCGCAGGATGGCGGTGCGGGTGCCGCCGAGGCCGCGGCCGACGAAGCGGATCTCCAGATCGCCCGCGGAGGCGGTCCAGACGGGGTGGTTTCCGCGCCAGACCGGCCCCTCGATCGAGGGGGACCGGCGCGGTTCGGACAGGGCGGTGGGATCGGCTCGCTCACGGATGGCCATACCGAGTTCCTATTCACCTCTCGTGCCGGGCTCGACCCCGCGATCGGCGCCGGTCCGGAGGGCGTGCGCTGCTAGACTCGCCGGGTCCCCATCTTCGTCCGTTCGATGGTCGCCGGAGTGCTCAGTTGATCCAGTTCTTCCACGTCACGAAGCACTACCCGGGCGGCCAGGCGGCGCTCGACGACGTCACCTTCTCGCTCCTCGCCGGGCAGTTCGCCTTCCTGACCGGCGCGAGCGGCGCCGGCAAGACCACGCTGCTGCGCCTGATCTACCGCGGCGACGTGCCGTCCGGGGGGCGCATCCTGGTCAACGGTCGAAACGTCGCCTCGCTGCCGCGCAACAAGATCCCCTACCTCCGCCGGACGATCGGCGTCGTGTTCCAGAACTTCCGGCTGATCGACCGCAAGACGGTGTACGAGAACGTCGCCTATCTGCCGAGCATCCTCGGGGAGGACCGGGAGAGCCAGAAGCGCGCCGCCCTCTGGGCGCTCCAGCGGGTCGGGCTCGCGCACCGCCTGAGCGCCTTCCCGGCCGAGCTCTCCGGCGGCGAGCAGCAGCGGGTGGCGATCGCGCGCGCGGTGATCGCCCGGCCCGACATCCTGATCGCCGACGAGCCGACCGGCAACCTCGACCCCGACCTCTCGCGCGAGATCGTGCGCCTCTTCCTGGAGATCAACCGGCGTGGGACGACCGTGCTCCTCGCGACCCACGACCGCGGCACCATCGAGCGGGTGGGGGGGCGGGTGCTGACGCTCGACGGCGGGCGCCTGGTGGGCGACGAGGAGATCGAGGGCAGCGCGCCGCCGGGGCTCGGAAGCCAGGGCGCCCTCGACGCCGAGCCGCCGCCCGGCGCGGACGAGCAGCCGGCGGAGGCGGGTGCGCCGTGACCTTCGCCCGGGCGCTCCGGTACTTCGTCCGCGAGGCGGGCGTGAGCCTCGTTCGGAGCTGGAAGGTGAGCGTGCTGGCGGTGGTCATCATCGCCGTCAGCCTGGCGGTCGGCGGCGCCTTCCTGGTGGTGGGCCGGAACCTCGCCTCGGTGGTGGAGCGGGCGCGCGACGAGAGCCGGGTGGTGGTCTACTTCGAGCCCGAGACGCCGGCGGGGCGGATCGGGGAGCTCGCGGCCGAGGTCGAAGGCTCTCCCTGGATCGTGCGCACGCGGGTGGTGAGCGCCGAGGAGGCACGGGAGCGCTTCGCCGCCATCTTCCCGGCGCTCGCCGACCTGGTGGACGGCGAGGAGACGCCCCTGCCGCCGTCGCTCGAGATCGAGATCGCGGGCGCTTCGGAGGAGCCGACGAGCCGTCCGCCCGGCTTCGAGGCGTGGCTGACCGCGCTCGCCGCCGAGCCCGGAGTCTCGATGGTCGACGACGACCGCGAGTGGGTGGCGCAGCTCTCGACCGTGGTGACGGTGGTCCGAGGGCTCGGCCTGACGCTCGGCGGCGTGCTCCTGGGAGCGGCGGTCTTCACCATCGGCAGCGTGATCCGCCTCACCGCCTACCTCTACGAGGACGAGATCACCATCATGCGGCTGGTCGGCGCGACCGAGTTCTTCATCCGGGGGCCGTTCTACGTCGAGGGGTTGCTCCAGGGCCTGCTCGGCGGCGCGCTCGCCGCCGCCGGGCTGGCGGTCGGTTTCTGGAGCGCCGCCGAGCGTCTGGGCTCGTCGCTCGTCGGGCAGCTCCTGGTCGCCCGCCCGCCCTCGCCGGGCCAGCTCGCGGCGCTCACCGCTCTCGGCGCGCTCGCCGGCCTCGCCGGCGCCGTGCTGTCCCTACGCCGCGAGAGCCTGGGCGAGCCGCCGGTCGACGAGGTGTGAAACGAAAAAACCCCCGGCGGGTGGGCCCCGCCGGGGGTTCGGGTCACTCCGTGCGACGACTCTTACTCCGAGCCGGTCACTCGAACGTGATGATCACGACCGCGCGACGGTTCTGAGCCCGTCCGTCGGCCGTGTCGTTGGACGCCACCGGGTCGGCCGAGCCTCGGCCTTCCGTGCGGATCCGGTTCGGATCGATGCCGTGGCGCTGCACCAGGTAGTCCTTCACCGACTGCGCCCGGCGCTCGCTCATCCGCTGGTTGGCGGAGTCGGAGCCGGAGCTGTCGGTGTACCCGATCACCAGCGCCCGCGCGTCCGACTCCTCCTGCATCCGGAGGGCGACCTCGTCGAGCTTCGCCTTCGCGATGTTGGTCAGGCGCGCGCTGTTGGCGTCGAACTGGACCGTCACCCGCTCCTCCGGCGGCGGCGCGGGGGCCTCCGGCGGCGGTGGGGGCGGCGGCGAAACCGGAGCCGGAGCCGGTGGTGGCGGCGGCGGCGGCGGGGGTGGCGGCGGCGGGGGCGGCGGAGGTGCCACGAAGCCCGGGAAGAAGGTCAGGCCCAGGAGGCCGCCGATCGGACAGTACTGGTCCGTGTCGCCGAGCTGCAGCAGGTCGGTGCGCAGGGCGAAGTTGAAGGCCCACTCCCGCGTGTCGCCGAACCAGAGGCGGCCACCGGTGGTCAGGTCGACGCTCTCCTGGAAGATCGCCTCGTCGCTGTCCACCGGCAGGGTACCGACCAGCTCGGTGATCCAGTCGAGACTGTCGGAGACGGGCGTGATGTTGCCCAGCCCGACCGTGATCTCGTCGGAGCGCGAGAAGTCCTCGCCGCCGAGCTCGAGATCGCCGAGCACGTGGTAGCCGGCGTTGAACGCCCAGTTGGAGTTCGACCAGCCGATGCCGGCGCCGAAGCCGGTGTCGCCCGCGAGGACCTCCTCGTCGCCCGTCGGGGCGTCGACGAAGGCGTTCAGCGCCCAGGCGCCGACCTCCGGGTCGCCCGCGAAGCGCCACTTGCCGCCCACGCGCGCGTTGCCGAGACCGCTCTCGTCGTCCTCGTCGCCGAAGTCTCCGAGGCCACCGAAGTCGTTGCCGAAATCGGGATCGAGGCGGACGTACGGCACCGAGGCGTACAGCTCGAAGTTCTCGGTGATGCCCCAGCCGACGCCGGCGCTGAGCTGGTGGTAGTCGAGATCGAAGTCGTCGTTGAACTCGAAGACCCGGTCCCAGTTGTTGTAGTAAAAGCCGAACGACCAGTCGCCCTGAGGCACCGTGTCGGCCGTGAAAAGCGTGAACAGACCGGTTTCACCCGTCGCCGTCGGGGCGACGCCCGGCTGTGCCGTAGTCACGGTCGGCACGAAGAGCCCGAGCACCAGCAGCGACCAGGCAAGTCGTTGCTTCCATTCCATCGATCTCCCTCCGATCTCAGTTGGTACGAATATCTCTCTCGTGTCCCTCGAATACCCCAGAGGCGGGAGCAATCTCCGTGCCCGCACGAGAGCCGTTGAAAATTCTAGCATAGCCTGCGGTGGGAGAGAGCGAATTCAGTGGTAGGACTTCAGTGACAGACGGAGCTGGACGCCGCCCTCGGCGTTGAACGCCTGAGCCACCAAACCGCTGAAGAAGAACTCGTAATCGCGCAGGCGGAAGGACGATTCCCATCCCGCGCCGACGTCGTAGACGATCTCGTCCGTGTCGGTGAAGACGTCGCGGTCGAAGCCGATGACGCCCGCGCCGCCGTAGATCACCCAGTACCAGTTCTGCCAGTCGAGGCCGATCCGCTTGTAATCCTTACCGACGAACCAGGGAAAAACCAGCTCCCAGGTGGTGTGGAGCTCCTCGGTGCCGCGCCGCCTTTCGTCGAGCCCTTTCAGGTTGTCGCGGCCGTCGAGCCGGAAGAACTCCTCGCGGGGGATCGAGTAGCGGCCGGTCTCCGGCAGCTCGCCTTCCGGGTCGATCTCCCGATCGAGGATCTCCTTGTGGAGGAAGGTGCCCCCGTGGAGGCGGCCGAAGAGGAAGAAGCCGCGGGGCAGCTCGAAGCGCTTGATCGCCGAGACCTCGGCCTTCACGTAATCGAAGTCGCCGACCGCCACGTCGGTGCCGTAGGTCAGCGCGCCGGTCACGCCCGCGTCGCCGGGGCCGATCTGGCGGAAGGCGGTGAACAGCTCCTCCACCCGGGCGCGGTTCTCGCCCACGATGGCGTTCGAACGCTCGTCGTTCGGCGTGCCGATCTGGTAGCCGACCCGGGCGAAGAGGTTCGTCCTGCCGGTGTCGAACACGAACTCGTCCTTGTTGGAGCTGATCCGGTCGAGCTCGGTCAGGAGGAAGGTCCGGCGGTGGAAGCTCTGCGGCCACTCGGTGAGGAGCAGGATGCCGCGCACGCGCTCGAAGTCGTTCGAGAAGTCTTCGATGTCCTCGAACTCGATCTCGTCGAAGACGGTGAGCTGGTAGGTGCGGGCCAGGCCGTAGTAGCGGTAGCGCAGGAAGGCGGTGATGTCGCCGTCGACGAAGTTGTACTTGACCTGCCCCTCGGCGAAGACCTTCTTGATCAGCCGGTTGATCCGGAGGTCGAGATCGCCCTCGGGGAAGTAGACGTTGAGCTCGGGAACGAGGGAGCGGTCCTCGGGGATCGGCTCGGTCTCCGTCGTGCCGGGGCCGGGCGGTTCCGGCTCCGGTTCCTCGGGTTCCTGGGCCGACGGTTCCTGGACCGGAGGCTCCTGGACCGGCGAAGCCGGGTCGGCGGGCAGGGAGCTGGCCGCGGCCGGAATCAGCGCGAGCGCAGCGAGGATGTACGGGAGCGGCGAGGGCATGACGGCGGGCCGCATCTTACCCCCAAAAAGACGAAGGGCCGCACCGGAGTGCGGCCCTTCGAAGTTGCGCCGATACCGCGGGTCAGAACAGCGGCGGCGGACCCTCTTCGAGCTCGCGGAGCTCTTCCTCCAGGGCCTCCTGCTCGGAGCGCATCTGCTCGATCTCGCGGTTGTGCGCCTCGATCTCCTGGTTCTCGGCCGAGATCCGCTGGTTCTGCTCGATCCGGGCGACCGACTTCTGGTCCCCGGCGCGGGTGTAGGCGACCTTCGCCTCGTCGTAGTTCTTCAGCCGCTCGTTGACGAAGCCGATCTGCTTGTAGACCCGCCGCTCGTTCTCGTCCGAGAGGTCGGTCCGGAGCAGCTTCGCCAGCGTGCTCTCCGCGGCGGCGAAGTCGCCGGTCGCGGTCTGCGCCTGGCTCAGGTAGTAGAGCGCGAGCCAGTCGTTCGCCTTCTTCGCCGAAGCCTTCTCGAAGCTGCCGACCGCCTCGCGATACTGCTTCGAGCCGAGCTGCACCTCGCCGAGGAGGAGCAGGTTGTCGTAGGACGGATCGGCGGAGACGAGCGCCCGGGCCTGCTCCGCCGCGCGGCCGTAGTTCGCGGCCTTCGTCGAGGAGTCCTCGCGCGCCTGGCGCACGAGCGCCTTGGCGTAAGCCTCCCGATACTTCGGGGTGGCCTCGAGCTGCACCGCCTTGGCGAGCGCCGGTACGGCCGTGGCCGTCTCGCCGGCGTTGTAGGCGGCGACGCCGTAGGCGTACTGAGCGGCCGCGTTGTTCGGCGACGAGCGCGCGGTGTTGCGGAGCGCCGCGAGGGCCTCGGCACCGCGACCGCTCTTGTCGAGCGCGATCGCGTTGTTCGTCTGGTACGCCGCCCGGAGGTTGGCCGGCAGGCTCGAAGCGTCGATCCGCTCGTAGAGCTGGGCCGCGTCGCCGTAGCGCTTGGCGGTCAGGTAGGCGTTCGCCAGGGCGAACTGGAACTGGACGCTGTTCGGGTTGAGGTCGTAGGCCTTGCGGAAGGCGTTCAGCGCGTCCTGGTCGCGGTTGAGCTGCGCGAGCGCCTGGCCGAGCATGAAGTGGCCCGACGCGTACTCCGGGCTCGCCTCGACGACCGCCTGGAACTCCTTGGCCGCCGTGCTGTAGTTGCCCGACTGGAACGCCTGGACGCCTTCTTCCCAGCCCGCCTCGGCAGGACCGACCGCACCGAGAACGAGGAGGCTGACGACTGCTGCCGTGATGAGATTTCGCATGCCGTTCTCCTTTCTATCGAAACGGCCCCGCGAGACTCCGGAAGCGCGGGTCTGGGACCGAAGTGAACGCCCTGATAAGCAAAGCGTGTGCCCGGAAAATTCCGTTCCTTCCGGCCGTGTGGCGGCGCTCCCGGCGGCCCCGTCAGCCACCCTGGAGGAGCGTACCCACACGGTCGAGGAACGTCTTCGATTGGTTCGGCCCGAGCGCTCCGGAGACGACCTTCTCCTCCGAGCGAACGAGGTCGAGCACGGCGTCGACCTCGCGGCCGTTGTCCATCTCGGTGCGGCTCATCCGGTACATCGAGTCGAGCTCGGCGCTCCGCTCGTGGCCGGCGAGCAGCTCGCGCGCCTGTGCATGGATGGCGTCGGCCGTCTCCCGCAGCTCCTCCGACGTCATCTTTTCGAGACGCCGCGTCGCCTGGGCGCCGAGGGTCTCACGCAGGTTGACGAGGCCGGAGGTGATCAGCCCGTAGAGGAGCTTGCAGACTTCGAACGGGCTCGAGCCGAGGCCGGTCGCGATCTCCTCGATCGAGCGCCGCTCGTCGATCTTGCAGATGAGCTGCCACTCGGTCGGGGTGAAGGAGACCGACGTGGTCGCGACCTGGGAGGTGAAGACCGGCACCAGCCGGGTCGAAGGGATGCGCTTCGAGAGCACCTGCCACTCGTCGATCCGGCGCGCCGCCTCCATCAGGAGGTTGGTGTTCGACTTCTGGATCGTGGTGGTCTCGACCTCGCGGCCGGGGGTGAAGACGAAGTCCCCGTCGGTCCAGATCGCGAGCTCGTAGACGGCCTCCTCGCCCGAGAGCTCGCCGACCTCCGCGTGGACGATCTGGCCGCCGCGGAGGTAGATCTCCCCCTTCGAGCCCCCGCTCTCCAGCGTGAAGGCTCCGGTCTTGCCGGAGACCGACACGAGCTGGATGATGTCGGGGAGCGGGAGCTCTTTGAGGGAGCCCTGGAAGGCCATCGAGTCGCTACTGGAGTCGGAAGTTGACGGTCAGGTTGTAGTACACCGACACCGGCTTGCCGTGCAGGGTCGCGGGCTCGAAGCGCCACTTCTTGATCGCGTCGATCGCCGCCTGGTCGAGGCCCATGCCGAGCCCCTTGAGCAGCTTGACGTTGGTGACGTTGCCCTCCTTGTCGACGATCGCCTGGACGATCACCACACCCTGGAGGCGCGCCTTGCGGGCGATCTCGGTGTACTGCGGCTGCGGGTAGTAAGTCTTGACCGGCGCCTGTACGTCGCCGCCGACCTGGATCGGCCCCTCCGGCTCGGGCGAGGGCGGCGGACCCTCGGGGATGTCGAAGACGATGTCCGTCTCCGGCAGGTCGACCTCGGGCTCGATCTCGTCGGGCAGGCGGATCGGCTCCGGCTCGTCGGGCGTCGGGTCCGGGATCGGCACCTTCTTCGCCTTCGGCTTCGGGATCTCCTGCTGCTGCTTCGGCGGCGGCGGCTTGAACCGGGTCTGCTGGACCACGAAGATCTTCGGCTTCTCCGCCGGCTGGATCTCCTCGCTGCGGAACTCCGGCAGCGTGACGAAGAACATGATGGCGTGGAGGACGATGGCGATGCCGACCGCCCACCGCATCGTCTTGCGGTCCTCTTCGTACTCCAGGGCGAAGGTCGTCGTCAGGTCGTCGGGCCGCGCCGCGGCCTCGTCGCCCTTGGCCGGAGCCGTCGTCGGGGTCTTCTTGTCGTCAGCCATCGGAATCCTCCGAATCTTTCCGCGTCGTGGGATCTAGTACCAGAACGCTTCGATCTCGCGCTGCGTCGGGATCGAGATGTTGCGGATCTGCAAGCCGATCTTGTCCTCCGCCTGCCGCAGCTCGTCGAACACGGTCACCATGCTGCCGTACGGCGACGAGGGGTCGGGGCGGATGATCACCGGCTTGAGCGGGTTGCGCTCGAGCCTCGGCTTCAGGTACTCCAGGATGTCCTCGAGCAGCATCGGCTGGCTGTCCACGATGATCTGGCCCGAGGGCTGGATCTCGATCAGCACCGACTCCTCCTTCTCGACCAGCGGGGTGTCGTCCTGCTCCTTGGGGAGCTGGAAGTCGAGCCCCTGGGTGGCCGCGAAGGTGGTGGTGATCATGAAGTAGATGATCAGCAAGAAGGCGATGTCCGCCATCGAGGCGGTCGGGATCTCGTCGCTGACCTTGGTTTCGATGTCGAGCTTCATGGGCTAGATCCCTTCCCCTTCCGCGCTGGAAAGCAGGTAGATGACCTCGACCTGCGCCCGCTTCAAGGCGTCGATGACCTGGTCGATCGTGCGGTAGGGCACGTCCTCGTCGGCCTTGATGACGAACTCCTTGCCGGGGTTCGAGGCCACGACGCCGGCGGCGAAGGAGAGCACGTCCTCCGCGTTGGACACGGAGACCGACAGCTCCTCGCCGCTCGACACCTTGATGGCGCCCGCTTCGTTCACCGAGATGAACGCCGCCTTCTTCGGGATCTCCATGCGGACCAGCGTCTCGGGCAGCGTGACCCGGGTCTTGTCGACCTCGAAGGTCATGGTCAGCATGAAGAAGATGATGAGGAGGAAGGCGATGTCCGCCATGCTGGCGGTCGGGATGACCGCCTCCTTCACTCTCGAAGCGTGTAGCTCCATCTTCTGCGCCTTTCCGGATCGGGCTCGATTACTTGGAAGCCGCCTTGGTGGCCGGCGTGGCGGTCTCGGGCGGCGCGATCGGAGCCTCCGGCGTGACGCCGCTGCGCTCCATCTCGGTGAACGCCTCGAGCAGCATGTTGGCGGCCGTCTCGATGTCGCGCACGAACCGGTTGATCCGGCTCATGAAGAAGTTGTAGGCGATCTGCACCGGGATGGCGATGAACAGACCGGCGGCCGTCGTGTAGAGGGCCTCCTTGATGCCGACGGCGACCAGGCCCGGGTTCGACAGGCCGGCCTCGGCGAGCGCGTCGAAGGAGGAGATCATGCCGGTCACCGTCCCGAGGAAGCCGAGGAGGGGAGCGACGTTGGCGATCGTGGCGAGCACCGTGAGGCCCCGCTCGAGGCGGCCCATCTCGTAGAGGGCGGCGTTCTCGATCGTCTTCTCGATGTCTTCCTTGGGCTGGCCGTACTTGACCAGGCCGGCCTTCATGATCGAGGCGACCGGACCGCGGTACTGCTCGCAGATCTTGATGGCGTCGCGGACGGAACGGTTCACGAGCAGGGCCTTGCGGATCTTGGCCAGGAACTCGTTGACGTTGATCTTGGCACGGCGGAGCGCGATCGCGCGCTCGATGATGAAGGCCAGCGCAACGACCGAGAAGGCGAGCAGGAACCACATGACGACTCCGCCGATCTCCAGGATTTCGACTAACGTTCCGCTGATTTGGTCCACGGTTTTCCTCCTCCTACGTGATTGGACTCACACGCGGTGAGCAGAGTTCCCTAGGTCGCTCCGAAGGCGGGATCGCCGTGTGTCAGGGAGCGCGTCGTTCATCAAGGACCGCCCGCGGCCAATCGGCCCAACCTGGGCCCACCCGGGGGCGCCACGGTCGTCTCCACACCGGCGGATGGGGGCGGATCTTAGCATAGCGATTTTGCCAGGTTGTCCATCCGGTGGCGCTGCGCGCAGCAGATGGCGACGGCGAGCGCGTCGCTCGTATCGTCGGCCAGGGGCGCCCCGTCCAGCTTCAGCAGCAACTGGACCATCCGGGCCACTTGCTGCTTGTCGGCGCGCCCGTTTCCGGTCACCGCCGACTTGACCTCGGCCGGACTGTACTCGACCACGTCGAGCCCGCGCCGGGCGAGACAGGCGATCAGGGAGCCGCGCGCTTGGGCCAGAACGATCAGGGACCGGCTGTTCATTCCGTGGAAGGGCGACTCGAGGACCGCCAGGTCGGGCGCGACCCGCCCCAGGAGCTCTTCGAGCGAGGTCGTCAGGTCGGCCAGGCGCCGCGGCAGGTCGAGCCGCCGGGGGATCGAGATCCGGCCCCAGTCGACCGCCCGCAGGTGGGTGCCCTGCTTCTCGATCAGGCCGTAGCCCGTGTGCAGGCTGCCGGGGTCGAGGCCGAGGATGAGCATCGCGCGCAGGGGTCAGGCGCCTTCGGCCGCGAGGGCGGCCTCGTCGACCTCGAAGTTGGCCCACACGTGCTGGACGTCGTCGTGATCCTCGAGCGCTTCCACCAGGCGCAGCACCGACGACGCGTTGTCGCCCAGCTCGACCGAGGTCTGCGGCACCATGGCGAGCTCCTTGGCGGCGAGGGGCACCCCCCGCTCCTCGAGCGCCTGGCGCACCTGGGCGTAGTCCTCGGGGCCGGTGTAGAGCTCGTGCACCTCGTCGCTCGACGCGATGTCGTCGACCCCCAGATCGAGGGCGAGCTCCATCAGCTCCTCCTCACCCAGGGCGCCGGACTCGACGGCGAAGTACCCGCGCCGGTCGAACATCCAGGCCACGCAGCCGTTCTCTCCGAGGTTCCCGCCGTGGCGCGAGAACAGGTGTCGCAGCTCGGCGACGGTCCGGTTGCGGTTGTCGGTCATCGCCTCGACCATCACCGCCACGCCGCCGGGACCGTAGCCCTCGTAGGTGATCTCCTCGTAGGTCTCGCCCTCGAGCTCGCCGGTGCCCTTCTTGATCGCGCGGTCGATCGTGTCGTTCGGGACGTTGTCGGCCTTGGCGTCGGAGACCGCGCTGCGCAGGCGCGGGTTGAACTCGGGATCGCCGCCGCCCAGCCGGGCCGAGACGATGACCTCGCGCACCAGCTTCGTCCAGCGCCTGGCGCGCTTGGCGTCGATGGCCGCCTTCTTGTGCTTGATGCCTGCCCACTTGCTGTGACCTGCCATGAACCTCTGTCTCCCGCGTTCGGATGCCGGGCGCGCGTCTGCCGCCGCCTCGAGTGGACGTGCGCCGCCGGCGAGCCTCCGCCGCGACCGCACGGCTCTCCAGTCTACAAGATCTAGGCTCGGGCCCTGTCCAGTCCGCGCTCGGCGCCCCGGGGCGCGGCTGGATAACTCCAGTTCCGTCAGTGTTTTTCCGCCCGCCGCGCCGATTGACTCGCGCGCGTGGGGGTGCTAGAAACGGTGAATGCCCCCCATCGAGGAGTCTGCGCGGCAGAACGCGACGCAGGCTCCTAGGGCGGAGACTTCGCGATGCCGCTGATCCTGGTCGTCGACAGGGACGAACGTGTGCCGGGCCGGGTCCGCTCGGCCCTCGGTGACGAGGGCTGGACCGTCGCCCACGTCAAGGACGTGACCCAGGCGATGCACTCGGTCGCCTCGGAGGCGCCCGAGCTGTTCCTGGTCTCCGCCGACCTCCCGAACGCCGAGCACGTGCTCTCCTCGTTCGCCCGGCGCCAGGGCGGCCCCGGCACGATCGCGCTGGCGCCCGACGGCGGGGGCGGCGACGGCGCGTCCGGCGCGCCGGACGACCGCGGCCAGGATCTGACCCTGCCCCGCTCCTTCTCCGATGCCGACCTGCGCGCGGCGATCGGGCGGATCCTCGAGACCGGCGACCGGCCGTCGCGGCCGCAGACCGACGAGCCGAAGCTCACCTCGCACGACATCTTCGGCGACCTGGTGGCCGAGGTGGAGCGGGAGGAGGCGCCACCGCGGCCGGCGGCCAGGCCACCCTCGGTGCCGCGCGCGCGGACGATCGACGACGACATGGAGCGCAAGCTCGAGCAGACCCTGTCGGGCGTGCTCGGCCCGATGGCGAAGAGGCCCGCGGCGCCCGCGGCACCGCCCGCGGCACCGCCGCCGCCGGCCCGGACGCCCCGCCGGTCGAGCGACGACGTCGACAAAATGATCAGCGACACGCTCTCCGGGCTCGAGCAGCGCCCGGCCCCGCGCCGCCGTCCGGCGCCGGCCGACGACCCCTTCGACCTCTCCGATCTCGAAGCCCTGCTCGACCGTCCGAAGAAAGCGCCGCGCCCGGCCGCGCCCCCAGCGCCTCCGGCGCCCGCCGCCTCCGGGCCGCCGCCCGCTCCCGACTCGCCACGGCTACCGCCGGCGGCGCTCTCGATTCCGCCGAAGCCGGAGGAGGTGCCCTTCGTCTCGCTCTTCGCGGAGGAGATGCGCGAGGTCCCGGACGCGGTGGAAGAGGAGGGGGCGGAGGCGGAGGCCCCGTCGAGCGCGACCGCCGGGGGCGACTTCGGCCAGTACCGCCTGCTCGACCGGATCGGCGTCGGCGGCATGGCGGAGGTCTGGAAGGCGCGGATGACCGGCGTCGAAGGCTTCCAGAAGACGGTCGCCATCAAGCGCATCCTGCCTCACCTGACCGACAGCACCGACTTCGTCGAGATGTTCATCGACGAAGCGAAGCTCGCCGCCCAGCTCAACCACGCCAACATCATCCACATCTACGACCTGGGCAAGCTCGGGGACGACTACTACATCGCGATGGAGTACGTGGAGGGCGAGAACCTCCGCGGCATCTTGAACCGCGCGCGCGAGCGCGCCGCCGCGGTGCCCGAGGGCGTGGCGCTGTACGTGGCCGCCCGACTCGCGAGCGCCCTCGACTACGCCCACCGCCAGCGCGACTTCGACGACCGCGAGCTCGGACTGGTGCACCGGGACGTGTCGCCCCAGAACGTGCTGATCGGCTACGAAGGCACGATCAAGCTGTGCGACTTCGGCATCGTCAAGGCGGTCTCGAAGTCGAGCCACACGCAGATGGGGGCGCTCAAGGGCAAGCTCCAGTACATGTCCCCCGAGCAGGCGTACGGCAAGCCGGTCGACGGGCGCTCGGACATCTTCGCCGTCGGCGCGCTGCTCTTCGAGATGCTCACCGGCCGCCGGCTCTTCGTGGGCGACAGCGAGATGGAGGTGCTCGAGGCGGTGCGCGAGTGCCGGGTGGTGGCGCCGAGCGAGCTCGCGCCGTCGGTCCGGCCGGAGGTCGACGCGGTGGTCAGGAAGGCGCTCGCGCGCGAGCCGGGCGAGCGCTTCCAGAGCGCCGGCGAGATGGTGCGCCGGCTGGAAGAGATCCTGGCGTCGATGCGGCCGGTGCCCGGCCAGCGCGAGCTCTCCGTCTTCATGGCGCGCCTCTTCGACCGCGCGGTCGAGGAGGCCGAAGAGCCGGCGCCCGAGCCGCTCGCGCCGGCCGTCCCCGAGCCCCCGGCGGCCGTCCCGTCCCCGAGCGCCGCTCCCGAGCCGCCGCCCGCCGCTCCGCCGGAGGACTCGATCGGTCCGTGGCTCGACGAGCCGCCGGCCGAGGACGCCGCGGACCGCCCCTCCCAAGCGTCCGGGAAGCAGCCGCCGGTCGAGGCGTTGGCGCCGGTCGGGCCGGCGGTCGACCCGGAAGAGGGGGGGCGCCGGGGCAAGGGCCTGCTGGTCGCCGCCATCGTCACGATCCTCGTCCTCGGCGGGCTCCTCGCCTGGTACCTGGTCCAGCGGCGCTCGGGCGTGGAGGATCCGGCGGTGGTGCCGGTCGAGAGCGAGCGGGCGGCCGGGCCGGCCGTGCCTGGGGCCGGGTCCGGGACCGGCGAGGAGCCGGAGCCCGCCGATGGGCTTCCGGCCGGCGCGGACGCGGCGGAGGCGGAGGCCGCGGAGACGGAGCCGGGCGCCGGGGCGCAGGACGCCGCGGGCGACGAGGCGCTGGGCGACGACGACATCACGCAGATCATCGACCAGAAGGTCGAGGAAGAGCTCGCCCGGCGCGAGGAGATCCTGCGGCGGCAGTTCGAGGAGGAGGAGCAGCGAATCCAGCGCCAGCTCCGGGCCCTCGAGCAGACCCAGCGCGAAGAGGCCGAAGCGGCCGAGCAGGAGGAGCCTGTACCCGCTCCGCCGCCACGCCCCTGATCCCGCGCGGTCTCCGGCGGTGACCGGCCGTGCTTGTCTGGCGGAGTGAAGCGGAGTATCCTCGGTCGCCCGAACGCTACGGAGGCGCGGCGCGAGCGGCGATCCCGCCCGATTCGGGCGCCGTCCCGTCCCAGTAACCAGAGGAAGCTCGCTCCGAAGGAGTGACGCGGAGAGACTGATGAGCCTGACCGAAGATCAGAGGTCCTTTTACGAAAACACCCTGAACGTCACGCGCCGCGAGATCGAGGAGCTCGACGAAGCGATCGAGGCGGAGCTGGCGAAGGTGAAGGACAAGCTGGCCGAGCTCCAGTCCGCCAAGAAGGCCTCGCGCCAGATGTACGACGCGGCCTGTCAGCGGCTCGGCATCCCGAACGACCTCGAAGGCGAGGACGAAGAGCAGGAAGCGATGTAGGACCCGCCCGGGCTCCTCCGGGACCTCTCCCCTCCATGGCCTGGTTCAAGAAGAAGCGGTCCGAGCGCAAGCCGAACGCCTCGGCGCGGCCGCAGAGTCCCGTGCCCAAGGGACTGTGGACCAAGTGCGAGGGGTGCAAGGAGGTCATCTACACCAAGGAGCTGGAGCGCAACCTCTTCGTCTGCCCGCGCTGCGGCTACCACGCCCGGATCGAAGCTCCGGAGCGCATCCGCCTCCTTCTCGACGAGGAGGAGCCGAACCGGCTCTTCACCGACGTCCGGCCGGCGGACCCCCTCCAGTTCCGCGACTCGAAGAGGTACAAGGACCGCCTGAAGGCGTATCAGAGCGCCCTCGGCGAGCACGACGCCGTGATCGTGGCCGAGGGGCACATGGACGGCGTGCCGCTGATCCTGGCGGTGATGGACTACCGCTTCATGGGCGGCTCGATGGGCTCGGTGGTGGGCGAGAAGATCACCCGCGCGGCCGAGCTGGCGCTCGAGCTCTCGCGCCCGCTGGTGGTGGTCTCCGCGTCGGGCGGCGCGCGCATGCAGGAGGGGGTCCTCTCGCTGATGCAGATGGCGAAGATCTCGGCCGCGCTCGCCCGCCTGCGCGACGCCCGGCTGCCCTACGTCTCGATCCTGACCGATCCGACGACCGGCGGCGTGACGGCGTCGTTCGCCATGCTGGGCGACGTCAACATCGCGGAGCCGGAGGCGCTGATCGGCTTCGCCGGGCCGCGGGTCATCGAGCAGACGATCCGGCAGAGCCTGCCGGAGGGGTTCCAGCGCAGCGAGTTCCTGCTCGAGCACGGGTTCCTCGACCTGGTCGTCCCCCGCCACGACCTGAAGACGACCACCGCCACCTGCCTGCGGCATTTGGCGTAAGCCACCCAGCGGGGGACAGAGGTTCGGGTGGGGGCGCCCTCTCTGCCCCGGACGGGGCGGAGAGGGACGGGGAGAGGTGGGGCGATCAGTGGAGCACGCCGTAGCGCTTCCGCAGCGCCGCCCGAACCTCCCCCACCAGCGCCAGCGACCCGGTCACCACGACGATGCGCCCGCCCGCTCGCCGGAGGGCGGTCTCCACGGCCTTGGCCGGGTCGTCGATCCGGTCGATCCGCTCGCCCGGCGCCTCCCCCTTCTTCGGTCGCCCGGGCTGCCTGGGTCCGCCCGCCAGGGCGTCCTCCTCCACCAGCTCGCGCAGCGCCTCCGCCTTCCGGCCCCGCTCGCCCGGCGCCGTGGTGAGGGTGAGGCGGGTCGCCTGCGGCGCCAACGCCTCCAGCATACCGGCCGCGTCCTTGTCCGAGAGCACCCCGAAGACCAGGTCGACCGGCTCGCCGAGGTCGCGGAGCGCGAGTGCCAGGGCGGCGGCGCCGGCGGGGTTGTGGGCGGCGTCGAGCAGCAGGCGGCCGCCGCCGGGAAGCGACGCCCGGTCGGGGATCGCGACCTCTTCCAGGCGGCCGGCGAGCCGGAACGCCTTGGCGCCGCGGCGCAGGGCGTTGCGGGTGAGCTTCTCCCAGCCGAGCTCGCGCAGCTCTTCGGCGGCGACCAGGGCGGTGGCGAGGTTGTCGGCCTGGTGGCGGCCGGCGAGCGCGAGCTCGTAGACCTCGACGTCGGAGCGGTCGGGGGCGGCGGCCGCGTCACCGCCGGACGCGGCCTCGGCCTCCTCGGCGGAGACATGGCGCATCCAGATCCGCTGGCGCGGGCCGCCGTCGTCGGAGAAGGCGCGGAATCGTTGCACCGCCTCGACGTCGATCCGCCGTGGCACGAGGACCGGCCGGGCGCCGGTTTCTTCGGCGGCGGCGAGGAGGGCGTCGCGCGCTTCGGGGTCGGTGGCGGCGAGGACGGCGGGGGCGCCTTCGCGGAAGATGCCGGCCTTTTCGCGCGCGATTTCGGCGAGGGTGTTTCCGAGGTGCTCGCGGTGGTCGAGGCCGACGGAGGTGACGATCGAGAGGCGGGGGTCGGTGGCGTTGACGGCGTCGAGGCGGCCTCCGAGGCCGGCTTCGAGGATGGCGAGGTCGACGCGCTCTTCGGCGAGCCAGAGGAGGGCGGTGGCGGTGAGGATTTCGAAGCGGGTGGGGGTGTCGGCGAGGGTCTGGGCGGCGTCGAGGGTGTGGTGGAGGTGGGTGGCGAGGGTGTCGGGGGGGATGGGGTGGC
>CAZLLV010000064.1:0-21553 GCA_964560325.1 uncultured Thermoanaerobaculia bacterium | reverse complement strand
GCGCTCGCGCTCCTGCGCTTCGACGAGGCGGAGGGAGAGCGTCCGCAGGCGCACCTTCGAGGCTTCCACCTGCTCGTGGAGGATCGCGTTCTCGATCGCCAGGGAGGCCTGGAACGCGACCGCCTCGGCGAGCCGGACGTGCTCCTCGTCGAAGGGAGCGGGCTCCCGCCTCGAAAGCGTCAGCAGCCCGGCCACCTCACCGCGCGCGAACAGCGGTACCCCCATCCAGCTCACCTCGGCGGCGGGCGCCGCGGGCAGGCTCCAGCCCGGGTGTGCGCGGACGTCCGGAACGACGACCGCCGCCCCGCCGGACAGAGCCTCGCGCAGGACCGGGTGGCCGGCAGCGTCGATCTCGGGCCGCTCGCCGGCCGGCAGGGGGACCACCCGCTCGCCGTCGAAGAGGGCTCGGACGGAGAGCCGCGACCCGTCCTCGACGACCATCACCTCGGCGCGGTCGAAGGCGACTTGCGTGCGCAGGCGGTCGAGGAGGCTGGGCAGCACGGCCTCGTGATCGCGGCTGCGGTCGAGCACGGCAGGTCGGTTCATTCGGCGAAAATTGTACCGAAACCGTGTCGGGCGGCGCCTCGTCGGTCCCGGAGCCGCACGGCGCATGCGGGGTACGATAGGTTCGCCCCGTGGCCGAGCTTGCCTTCTCCGTCGTCGTCCCCACCTACGACCGGATGGACGTCCTGCCCGAGGTGCTCGACGCCCTGGAGGACCAGCGGGGGGCGCCGCCGTTCGAGATCGTGGTGGTCGACGACGGCTCGACCGACGACACGCGCGAGCTCCTGGCGGCCCGGCGGTTCAGCGTTCCGGCGCGCGTGATCTGCCAGGAGAACCGCGGCCCGGCGGCGGCGCGCAACGCCGGCGTGGCGGTCGCGTCCGGCAAGCGGGTGGCCTTTCTAGGGGACGACACCGTCCCGACCGCTGGATGGCTCGCGACCCATGCCCGCGCGCACGCGGACCGGGGCGGCGGCGAGGAGCTGGCGGTGATCGGCTATACCCGCTGGCACCCGCGCGTGCGGCTCAACCCGTTCCTGCGCTACATCAACGAGTACGGCCTCCAGTTCGGCTACCGGCTGATCGACGAGCCGGAGGACGTGCCGTTCAACTTCTTCTACACCTCGAACCTCTCCCTCTCCCGCCGCCGGCTGGCGGAAAACCCGTTCGACGAAGGCTTTCCGTACCCGGCGTGGGAGGACATCGAGCTCTCCTACCGGCTCTCGAAGCTCGGGCAGCGGCTGGTCTACGAGCCGCGCGCGGTGGTCCTCCACGACCACCCGACGACGATCGAGCGCTTCTGCGTGCGCCAGGAGAAGGCGGGCTACTGCGCGGTCGTCTTCTTCCGCCTCCATCCGGAGCTCGGGCCGTTCCTCGGAATTGGCTCCGGCGGCCCGCCGCCGAAGCCCCCGGAGCGGGCGCAGAGGCGGCGCGAAAAAGTGGCGCGTGCCTTGCAAAATCTCCCATGGAAGACGCCGCGCCTCTGGGAAGACGTGCTTCGATTCCACTACATCTCCGGCCTCCATCGGGGCTGGAGCCGGGGCGCGGTCCGAGATGCAGTCGATGGAGTCAAAGGAGACGAGTCATGAAACATCCACGCCTCGCGCCATCGCTGGCGACCGCGCTCTGCGCCCTGATGATGCTCGTGGCGGTCGCGGCCGACGCCCAGCAGCGGCAGCCGACGGGGGAGAGCTCGACCTCTTCCGGCCGGACCGCGGTGTCGGCCCCGGCGCCGCAGAAGTCCTCGCCGCCGCCACGGGTCGCGGTGCCCAAGCCGGGGGCCGATCCGTCGAGCGTGCGGGGCCGCAACCAGCGCGAGCCGCAGCGGGACGGTGACCGGTACGACGGCGGCGGTCACGGCAGCGGCTATCACTACCCGGTCTACCGCGGTCCGTTCTCGTACCACCCCTGGTACTGGTGGGGTCCCTACTACGGCTTCTACGGTTCGTACCCCTGGGGCTACGGCTCCTACTGGTACACGGATCGGGTGCACGAGGACATGGGTGCGCTCGACCTCGACCTGAAGCCCGAGGAGGTGAAGGTCTATCTCGACGGCTACGAGATCGGAATCGCCGACAACTTCGACGGCTGGCCGCGCTACCTCTGGCTCGAGCAGGGGACCTACGACCTGGTCTTCTACCTCGAGGGCTTCGAGACGATCGCCCGGCAGTACTCGATCTATCCCGGCGTGATCATCGACGTGGAGGACCGGATGGTGCGCGGCGAGGCGATTCTGCCGGAGGATCTCCTGGCGCGCTCGAGCGAGCGGCGCGAGGAGCGTCTGCGGCGGCGCGCGGAGCGCGGCGAGATCTCCGACGCCGACCGCCCGGCGGCCTGGCGCGAGCGGGTGGAGAGCGAGCGGAGCGAGATGGCCGGCGAGGGCTACGTCGACGCCCGCGCCGAGCCCGCGCGTCTGCGCCTGGCGGTGACGCCCGGTGACGCGGCGGTCTACCTCGACGGCCGGTTCCTCGGCACCGGGAGCGAGCTCGGCGGCGTGCGCGCCGGCCTGATCGTCGACCCGGGTGAGCACGAGCTCGAAGTCACCCGCCCCGGCTACGAGACCGAGACCACGACCTTCACCGCGGAAGCGGGCGAAGAGGTCGAGGTGGAGGTAGAGCTGGAAGAGGAGTGATCGGCGCGGGGTGGGTGGTGTAGCGACCGTGAGGAGGGGGTGGGGCTTCGCCGAGAGGTTTGGTGGGGGCGAGCGGGCGGGGCGGGGTCCCCTCCTCTGGGACAGTGCGCGCAACAGCGTTGAGAGGGGAGGCGTAGGGCGCGCACTTCGTCTTCGGCTCGCCGCGGGGAGGGCGTGCAGTTCGAGGCGGGCGAGAAGCTGGCTCCCCTCAGGCGCCCGCCGGAGGGGACCCCGCCCCGCCCGCTCGCCGTGACCGTCTGGTGCTGTCGTGGAGGGGGTGTGGTGGCTGGAGCTCCGCCAGCGTTCCTTGGTGGTTGGAGTGAGCACCCGCGCCGAGTCCCTGGGGGAGGAGGAGGAAAAGACCCTCGCCCCGCCGCTCGTTTTGAGCGTGCGAAATCCCCAACGCCGATCAGCAGGGAGGGGGAGACCACCGATCCAACCCGCAAGGCGTGCGTGCGAAATCCTCACGCCGATCGGATGGGGAGGGAGAGACGACCGATCCACCGGGCACGGCGTGCATGCCAAACTCCCAACGCCGACCCGGCGGAGCGGGGAAGAGCATCGATCCACCCCGCCCGGTGTGCGTGCGAAACCCCGAACGCCGACAGGGCGGGGAGGGGGAAGGGCCGGAGCCAGGGGTCCCGAACCGGGTCGCTCGGCGGACGAGCCCGCTCCACCGCGCCCGGGCAGACAGACTCCGACCGAAGCCACCATCGGCCGAAGTGCACGCCGTTGCCAACCGCCCGGAACAGCCCAACCAGGGTCGCGGCGGTGACAGTGCACGAACACCCTGCCAAGCCACCGGCCTCCGCCCACCACCCCATCCGAATGCGGGCCCGGCAGCCGACGCCCGGGCGGGAGCCCCTGGCTCCGGCCCGGCGGGGGGAGAAGGCGGCTAGCTTGCCTCTTCCAGGTGCTTCTTCTCGAGCTCCAGGAGGCGCTTCTTGACCTCCTTGCCCGCGATGTAGCTCCCCACCCCCGACTTGTTCGTCACCACCCGGTGACAGGGGATCACGATCGGGATCGGATTGTTCACCAGCGTCGCCAGCACCTGCCGGTACCCCTCCGGATGCCCGACCGCGTTCGCGATCCGTTGATAGGAGCGGGTGCGGCCGTAGGGGATCTTCGCCACCTCCTGGAGAATCTTCGTCTCCATCCGCGGCAGGCCGGCCGGCGCCAGGTCCCACTCCAGGTCGAGATTCTTCCGCGCCCCGGCGAAGTACTCCGACAAACGCCCGAAGATCTCGTCCAGCAGCTCCGCGTCGTCGAGCTCGTCGAACAGCTCCTCGAACGGCGTGTGGCGCTTCTTCTCCTTCCCCTTCGGGTCGATCACCAGGTGGGTGATCTTCTGCCCGCGAAGCTCGATTCCGAGGGGACCGAGCGACGAGGGGAAGAGGACGTGGAGGGAGGGCTTGGTGGCGACGGACGACTCCCGCTCGGACATGGTGGGCGCAATCTATCACGCACCGGGAGGCGCTCCAAATCCCTTGGTTCCAACGGATTCAGTCGATTCCGCCCGGCTCCGGACGGACTCGCAGCGCCAGCCGCTCCCAGCGCGCGGCGGCCATCTCGCCGCCCAGGTCGGCGTCCCCGCGGTAGCGGCGGTCCGGGATGCGCCGGCAGGGCACGCGGAAGGTGGTGGCGCCGGCGAGCGGGAAGGGATCGATCGAGAGCTCGCCGTCGACGTTCGGGCCGTCCGGGCGGAAGGCGAGGCGGTGGCCGGAGCGCTCGGCCGGTCCCCCATCCGGTTCGACCCAGCGCGCGCAGGCGGTGAGGGAGAGGAGATCGGCGAGCGCCAGGAAGCGGTAGTCGCGGCCGACCTCGTCCGGCGCCGCCCCGGTCCGCTCCAGGAGGTCGACGTAGCGCTCGTCGAGGGGGTCGAGGAGATCCTCGTCCCAACGCTCCTCGCCCCGATGGTCCTTGTGCAGCTCCAGGGCGTGGCGGGTGAGGAGGAGGGCGGCGTACGGCCGGTCGTCGGCGTAGCGGGCGGTTCCCCGGAGCCAGACGTCGACCCGCACGTCCCAGGGGACCTCGGTGAAGTCGAGCGGACGGCCGGTCTCCGGATCGGCCCGGGGCGCCGAGTCGGTCTCGCGCCAACCGGTGTCGTGGTGGCGGGTGGCGAAGAGCAGGTCGTCGCGGCGCGGGTGCTCCGGCAGCCCGTCGGCCCGCCAGAGGGAGAGGATCTCGCTCGCGAACCGGGCGTGGTCGTGCTGCGAGACGACGATCAGCTCTCCCTCCCTGCCCGGCGCGACGATCATGCGCGGGAGCATACCGGCCCCGGCGTCCTCCCGAACCGCGATCACGTCCCCGTATCGCATCTTCGAACAGTCGTTAAGTAGAGCTTGTTCAGGACTTTTCGGCCCGGCGCGCCACGCTGGACGAGGCGTCCCCGATTCCCTCTCGCCTGCACTATAAGAATGGCAATCAGGGCGGCATGGCGCGCGGAGCTAAGGCGGTACTTGCGCTCGCTGGGTGGTAGGCCCACCTGACGCGGCTCGGCGGCCGGTCTGTCGGGTTCGCGAGGGGAGCGCACTCCATGACCGGCACCGATCGACCCGATCCCATCGTGACGAAAACGCCACCAGCCGAGTCGCATCTCGGGCGACGGCAGGGCGACCTCCCAACCCGGCGGCCGCCGGGGACTGCGCGGAGGAAGCCGTGACCCTGGACCTCGACCGCCGTTCCGGTGAGGCCGAGGACCCCACCGTACCCGTGGGCGCGTCGAGCCTGGTGGAGATCCTGAGGCAGCGCGCCAGGCTCCAGGGCGACGATCTCGGCTACACGTTTCTCACCGACGGCGAGGAGGAGGCGGAGAGCCTGACTTTCGCCGCGCTCGACCGGAAGGCACGGGCGATCGGCGCCCGGTTGCGCAGCCACGGCGCGGCCGGCAGGCCGGTGCTCCTGCTCTACCCCCCGGGGCTCGAGCTCGTGGCGGCCTTCTTCGGGTGTCTCTACGGTGGCGCCGTGGCGGTTCCCGCCTACCCGCCACGCTCGAAGCGCTCTCTGCCGAGGCTGTCGGCGGTGGCGCGGGACGCGGAGCCGGCGGCGATCTTGACCACGGCCGAGCTGCTGCCGCGGCTCGAGCGGCTGGGCCGCGAGACCCCCGAGCTCGCGGGCCCCACGGCCCTGGCCACGGACGCCCTCGAGGCCGATCGGATCGACGCGTGGGCGTGGGCGTGGACGGACCCGGGTGCCGGCCCCGAGACGCTCGCCTTCCTGCAGTACACCTCCGGCTCGACGGCCGAGCCCAAGGGGGTGATGGTCAGCCACGGCAACCTCCTGCACAACGAGGAGATGATCCGCCGGGCCTTCGGCCAGAGCGAGCGCTCGGTGATCGTGGGCTGGCTTCCGCTCTACCACGACATGGGGTTGATCGGAAACGTCCTCCAGCCGCTCTACCTGGGCGCCCGCTGCATCCTGATGTCGCCGGTCGCCTTCCTCCAGAAGCCGATCCGGTGGCTGCGCGCGATCTCGCGCTACCGGGCGACGACGAGCGGCGGTCCGAGCTTCGCCTACGACCTGGTGGCCCGGAAGCTCCGGCCGGAGGACGTGGAGGAGGAGCCGCTCGATCTCTCTTCGTGGCGGGTGGCCTTCAATGGTGCCGAGCCGGTGCGCGCCGGGACGCTGGAGCGCTTCGCCACGGCCTTGGAGCCGTACGGTTTCCAGCGCCAGGCGTTCTACCCCTGCTACGGCCTCGCCGAAGCCACCCTCTTCGTCACCGGCGGCGAGGTGGAGGTCCCTCCGCGGGTAGCGGCGGTCGCCCCGGAGGCGCTGGAGCGGGGCGAGGCGGTGGCGGCGCACCGGGGTGCCGACTCGACGACCGGGGTACGCGAGCTGGTGGCCTGCGGCCGCGCCTGGGAGGGGCAGGAGGTGCGGGTGGTCGATCCGGAGGCCGCCGTGCCGGTGGCGGACGGCCGGGTGGGCGAGGTCTGGGTGCGCGGGCCGAGCGTGGCGCAGGGGTACTGGCGGCGGCCGGAGGCGACCGCGCGGGACTTCGGGGCGCGGCTGGCGGGTGCGTCGGCAGGGGAGGCGCCGTGGCTGCGGACCGGAGACCTGGGGTTCGTACGCGGCGGCGAGCTCTTCGTCACCGGCCGGCTGAAGGATCTGATCGTCCTCCGCGGCCGCAACCTCTACCCGCAGGACGTGGAGCTCACCGCCGAGCGTGCGCACCCGGCGCTGCGGCCGGGGTGCGGTGCCGCGTTCGCGGTCGAGGACGAGGCGGGCGAGCGGCTGGTGGTGGTCCAGGAGATCCACCGGCGCCACCACGACGACGACCTGGCCGAGATGACCGACGCGATCCGGACGGCGGTCGCCGAAGAGCACGACGCGGCGGTCGACACCGTGGTGCTGATCCGCCACGGCACGCTGCTCAAGACCTCGAGCGGCAAGGTCCGCCGGTCCGCATGCCGCGCGGCGCTCGCGGCGGGCGAGCTCGCGGAGCTGTCGCGGAGCCGCCGGCGGGAAGACGAGGAGCGGCGGGCCGCGGAGGCGGGCGGAGCCGACCTGCCTTCCCGAGACGACCTCTTGCTGGTCGCCCCGGCGGAGCGCCGCGCTCTCCTCGCCTCCGCGCTCCGTCACGAGCTGGCGCGAGCGCTGGAGGTGGACCCGGTGCGCATCGATCCGGAGGCGCCGGTGATCCTCGACTCGCTCGCCGCGATCGAGCTCAAGGCGCGGCTCGACGCCGGCCTGGGGCTCGACCTCTCCCTGGCCGGGCTGCTCGACGGGCCGACGCCCGAGAAGCTGACCGAGACCGTCTTCGACGCTCTCGAGGCCCCCGAGGAGACCGGCGCCACGCTGCCGCCGGTACGTGCCGCCGCCGCCCCCGCCCTCGAGGGGCCGCTCTCGGACGGCCAGCGCGCGCTCTGGCTGGAGCACCGGCTGGCGCCGGAGAGCCCGGCCTACACGGTCGCCTTCGTGGCGCGGGTCCGCTCCGCCGTCGACCGGCAAGCTCTCGGCCGAGCGCTGGAAGCCCTGGTGGCGCGCCACCCGGTCCTCGGTGCGGTGATGGAGGAGCGCGACGGCGGCCCCGTGCAGCGCTACTCCGGAGGCGCCGGCGGAACGCCGCGGCTCGGGTACCGCGAGGTCGACGCCGCGGCCTGGTCCGGCGACGAGCTCCGTCGCCGGATCGACGAGGAGCTCCACCGCCCCTTCGACCTCTCCCGCGAGCCGCCTCTGCGCGCCCGGATCTTCCTGCGGGAGGACGAGGAGGGCCCCGTCCTCCTCCTCGCCTGCCACCACGTCGCGATCGACCTCGCCTCGTTGGTCGTCCTGCTGGAGGAGCTGGGCTCCCTCTATCCCGCGCTCTCCGCCGGCCTGGTCCCGGAGCTCCCGGCCCCGGAGCTCTCCCACGCCGACTACGTCGCCTGGCAGGCGCGCCTGCTCGCCGGCGAGCGGGGCGAGGCGCTTGGATCCTGGTGGCGGGCCGCTCTCGCGGGGGCTCCGGCGGCGCTCGAGCTGCCCCTCGACCGACCGCGGCCACGGGCGCGGAGGATGACCGGGCGGGCGGTGCGCCTGGACCTGCCGCCGGCGGTGCGGGATGCGCTGGACGGGCTCGCCCGGCGGGAGGGGGCCACCCTCTACATGGCGCTTCTCGCCTCCTTCGCGGTCCTACTCTCGCGCCACGGCGGCGAGGACGACCTGGTGGTGGGCTCGCCCGCGGCCGGACGGCCCCGCCCCGAGCTTCGACGCCTGGTGGGCTACCTGGTCAACCCGCTCCCGATCCGGGCCGACCTCGGCGGCGCTCCGAGCTTCCGCCTCCTCCTGGACCGCGTCCGCGAGGCAGTGGTGGGCGCCCTGCGGCACGAGCTCTACCCGCTGCTGCGGATGGCCGAACAGGTGCTCCCCGGGCGCCAGGAGCGCAACGCGGCCCGCGGCCCGTTGTTCCAGGCGATGTTCGCCCTCCAGCGCCCCCGGCCGGGCGCCGCGGTGCCGGTCGAGGGCCCGGCCGCGTCGGTGGTGGCGCCGTTCGCGCTCGGGCGGGAGGGGGGCCGGATGCGGCTCGGCGGCTTCGGCGGCGGCTCCGAGGGCGGCCCCGATGGCGGAGGGGGGCTCGACCTCGAGTCGGTGGCGTTCGAGCTGCGTGGCGCGCAGGCCGACCTGGCGCTGACCCTGGTCGACGCGGGGCCGGCGGGGCCGCTCCCAGGCGAGCTGCGCTACGACGCCGAGCTCTTCGACCCGACCACGGCGGCGCGGCTGGCACGGCGCTTCGAGACGCTGGTCGCGGGGCTCCTGGCGGAGCCGGAGCGTCCGGTCTCCTCGCTCCCGCTGCTCTCGCCGGCCGAGGTGCACCAGGTCCGCCACGAGTGGAACGACGCCGCCGAGGCGGGTGGCGCGGAGGCGGACGAGAGACGGATCGACCGGGCTTTCGCCGCCCGGGCCCGCCACGCCCCGGACGCGCCGGCCCTCGCCTTCGCCGACCAGCGGGTGGGCTACGGCGATCTGGCGGCGCGGGTGGCGGCGCTGGCGGAGCACCTGCGGGCGCTCGGGGTCGGCCCGGAGGTGGCGGTGGGCCTCTTCGCCGAGCGCTCGGTGGAGATGGTGGTCGCCCTCCTCGCGGTGCTCGAGGCCGGCGGCGCCTACCTGCCCCTCGATCCGGCGTACCCGGAGGAGCGGGTGGCCTTCCTGCTGGAGGACTCGGGGGCCCCCGTGGTCCTGGTCCAGGAGCGCCTGGTCCGCCGCCTGCCTCCTTTCACCGGCCGCCTGGTAGTCCTCGACCGCCCGCTCCCGGAAACGCGGCCGGCCGCCGGGCCGGTCCGGGAGGTGGGCCTCGACGCTCTCGCCTACCGGATCTACACCTCCGGCTCGACCGGACGGCCGAAGGGAGTGGGGGTGCCGCACGCGGCCGTGGCCAACTTCTTCCGGGCCATGGACCGGACGGTGGGGTGCGGGCCGGGAGACCGGTTCCTGGCGGTCACCACGATCGGCTTCGACATCTCGGTCCTGGAGATTCTCTGGACGCTCACCCGCGGCGGCGAGGTCGTCCTGGTGGAGGAGGGCGCCGCCACCGGCGCCCGCTCCGGCAGCGCCAGCGCGCCGGCCGGCCGGGCCACCCAGGGGGCCGAGTTCGGCCTCTTCTACTTCGCCAGCGAGGCCGGCGATCCGGCACCCGGCAAGTACCGCCTCCTCCTGGAGGGAGCCCGCTTCGCCGACCGCCGCGGCCTGGCCGCGGTCTGGACCCCGGAGCGCCACTTCCACGCCTTCGGCGGCCTCTACCCGAACCCCGCGGTCACCGGGGCGGCGGTCGCCGCCGTCACCGAGCGGGTGGCGGTACGGGCCGGGAGCGTGGTGCTCCCCCTCCACCACCCGGTGCGGATCGCCGAGGAGTGGTCGGTGGTCGACAACCTCTCGGGCGGCCGTGCCGGCATCGCCTTCGCCTCCGGCTGGCACGCCGACGACTTCGTGTTCTACCCGCAGAGCTACGAGCGCCGCAAGGAGCTCACCCTGGAAGGGGTGGAGACGGTGCGCCGCCTCTGGCGGGGCGAGAGCGTCAAGACGGTGGGCGGCTCGGGGAGCGAGGTCGAGGTCTCGATCCTCCCGCGGCCGCTCCAGCCGGAGCTCCCGGTCTGGCTCACCGCCGCCGGCTCGCCGGACACCTTCGCCGCCGCCGGCCGGCTCGGGGCCGGCGTGCTCACCCACCTCCTGGGCCAGAGCGTGGAGGACCTGGCGGAGAAGCTGGAGGTGTACCGGGAGGCCCGGGCGGAGGCCGGGCACGACCCGGAGACCGGCCACGTCGCCCTGATGCTCCACACCTTCGTGGGCAGCGACCTGGGGCGCGTTCGGGACCTGGTCCGCGGGCCGTTCACCGAGTACCTGCGCTCCTCGTTCGGGCTGGTGGCGAACCTGGTGCGGAGCCTCCAGCTCGACGTGGACCTGGACAACCTGTCGCCGGCCGACCTGGAAGACCTCCTGGGCTTCGCCTTCGACCGCTACTTCGAGGCCAGCGCCCTCTTCGGCGACCGCGAGACCTGCCTCGGGATGGTGGAGCGGGTGCGCGCGGCGGGGGTGACCGAGGTCTCCTGCCTGGTCGACTTCGGCCTCGCCGAGGTGCACGCCCTGGGCGGGCTCGAGGACCTGGCGGGTCTCGCCGAGGCGGCGAAGCGGCCGGCGGCGCCGGCCGGGGCGGGGCGGGAGACGCCGCTGGCCGCCGCCGCCCGGCGCCACCGGCCGACGCTCTTCCAGTCGACCCCCTCGCTGATGGCGATGGTCCTGGAGGACCCGGCGGCCCGCGAGGCGCTCGGGTCGCTCCGGGTGCTCCTCCTGGGCGGCGAGCCGGTGCCGCCGGCTCTGGTCGCCCGCGTGGTCCGGGAGCTCCCGGAGGTCGCGGTGCTCGACGTCTACGGCCCGACCGAGACGACGGTCTGGTCGTCGGCCGCCCGGATTCCGGCCGCCGACGGATCGGTTCCGGTCGGCCGGCCGCTCGCCAACACCCGCCTCCACGTGATGGCGGCCTGCGCGGTCGAGGCCCCGGCCGGGGTGCCCGGCGAGCTGTGGATCGGCGGCGACGGCGTGACGCGCGGCTATCACGACCGGCCCGGGCTCACCGCCGAGCGCTTCGTCCCCGACCCGTTCGGCGGGAGGCCGGGGCGCCGCCTGTACCGGACCGGAGACCTGGCGCGCTGGCGCACCGACGGGCAGCTCGACCACCTGGGACGCCTCGACCTCCAGGTCAAGGTGCGCGGCCACCGGATCGAGCTCGGGGAGGTCGTGGCGGTCCTCGCGGAGCATCCGGCCGTGGCCGAGGCGGTGGCGGTGGCGCGGCGGGAGGGCGAGGACGACGTGCGGCTGGTGGCCTACGTGGTACCGGCAGGCCGGAGCGTGGACCGGGAGCAGCTCCTCGTCCACCTCTCCCGCCGGCTTCCCGAAGCGATGGTCCCGGGCGTGGTCGTGGTCCTGGACGAGCTCCCCTTGACGCCCAACGGCAAGGTCGACCGCCGGGGGTTGCCGGCGCCGGAGGCGGCGGTGGAGGCGGCGACCCCGCCGCGCACGCCGACCGAGGCTCGCGTGGCGGAGATCTGGTGCGAGGTGCTCGGGCTCGATTCGGTGGGAGTCGACCAGAGCTTCTTCCGGCTGGGTGGCCATTCGCTGCTCGCGACCCAGCTCGCGTCCCGGATCGGCGGGGCCTTCGGCGTCGAGATCCCTCTCCGGGTGGCGTTCGAGCGCCCGACGATCGCCGCCCTCGCGGAGTACCTGGAGGCCGAGCGGCCGGCTGCGGCCGGCGCCGCGCCGGAGACCGGAGCCGACCCGGAGACCGGAGCCGACCCGGAGCCCCCGGCGCCCGCCGTCCCGGTCCCCCGGGGCCCGCGCCACGCACCCCTCTCCTTCGGCCAGGAGCGGCTCTGGTTCCTCGAGAGCCTGGCTCCCGGCGACGCCGCCTACCACGACCGGGCGGCGCTGCGCCTGCGCGGCGACCTCCATCTGCCGGCACTGGCCGGCTCGCTGGCCGAGACGGCGCGCCGCCACGGCATCCTGCGCACCACCTTCCGGGCGACTCCCGAGGGCCCGGAGCAGGTGGTGGCACCGGAGGCGTCGCTCCGCCTGCCGCTGGCCGACCTCTCGGCGCTTCCGGCCGGCGCTCGCGAGGCCGAGGCGGGCCGGCTGGCGAAGGCCGAGGCCCGGCGCCGCTTCGATCTCGAGCGCGTGCCGGGGGCACGCTTTCTGGCGCTTCGGCTCGGTGCGCGCGACCACCTCCTGGTCCACGCCGCTCATCACGTCACGACCGACGGCTGGTCGCTCGGGCTCCTGCTCCGGGAGGTCGCGGCGCTCTACGGCGCGCTCCGTGCCGGGCGGCCGTCGCCCCTGCCGCCGCCCCCCCTCCAGTACGCGGACTTCGCCGAGTGGCAGCGCCGGGAGCTCGACGCCGGCGCCATGGAGGACCGGCTCGCCGGGTGGCGAGAACGGCTCGCCGACGCTCCGGCACAGCTGGAGCTGCCGACCGACCGCCCCCGCCCCGCCGCCCGCTCGTCGCGCGGCGGGGCCGAAGCCTTCCACCTCGACGGCGACCTGGTGGAGCGGCTGGCGGCCGTCGCCGCCGCACGCGGCGGCACCCTCTCGGCCGCGTTGCTGGCGGGCTGGGGAGCCCTTCTCTCCCGCTACGCCGGGGAGGACGACCTGGTGGTGGGCGTTCCCGTGGCCGGCCGCACCCGCCCGGAGCACGAGGGGGCGCTGGGCTGCTTCGTCAACACGCTGCCGATCCGGCTCGGTCTCGCGTCGGAGGCGCCCGGAGGCCCGGCCTTTGGTGAGCTCGTGGCGCGGTCCTGGCGGGTCCTCTCGGAGGCCCAGGGGCGCCAGGACCTCCCCTTCGAGCGCCTGGTGCAGGCGCTGGCACCCGGCCGCGACCTGGGCTCCACGCCGCTCTTCCAGGTCGCCTTCGTGCTCCAGAACACCCCGCTCGAGCTGATCCTGCCGGGCCTCGAAACGGAGCTCCAGCCGCTGGAGCTGGGGACGGCGAAGTTCGACCTCACGCTGGAGCTGGCCCCGGCGGCCGGCGCCGCCGGAGGAGGGCTCGCCGGCAGGCTCGAGTACAGCCGCGACCTGTTCGACGCGGCCACCGCGCGCGGGCTCGCCCGCCACCTGCGAAACCTGCTCGCGGCGGCCGCCGCCGATCCCGACACCGGCGTCCGGGACCTGCCCTGGATGGATGCGGCGGAGCTCCGGCAGGTGCTGCGCCGCCACGGTGAGCCGGAGGCGGTGCCGCTCTCGGACGCGGCGCTTCACCGGCGCTTCGAAAGCCACGCTGCCGCGGCGCCGGACGCGGTGGCGGTGACGTCGCCCGGCCGGAGCCTCACCTACGGTGCCCTGGAAGCCAGGTCGGAGCGGTTGGCGTGGCGCCTGCGGGCCGAGGGCGTGGGGCCGGAGGTGCTGGTGGCCCTCCACCTGGAGCGCTCCCCGGAGCTGGTGGTGGGGATCCTCGGGGTGCTCCGCGCCGGCGGCGCCTACCTCGCCCTCGACCCGGCGCACCCACCGGACCGGCAGGCGTTCACCCTGGCGGACTCGGGCGCGCGCGTGGTGGTCACGACCCGGGCGCTGGCGGCCAAGCTCCCGCCCTTGCCGGAGGGCACGGAGGTGGTGGCGATCGACCGGCCTTCCCGGAGCGGCCGGCGCGAGCTGCCGGCGGACGACGACCCGCGCCGCCTCGCGTACTGCATCTACACCTCGGGCTCGACCGGGCGCCCCAAGGGCGTGCTGGTCGACCACGGCAACGTCCTGCGCCTGCTCGCGGCCACCGAGCGGTGGTTCGAGCCGAACCCGGAGGACGCCTGGACGCTCTTCCACTCGCCGGCGTTCGACTTCTCGGTCTGGGAGCTGTGGGGCGCGCTCGCCCACGGCGGACGCGTGGTGGTGGTGCCGGCGCCGGTGACCCGTTCGGCCGGGGACTTCCACCGCCTCCTCGCCAGCGAGCGGGTGACGGTCCTCGACCAGACGCCGTCGGCCTTCCGCGAGCTGGTGCGGGTGGACGGCGAGCGGCCCGGCACCGACTTCGCCCTGCGCCTGGTGATCTTCGGCGGCGAGGCGGTCGATCTCGCGGTGCTCGAGCCTTGGCTCCGGCGTCGCGGCGACCGCCGGCCGCGGCTGGTCAACATGTACGGCATCACCGAGACGACGGTCCACGTGACCTACCGGCCGCTCTCCGGGGCCGACCTCGCCGAGCCCTGGCGCAGCCCGATCGGCGGCCCCATTCCGGACCTCTCGTCGGTGGCCCTCGACCCGCGCGGCGCGCCCGTTCCCGAGGGCGTCCCCGGGGAGCTCTGCGTGGGCGGGGCCGGGCTCGCCCGGGGCTATCTCGGACGGCCGGCCTTGACCGCCGAGCGGTTCGTCCCCGACGCCTTCTCCAGCTCCCCGGGGGCTCGCCTCTACCGCTCCGGCGACCTGGTGCGTCCGCGCCCCGGCGCCGACCTCGACTACCTCGGACGGATCGACCAGCAGGTGAAGATCCGCGGCTTCCGCGTCGAGCTCGGCGAGGTCGAGGCCGCCCTCCTCTGCCACCCCGGGGTCCGTGCGGCCGCGGTGCTCGCCCTGGCGGAGGGGAGCGACGTCCGGCTGGTGGCGTTCGTCGTCCCCGCCGGCGCCACCGCTCCGCCGCCCGCCGACCTCCGCCGCCACCTCGAGCGCGACCTGCCCGCCCACATGGTCCCGGCCGCGTTCGCCGAGATCGATGCGCTGCCCCTGACCGCCAACGGCAAGCTCGACCGCCGGGCGCTCGCCTCCCGGCCGCTCGAGCCGCTCGCCCGTGAGGGCGGGGGCACCGCACCGCGGACGCCGGTCGAGGAGACGGTGGCCGCGGCGTTCGCGGAGGTCCTCGAGGTCGATCCCGTCGGCGTCGACGACGACTTCTTCGACCTCGGCGGTCACTCCCTCAACGCCTCCCGCGTGGCCTCGCGGATCGAGGCGGCCCTCGGCGTCGAGCTGCCGCTGCGTCGCCTGTTCGAGCTCCGAACCGTCGCGCGGCTGGCGGCGGAGCTGGAGGCGGGGGCGGGGCCGTCTCGGCGTGGCGTGGCGGCGGCGGTGGAGGGGGACGGCGAGGCCGCCGGCCCCTTCCCGCTCTCGTTCTCCCAGGAGCGCCTCTGGTTCCTGTACCGGCTCGAGGGCGCGTCGGCGGCCTACAACGTGGCGGGCGCCGTGCGGCTGCGGGGGCCGCTGCGGCCGGCGGTGGTCGCCGCGGCCCTCGGCGAGGTCTGCCGGCGCCACCAGGCCCTGCGGAGCACCTTCGACGAGAGCTTCGCCGGTCCCGAGCAGCGGATCGCCGCCGCGGCGCCCGTACCGCTGCCGGTGGTCGATCTCTCCGGCCTCGACGCCCGGGGCCGGGATCCGGAGACCGAGGCCGAACGCCTCGCGGCGGCGGAGGCGGCGCGGCCGTTCGACCTCAGGACCGGGCCGCTCCTGCGCTGCCTCCTCGTGCGCCGGCGGGGGACGGACCACTCGCTCTCGGTGACGCTGCACCACATCGTCTCGGACGGCTGGTCGCTGGCCGTGATGACGCGGGAGATCTGCGAGATCTACGCGGCCCGGGTCGAGGGCCGCCCGCACCGGCTGGAGCCGCTTCCGCTCCAGTGGGCGGACCACGTCGCGGCGGAGCGCCGGGAGCTGGCCGGCGAGAAGCTCGCGCGACGGACGGCGTTCTGGCGCCAGGCCCTCGCGGGAGCCGAGCCGCTGGAGCTGCCGGCGGACCGCCCGCGCCCGGCGGTCCCGAGCGGCCGGGGCGGCGCTCTCCCGGTGATCCTGGACGAAGCCCGGACGGCCGGGCTCCGCGCTCTGGCTCGGCGGGAGGGCGCGACGACGTTCGCCGTCCTCGCGGCCGCCCTCCAGACCCTTCTGGGCCGCTACACGGGGCGCAAGGACGTGTTGCTGGGCTTCCCCGTAGCCAATCGGGGCGTCGAGACCGAGGGGCTGATCGGCTTCTTCGTCAACACGCTGGTGCTGCGGACCGACCTCGCGGGGGAGCCGTCCTTCGGCGACGTCGTTCGCCGGGTCGCGGGCTCGACCCTGGACGCGCTCGCCCACCAGGACCTCCCCTTCGATCGGCTGGTCGGCTCGGTCGAAGGTGCCGGCGCCGCCGGCGGCGTGCCGCTGGTCCAGGCGCTCTTCGTGCTCCAGAACGCGCCGCGAATGGACCTCGCCCTCCCCGGGCTCGAGGTCGAGCTCGCGGGGGTGCTCACCGGGACCGCGAAGTTCGACCTGACGGTGGATCTGGCCGACGAAGGGGACCGCCTCGCCGGGGTCGTCATCTACTCCGTCGACCGCTTCGACCACGCGACGATCCGGCGGCTCTGGAAGCACTTCGAAACCCTCCTCGACGGAGCCCTCGCGGCGCCGGCCCGACCACTCTCCGAGCTGTCGCTCCTCGGCTCCGCCGAACGCCACCTGCTGGAGGTCGAGTGGGGAGCCGAGGGCGGCGGTGCCGCTCTCCCGGCGGAGGCGACGGCGGTCGAGCCCCTGGTCACGACGGTACGGACCCACGCCGCGCGGATGCCCGATGTGGTGGCGGTCGAGCAGGACGAGGAGCGGATCACCTACCGGGAGCTGGTCCGCCGTGCCTCGGACCTGGCCGCCCGTCTCGAGCGGGCGGGAATCGGCGCCGAGGACCGGGTCGCGGTGCTCCTCGACGAGCCCTTCGGGGTGGCCGAGGCCCTGCTGGGCATCCTCGAGGCCGGGGCCGCGTATCTCCCCCTCGATCCGCGTCAGCCGCCGGAACGCCTGGCCGCGGTGATCGCCCACGCACGCCCGGCGGCGGCGGTGGTCGGGCGGCGGACCGCGACGGCGCTCCGGCTGGGAGCCTTCCCGGTCCTCGCCCTGGACGAGCGGGCGAGCGCCAGGGAGCGGTCCGAGGCAGACCGGCCACCGTCCCGGCCGGGCGCCGCGGCGCTCGCCTACGTCGTCCATACCTCGGGGTCCACCGGGCAGCCGAAGGGCGTGTCGGTCGCTCGCGGAGCGCTCGCCGCGCTTGCCCGGGCGCAGGCCGCACGGCTGGGATTGCGGCCCGGAGATCGCGTCCTCCAGTTTGCGCCGCTGGTCTTCGACGCCTCGCTGTCGGAGATCGGGGCGACGCTGGCCGCGGGCGCCACGCTGGCTCTGGCGCGGCGGGAGCAGAGGATTCCGGGCCCGGGCTTCGCCCACCTGCTCGCCGCGTGGCGGATCACCTGCCTCAAGCTGCCCCCCTCGAGCCTCGCCCTGATGCCGTCGGACCCGGACGCGCGCGCCCTGCCGGACCTCACGCGCCTCGCGGTCGCGGGGGAGGCGTGCGCGCCGGAGCTGCCGGAGGCCTGGGCGCGCGGGCGACGGATGTTCAACGTCTACGGCCCCACCGAGTGCGCCGTGACCTCGACCGCTGGAGAGCTGGAGGCCGGTGCCGCGACGGTGAGCATCGGGAGGGCGATCGCCGGACGGCGTGCGAGCGTCGTCGACCGCGACCTCCGGCCCGTGCCGTTGGGCGTGCCCGGCGAGCTCCGCATCGACGGCGTGGGGGTGGCCCGCGGCTATCTGGGCCGGCCGGCCTGGACCGCCGAGCGCTTCGTCCCGGCGCCGGCCGGCCGGACCTACCGCACCGGCGACCTGGTGCGCTGGCTCCCCGACGGCCGCCTGCAGTACCTGGGTCGCATCGATCGGCAGGTCAAGGTCCGGGGCTTCCGCATCGAGCCGGGGGAGGTCGAGGCCGCCCTGAATCGGTTGCCCGAGGTTCGGGAGTCGGTGGTGGACGCGGCCGCGGACGCGGCGGGCGACGTGCACCTGGTGGCCTGGGTAGCGCCGGAGGACGGCCACGAGGTCGACGCTCCGAAGCTGCGGCGGAGCCTCGAAAGCCTCCTCCCCGACTACCTCGTTCCGTCCCTCTTCCGGGTCGTCCCGGAGCTGCCGCGCACCGCCGCCGGGAAGCTCGACCGCCGCCGTCTCGCCAAGCAGCGTCCACCGGTCGCCGCCGCACCGGTGGCGACCCGCGCGCTCGGGACCGCGACCGAGAGGCATCTCGCCGCTCTCTTCGAAGAGCTCCTGGGGGCCGGCGCCGTCGGCCCGGATCACGACTTCTTCGAGCTGGGCGGCCACTCGCTCACCGCCGTGCGCCTGGTGGCGCGGATCCGTTCGGAGCTGGGCCGGGAGCTCCCCCTGCGGCGCCTGTTCGACCTGCGCACCGTGGCGCTGGTGGCCGCGGAGCTCGAGGAGGCGCCCCGGGCGGTCGACCACTCCGTGGCCACCGCGCGCCGGCCGTCCGGTGCGGGCGCCCGGCCGGCGGGTCCGTTCCCGCTCTCGTTCGCCCAGGAGCGACTCTGGTTGCTGTACCGTCTCGACACCGCCTCGGCGGCCTACAACGTACCCGGCGTGGTGCGGCTGCGCGGGCGGCTCCGCCCGGCGGTGCTGGCCGCCGCCCTGACCGAGCTGGCACGGCGCCAAGAGACGCTCCGCACACGCCTCGGCGTGGTCGGCGACGCGCCCATGCAGTGGGTGGAGCCGCCGGTTCCCGTGGCCCTGCCGGTGGTCGACCTGGCGGCGATCCCGGCCGGGGCGGGCCGGCGGCAGAGCGAGGCCCACCGGTTGGCTGCGCGGCAGGCCTCGCGCCCATTCGACCTCGAGACCGGGCCGCTCCTGCGCTACACGCTCGTGCGCCTCGCCTCCCGGGAGCACGCCCTGGTCGCCACCCTGCACCACGTGGTCTCCGACGGCTGGTCCCTCCGGGTGATGCTGAACGAGCTCCAGGCGATCTACGGCAGCGCGGTGGCCGGCGAGCCGCACCGGCTGCCGCCCCTGCCGGTCCAGTATGCCGACTACGCGATCGCCCAGCGCCGGGAGCTGTCGGGCGAGCGGCTCGCGGCACTGGAGGGGTATTGGCGGGCTCGCCTGGCGGGGGCACCGCGCCTGGAGCTGCCGACGGACCGCCCGCGTCCCGTGGCCTCGAACGGCCGGGGCGGCTGGGTCCCGGTGGCGATCGGCGAGGAGTGGACGCGGCGTCTGCGGGCCCTGGCGCGGCGGGAGGGCGTCACCACCTTCGCCGTTCTGGCCACCGCCGTCCAGGTGCTCCTCGGCCGGTACGCCGGTCGCACCGACGTGGTGTCGGGTTTTCCGGTCGCCAACCGGGACCGGGTGGAGACCGAGGGCCTGATCGGCTTCTTCGTCAATACCCTGATCCTGCGCACCGACCTCGCGCGCGGAGAGGCCTTCCGCGAGGTCCTGACCCGGGTGGCGAGCGACGCGGTCGACGCGATCGCCCACCAGGAGCTCCCGTTCCAGAGCCTGGTGAAGGCCGGCGGGCTGGACCGCACCGCGGGCACCGCGCCGCCGCTCCAGGCGCTGTTCGCCCTGCAGGAGGGCGCATCGGCCGGGATCCGCCTGCCCGACCTCGAGGGAGAGCTGGTCGAGGGGGCCACCCAGACGGCGAAGTTCGACCTGATCATCCACCTCCTGGATCGCGGCGACCGCTTCACCGGCGCCCTGGAGTACGACCGGGACCTGTTCGACGAGACGACCGTGCGGCGGATCACCGGCGGCTTGCTGCGGCTCCTCGATGCGGCGATGGAGGAACCCGGACTGCCGGTGTGGCGCCTGCCGCTCCTGGCGAAGGCGGAGCGCCACCAGGTGCTGAAGGAATGGGCCGGCGCGGCCAGCCGGTATCCCCGCGACGCCACGCTGCCGGAGCACTTCGAGCACCAGGCGCGCCTGCGGCCCGACGCCATCGCTCTCGAGGCCGGTCGCGAGGCCGTGAGCTACCGCACGCTGGCCGACCGTGCGCACCGGCTGGCTGCGGAGCTCCGGGGCCTCGGGGTCCGGCCGGGGGACGCCGTGGGCCTCCTGCTCGACCGGTCGGTGGAGATGGTGGTGGCGACCCTGGCGGTGGTCGAGGCCGGCGCCTGCTACGCCCCGATCGATCCGGACTATCCGCGCGACCGGGTGGCGTTCATGCTCGCCGACACGGCGGCGCCCGTGGTGCTCGCCCACCGCCACCTCGCCGCCGCCTTTCCCGAGATCCTCGCCCCGGGGACCGGGTCTTTCGGGGGCACGGTGGTCCTGCTGGACGAGGTACGGGAGGGGCTCGCCGGCCGCCGCCCCGGCGAGGGAGGCCCGCCGGCCGCCACCGTCGCCCCCGAGAGCGCGGCCTACGTCATGTACACGTCGGGCTCGACCGGGCGGCCGAAGGGCGTGGTGGTGCCGCATCGGGCGGTGGCGCGGCTGGTCCTGGAGGCCGACTTCGCACGCTTCGACGCCGGAGAGACCTTCCTCCAGCTCGCCCCCACGTCGTTCGACGCTGCCACCCTGGAGCTCTGGGGGCCGCTCCTCCACGGCGGACGGCTGGCGCTGGCGCCGGCGGGGAAGGCGGGGCTGGGCGAGCTCGGGCGCACGATCGCCGCGGCCCGAGCCACCACCCTCTGGCTCACCGCCGGCCTCTTCCACCAGATGGTCGACGAGCGCCTGGCCGACCTGGCCGGCGTCCGCCAGCTCCTGGCCGGCGGCGACGTCCTCTCCCCGGCCCACGTCCGGAGGGTGCTGGCGGAGCTACCCGGGGTGCGGGTGATCAACGGCTACGGGCCGACCGAGAACACCACCTTCACCGCCTGCCATGCCATGGCCACGCCGGGGGACGTGGCGAGCCCGGTCCCGATCGGCCGGCCGATCGCCGACGGCCGGGTGATGCTCCTCGACCCCCGCCTGGTCCCGGTCGGGACGGGCGTACCGGGGGAGCTGTACGCCGCGGGCGACGGTCTGGCGCGGGGCTACCTGGGCCGGCCGTCCCGCACCGCGGCGGCCTTCGTCCCCCACCCGTCACCCGCGTTCCCGGGGGAGCGCCTCTACCGCACCGGCGACCTCGCGCGCTGGCGGGCCGACGGCACCCTCGAGTTCCTCGGCCGGCGCGACCGGCAGGTCAAGGTGCGGGGATTCCGCGTCGAGCTCGGCGAGGTCGAGGCGGCGATCGCCTCCCACCCGGAGGTCGAGGCGGTGGTGGTGCTGGCGCGGGAGGACGCCGCGGGCACCAAGCGGTTGGTCGCCTACGCCGTGCCGGTCGGCACCCGCACCGCCGGCGACCTTTCCCCCACCGACCTCCGGGCGCACCTGGCGGGCCGGTTGCCGGCCTACACGGTGCCCTCGGCCTTCGTCCTCCTGGACCGGCTCCCCCTCGACCCGAACGGCAAGGTCGATCGGCGCGCCCTGGCCGCCCTCGCCCCCACGGCGGCGGCCGAGGCCGGGGGAGCCGGCGGCACCTCGGGACGGAGTCCGCTCCAGGAGATCCTGGCGGGAGTCTGGGCGGACCTCCTGGAGCTGGAGGTCCCGCCGGAGGGCCTCGGTCCGGACGCCGACTTCTTCGAGCTCGGCGGCCACTCTCTGCTGGCGACGCGACTGGTTTCGCGCCTGCGGGAGCTGTTCGGGGTCGAGCTGCCTCTGCGCCAGGTGTTCGAGGCGCCCACGATGGCCGGTGTGGCCGCGGCGGTCGCCGAGCTACGAGGCGGT
>CAZLLV010000063.1:0-2509 GCA_964560325.1 uncultured Thermoanaerobaculia bacterium | reverse complement strand
GTCGTCGACGCCGTCGAGCGCGAGCGCCGCCCCCACCCGCCCTGGCGCCGTCGCGGCGCCGTTCTCCAGCTCGCCGTTCGCTCCCGAGCGGCGCTCGAGCACCACCGGCGCGTCGCCGTCGTCGAAGGACCACCAGGCGACCATCCCGGGCGGCGCCGGGGTGCAGCCGGCGCCGGCGATCGCGCGGCAGCCGTCCAGCTCGTGGCAGGCCCGCCCCGGGTAGAAGGCGCCGTCCGTGCACGCGGCGGGCGTCACGCCGTCCCGGCAGCGGTCCGGACCCTGGCAGCAGGCGCCGGTGAGCCCGGCGTCACAGCCGTCGAGGTCCGAGCAGAGCAGGCCCGGACTCCAGGTTCCGCGCCGGCAGCCGGCGGCCACGACGCCGTCGCGGCAGCCGGCGAGCGGGTCGCAGCAGGCTCCGGTCACCGGCCCGCCGGCGGGCCCGCAGGAGGCGGCGTCGGCACAGCGGAGCCCGGGGTGGAAGCTGCCCCGGCAATCGGTGGCTGGAACGTCCTCGAGGCAGAGCCCCGGCACCAGGCAGCACGCTCCCCGCCTCCCGGTCGAGCGGCAGCGCGCATCGCAGCCGCCGCCGGAGCCGGCTCCCGGATCGCACTCCTCCCGGTAGGTCGCGGTCTGCTGGACCATGCCGTCGCCGCAGCACGGTCCGGCGTCGAGCCGCAGGCGGACGATCGGGCACTGGCGCGCCTCCAAGACCGGTTGACACCCCGGCCGTAGGCACTCGCCCTCGCCGTCGTAGACGCGCGACCGCTCGCAGCGGCCCTGCCGGCAGCGCTCGCCACGCTCGGTTGCGCAGTCGGCGTCCGACCCGCACTCGCAGGCGACCTCGGCGGGATCCTCGAACCGCCGGTCGAAGCAGTAGCCGACCCGCTCCAGCCACAGGCGCACGAACGGTGTCCGCACCGCGGACCGCACGTTCTCCCAGGTGTAGGGGAAGCCGCCGTCGTCGACCCACGGCGCCGGCTCGGGCACCGGCAGGAAGATGCTGTCGAGGTCGAGCACGTTGCGCCCGGCGACCGAGTCCCACGAGCTGGTCACGCCGGGGCGGGAGGCGACGTGGACCGCCCACTGCGCACCGGCGTCGGTGCAGCCCCAGATCGCGAGCATCCGTTCCGCCAGCTCCGAGCACTCGAACTCGTAGGGCTTGCCGGTAACGGGGTCGTCATAGGCGCACGTCGCTCCGTCGAGGCTGCCCCCGTCGAGGATCGAGCCATCGGCACCGTAGGTCGGCGCCAGCCCCTCCAGCCACTGGTCCCAGGTCTGGCCGCCGACACAGAGCTGGTTCTCCACCCACAGATCGAGCCCGACCGCCTTGCCCCACTCGGCGGTCAAGACGATGCCGCTGGCGACGTCGTCGTTCGAGGGCGACTGCGGGTCCTCGGCGTGCTCGGGCAGGTCATCCCGGCACCAGCGGATCAGCCCGCCGACGTCGCCGGCGTCGGCGGCCGGCGGCTGGGGGTAGCGGCAGACGCCGCCGCCCTGGAGCGGTCCGCAGTGGCGGGAGCCCGCGACGCCGAGAGCGTTGGTCGCCGAGTGCAGTCCGGGCTCCGCGGTCGGCGAGGACGGGAAGTGGTTGGTCACCGCCCACGGCAGGTGCGGCGCGCCGCACTCGTGGTCGTAGCGGGCGGAGAGCCCGGGCTGGTACCAGCCCTTGTAGGTCGAGCCGAGGTCCCAGGCGTCCGCGAAGTCGAGCAGGGACCAGACCTTCGCCTTGCCGAACAGCTTGAACGACGCCTGGACGTAGACGCTCGCCTTGAGCAGCAAGGTCGCCTCGAAGTCGGAGAGCGCGTAGGTGTTGATCGTGTGGCGCGGGACCGGCACGTGGTCCATACCCCAGACGATCTGCTCGGCGAACGGGATGCCGTGCGGCGGCCGGCACAGGCCGCCGTCGCAGACCGCGGCTCCGGAACACTTGGCGTCACCGGAGCAGCTCGGAGCGCAGGCGCCGTCGAGCGAGGTCCGCCCCGGCGGGCAGCTTCCGTCCTCGGCGGCCAGGCAGGCGATCTCGGCGCCGGCCGGGTCGCCGCACCGCCCGCTCTCGACGAGACAGACCTCCCCCGGCGCGCACTGCACGTCCTCGGTGCAGGCGCAGGCGCTCGGGAAGCCGTGCTGGAGCGGATGGCAGCCGTCGCCCTGCCAGCCCTCGAGGGTCTCGGCGATCTCGGTGCGGCAGGCGTAGGGGGTGAAGCGCGCGCGCTCGATCGGCGGCGGGCCGCCCTGGCAGGAGAGAGTGCCGTCTTCCAGGATGCCGCAGAGGTCGTTCGAATAGCCCGAGATGCCGGTGAACCGTAGATCCGCCGCCGGGGGCTCCATCACCATCGGGGAGCCCGCGTCGCGACAGCTCACCGCCCCGTCCGAGTGCCGGTCACACAGGCCGCACCGGCTGCGGCGGGCGATCTCGACTCGAGAGGGAGACCCGCCGGCGTTCAAGGCATCGATCCGGCACGGCTCGCCGACCTCGCCGAACGCCCGAACCACGATCGAGCCGTCGGCC
>CAZLLV010000062.1:0-2998 GCA_964560325.1 uncultured Thermoanaerobaculia bacterium | reverse complement strand
AGGCTCGCGCGAGCAGGTCCGCCAGCTCGCCGGCATGCGCGGCCTGATGTCGAAGCCGTCGGGCGAGATCATCGAGACGCCGATCACCGCGAACTTCCGCGAGGGCCTCTCGGTGCTCCAGTACTTCATCTCCACCCACGGCGCCCGCAAGGGGCTGGCCGACACGGCGCTCAAGACCGCCGACTCCGGCTACCTGACCCGCCGCCTGGTCGACGTGGCGCAGGACGTGATCATCAACGAGACCGACTGCGGCACCATCGACGGCATCACGGTGGCCGCGATCATGGAGGGCGGCGAGATCCTCGAGGCGCTGCGCGACCGTATCGTCGGCCGTACGGCGCAGGAAGATGTCTACGACCACATGACCGGCGACAAGATCATCGCCATCGGCGAGGAGATCTCCGAGGAGCTGGCGAGCGCCACGCAGGCCGCGGGCGTCGAGAAGGTGAAGATCCGCTCGGTGCTGACCTGCGAGGCGCGCCGCGGTGCGTGCGCGTCCTGCTACGGGCGCAACCTCGCGACCGGCAAGATGGTCGAGATCGGCGAGGCGGTCGGCGTCATCGCCGCCCAGTCGATCGGCGAGCCGGGCACGCAGCTCACGATGCGGACCTTCCACTACGGCGGTACCGCGTCGCGCGTCTCCGAGCAGTCGAAGCACACCTCCTCGAACCCGGGCTTGGTGAAGTTCCTGAACGTCGCCACGGTCGAGTCGAAGAAGGGTGAGCTGGTCGTGATCAACCGCGCCGGCAAGCTGCTGATCGTCGACGAGAAGGGCCGCGAGAAGGAGCGTTACGCGCTCGCCTACGGCTCGCATCTCCAGGTGCACGAGGGCGACAAGGTGGAGCCCGGCACCGACCTGGTGGAGTGGGACCCCTTCACCTCCGCGATCCTCTCGGAGCTCGCCGGTACCGTCGAGTTCCAGGACATCGTCGAGGGCGAGAACGTCCGGGAGGAGACCGACAAGGTCACCGGCCTCTCGCAGAAGATCATCGTCGAGGCGACGGCGGCCGAGAAGCGGGTGCCGGCGATCCTCGTCCGCGGCAAGGGCGACGCGGAGCGCCGCTACCTGTTGCCCGCCGGGTCCCACCTGGTGGTGCAGGACAAGCAGAAGGTGTCCCCTGGCGAGACGCTGGTCAAGATCCCGCGCGAGACGACCAAGACCAAGGACATCACCGGCGGTCTTCCCCGTGTCGTGGAGCTGTTCGAGGCCCGCACGCCGAAGGAGCCGGCGATCATCACCGAGATCTCCGGCACCGTCCACCTGGGCGAGATCGTCAAGGGCATGCGCAAGGTGCACGTCGAGTCGGACAGCGGCGAGACGCGCGAGTACTCGGTGCCCCGGTCGATCCACGTCAACGTGCAGGAGAGCGAGCGGGTGGAGGCCGGCGAACCGCTGATCGACGGCCCGATCAACCCGCACGACATCCTCCAGGTGCTCGGCGAGAAGGAGCTCCAGCGCTACCTCGTGGACAAGATCCAGGAGGTCTACCGCTCCCAGAGCGTCCAGATCAACGACAAGCACATCGAGGTGATCGTTCGCCAGATGATGCGGTCGGTGAAGATCGAGGAGGTCGGCGACACCGAGTTCCTGGTCGACGAGCAGGTCGACAAGTGGCGCTTCTCCGAGGAGAACGAGCGGGTCATCGCCGCCGGCGGCCAGGCCGCCATCGGCCGCCCGCTGCTCCTCGGCATCACCAAGGCGTCGCTGTCGACCGACAGCTTCATCTCGGCCGCGAGCTTCCAGGAGACCACCCGGGTGCTCACCGAGGCGTCGATCAGCGGCAAGGTCGACTACCTGCGGGGCCTCAAGGAAAACGTCATCGTGGGCCGGCTCATCCCGGCCGGCACCGGAATGGACTTCTACCACCAGTTCCACCTCGAGGAGGAGGAGTACGAAGCCATCCCGGAGGAGGAAGAGGAGCTCTTCTTCGACTTCTCCGACGAGGACATCCGGGCGCTGCCGCAGGAAGCGGTCGAGTCCGAGTGATCCGCGCCTGATCGGCGGAAACACGAAGCGGCGGTTCCGAAAGGGGCCGCCGCTTTTTTTTCGTGGGAGTGACGCGCCGGGGGCCGCCGGTCGAGCTGACCGTGCGACACGCGGGACCGTTGCAAGCGCCGCCGACCGGAAAGAATGAGCGATGGAGGTGTACCGATGATGACGAAGCGATCCCCCCGCTGCGGGGCGCGCGCCGACTGCGAGGCGCCGAAGGGCGGCGACCGGGATGCGTGGCTGCTCTTCGCGGCGTGGCTCGTGGCCGCCGTCGCCACCGCCGGCAGCCTGTTCTTCAGCTTCGTCATGGGCTTCGCCCCCTGTGTGCTGTGCTGGTACCAGCGCATCTTTCTCTTTCCCTTGGTGGTGGTCCTGGCCGTCGGCCTGTTCGCGGCGGACCGCGGCGCGGTGCGCTATGCGCTGCCCCTCGCGGGGATCGGCTGGCTGATCGCCGGCTACCACAACCTCATCTACGCCGGTGTGGTGCCGGAGAGCCTGCAGCCCTGCACCCGGGGCGTCTCGTGCACCGAGGAGTACATCGAGCTCTTCGGCGTCTTCTCGATCCCGCTGCTCTCTCTTCTCGCCTTCACCGCCTTGATCGGCTTCTTGCTCGCCGCCCACCGGAGGACTCGCCCGTGAAACGCTCTCTGCTCGTCGTCAGCTCGATCGCCCTCGTGCTCGCCTTCCTCCTCGCCGCCTGGTGGTACCGCGGTCAGCGGGACGAACGCCTCGGCTTCCTCGCCCAGGAGCGGGCGGAGCTCTTCGTGCGCCCCCATTCGCCCGTGATCGGCGCCGAAGACGCCCGCGTCTACCTGGTCGAGTTCACCGACCCCGCTTGCGAGACGTGCGCGGTCTTCTCGCCGGCGGTCGAGCAGCTCCTCGAGCGGTACGAGGGAGAGCTACAGCTCGTCGTGCGCTGGGCCCCCTTCCACGAAGGATCGGCCGACGTCGTGCGGGTACTGGAGGCGGCCCGGCTGCAGGGGCGGTTCCGGGAGACGTTGGAGCTGC
>CAZLLV010000061.1:0-5347 GCA_964560325.1 uncultured Thermoanaerobaculia bacterium | reverse complement strand
CCGGTGGTCGGCCAGGAGCGCCGCCAGGGCGTTCTCGGCGACCTCCTCGTCCTCGCGGGCGTGGGCGCTCTGGGCGAGCAGGTAGAGGCGCCAATCCTCGAGCACCGCGCCGGGCTCGGCGGCGGCGGCGAGTCGCTCCTGGGCCAGCTCGACGTCCTCGCAGGCGTGCGCGTAGAGGCCGCTGACGAGGCGGGCGAAGCGGACCTGGCCGGGGCGGTCGGAACGGCTCTGCGGATCGAGGAGCGGATCGAGCGCCTCCTGGGCCTCGCCGCAGCGGCGGTCGCGCAGGGCGCGCGCGGCCGGTTCGAAGGCGGGATCGACGGGATCGGCGAAGGGGCCGGGATCGACGCGGGCGGCCGTCTCCGCGAGCCCGGACGCGGCGGAGGTGGCAGGGCCCGCCGCCCCTTCGAGCTCCAGGCTGATCAGGACGAGGACCGCGGCCAGCAGCAAGCTCGCCCCGAGGAGACTGCGCAACCTGACGTCCACGATCGAACCAAGACCTTTCCGTCCCCCGGAAATTCCTGTTCGCCCCCCGCGCCGACTGTTCCCTACAGTATACGTGCCACGGCGCCGCCCGGTCGCGCCGACCGATCTCTCCAGGCCCTCGAAGCTCAGATGCCGAGCGCCTTCGCGTCCCCCGCCGCGAGCTGACGCACCAGCTCCTGGTAGAAGTAATCGGTGTTCTCCCGCACGCCCGAGTCGACCCGGTCCTCGTAGAGCTGGCGCGAGCGGTCGATGTCGTCGCGCAGCCGCTCGTAGATGTCCCGGTTGCGGCGGCCCTCCTCGACCTCGTCCTGGTTGTAGAGCTGGATCTCGGAGACCAGCAGCCGCGCCAGGCGCCGGGCCTCCTCGTGGGCCGCCTCCTCGTCCTTCGACACCGTCTCCTGGGGGGCCGAGAAGGCCCAGCCCGGACCCTCGACGCCGGCCGGCGGCTCGACCGGGCCGGCGGCCGACGGGGGCGTGGGGGCGGGCGGCGGGACGGCGCCCGCCTCGGGACGGTCCTCGAGCTCGACCTCCGGCTCCTCGACCTCCGGCTCGGCGCCGACGAGCTCCTCCGGCGCTTCCTCGTCGTCGGCCGGAACCGGCTGCGGCGACCACGCCACCGTCTCGGCGGACGGCACCGGCTCCTCCTCGGGCTCCAGCTCGGGCGCATCGTCGAAGGTCGCCTCCTCGAAGGCCGAAGCGTCGACCGTCTCCTCGGTCGCGCCCGTCTCCTCGGTCACGACGCCGCCGCCGAAGTCGTCCTCCTCCTCGTCGTCGGGCTCGCGCGGGTAGTCGTACTCGCGGGTCGGGATCTCCCCCGGCTCGTCCTGGAACGCCAGGGCCTCCTCCGGCGGCAGCGCTTCGATCTCGACCTCGGTCTGCGGCTCCTCGACCTCGATGTCCTCCAGCTCGAGCTCGGTGTCGTCCGACAGGTCGTAGATCTCCGGCTCCTCCTCGACGTCGACGCGCACCGGCCCGTCCTCGTCCGGAGCCCCCAGGTCGAACGCCTCCTCGGGAGCGGCCGCGATCTCCTCCGGCGCCTCGGCCGGGGGCGGGGAGGGCGGCGTCCAGTCGGCCGCCGGCTCCGTCGCGCCCGCCATGCCGGAGGGCTCGCCGGCGTCCGCCGCACCGAGCGCCGCGGCGCTCTCGGCGGGGGCGGCCTCCGCGCCGGCCGGCCGCTCGGCGGGCCGGAGCGTGGCGGTCTGCTCCCGCTCGCGGAAGGTGAGCGTCTCCAGGGCGAGGGCGGCGGCGTAGACGAGCACCTGCACCGCGTCGACGTCGAGGCGGCCGGCTTCGCCGGCGCGGTCGGCGTAGACGACCGCCGCCACCCGGTCGCGCAGGACCATCGGCACGGCGTACGCCTGGTCGGCGAGCGGGCTGTCGAGCTGGCTCACCAGGCCGGCGGAGCCGGCGGACGGCAGCACCCGCGCCGGGCCGCCGGCGTGGAGCGTGGACCACGGCTCCTGCTCGGCGCCGAGCGAGACTCCGCGGATCGTGTCGTCGTCACTCTCGAAGCCGCGCGCGCCCCAGCCGCCGAGGCGGCCGTCGCGCACCAGCAGGACCACCGCCCGCTGGGCGTAGCGGCCGACCGCATCGAGCAGCGCGGCGAGCACGTCGGCCTGACCGCGCGCCCGGTCGATCTCGGCGAGAGCGGCGCGGAGCTCGCCGTGCGCCTGCGCGCGGCCGGCGGCCTCGCCGCCCGCCCGCGCCTCGTCGAGCGCCTCGGTCGTGGGGCGCGCCACCTCGTCCGCGATGCGGCGGACGTGCTCGTCGCTGATGAACGACTCGGGCAGGTCGGGGGCCACCTCGCCGAGCCGCCGCTGAAGCTCCGCGGTCGCCTCCTCCAGGCGGCTCCGCACCTGGACGCGAAGGTCGTCGACGGCGCGCCGCACCAGCGTGGCCATCTGTTCGTCGAGCTCTCGAATCGTGTCGCCGCGCGCCATAGTTCAGGGCCCTCCCGGACGGCTGATCGACCGGTGGCCGGACCGGCGCCCGAGTCGGCGCCCTGGCCCGTCGTTCACACCGGCATCGATCCCTCGTTGCCGAAGGTGCTCGATTATTCTCCCCCGCCCTCGCCGTGTCAAGGCGGGAGGAGCGGCGAAAAGCCCTGTGGGGAAAGGGTTTCCAGTCGCCCGGCCGGTCCGCGCCGGGGGCGCGCGCGGTCGTGGCCCGACGCCGCGGCGGTATGGTACGGTCCTCCTTCGTGACATCTACCGCAAGAGGAGACCGCACGATGAACCGCATCGTACGCATTCCGGGCGCCCGCGCCGCCGCGCTGGCGGTCGCCGCGGCCCTGACCCTGCTCCCGCTCACCGCCTGCTCGACCGGCGACGACGAAGCCGCGGTCGCGCAGGCCGAGCGCTCGACACGGCTCGAACAGCTCGAGCAGCAGCAGCAGGAGCTGCAACAGGTCCGGCAGGAGCTCGCCGACCTCGAAGAGCGGCTGGCCCAGGCCGGGGCCGGCGATCCGCCGGAGGGCGAGGCGGCCGACCCGACCGAGCTGCGCACCCAGATCGAGCAGAAGGACGCCGAGCTGACCGACAAGGCGGGCGCCCTCAACGAGGCGCTCACCGAGTTCATCAACGCCGACCCGCCGATCGAGGGCGAGCCGATCCCGGAGGTGACCCAGGCCGCCATCACCATGAAGGTGGACGAGGACATCGTGCTCGCTCGCGAGTACATCACCGAGGGCGGCGACTACGCGCGCGCCATCTCGATGTACGACAACATCCTCGCCTACGCGCCGGAGCACCCGAACGTGCTCGAGGCGAAGGCCGAGGCCGAGCGCCTGCGCTACATGGACGAGGAGCGCTTCTCGCAGGTCGAGGAAGGGATGACCGAGGCCCAGGTCGAAGAGATCCTGGGCAAGACCAACCCCCGCAACCGGCGCAGCTTCGACGACGTGGGCCGGGCCGCCTGGTACTACCCGAAGAGCCCCGACGGCGACGCGGCGAGCGTGATGTTCCGCGAGCGCAACGGCCGGTTGGAGGTCTACGACACCAACTGGAACGCGGTGCCGAAGCCGGCCGCCGGCGGCGAGGACGAAGCCGCCGGGTGACTTGACCGGGCGGCCCGTTTGCGACAGAATGGGCCGGTTCGGCCGGGCGAGCCACGCCGGAGGCGGCGCCCGGCCCGCCGAACACAACGCCCCAGCAAAGTGAGGTGATTCGTACCATGCCGGCAGTTCAAGTACGCGACGACGAGAGCTTCGAGAGCGCCCTGCGCCGTTTCAAGCGCAAGGTGGAGAAGGCTGGAGTCTTGACCGAGCTCAAGAAGCGCCAGCACTTCGAGAAGCCGTCGGTCAAGCGCAAGCGCAAGACGTTGCAGGCGAAGAAGAAGATCCTGCGTAAGCTCGCCGAGGAGCGGCGCCAGGGTCTGGCCTGACGTCACCACCGCGCTCACATCGCGGCGTATTCCACGGGAGCAGGGGGCACACCCCCTTGCTCCCGTTCGTCGTTTCAGGACCCACCTTCGACCTGTCGACCCGATGATCGCCTCGCCCGCCACCGTCCACGCGCTCGAGCTCGACGCCCTGCTCGCGATGACCGCCGAGCTGGCGGTGAGCGACCTCGGCCGCGACCGGGTTCTGGCGCTCGAGCCGGCGGCCGCCGAGGACGATCTCGCCGCCCGCCGCCACCGCTTCGAGGAGGCCCAGCGGCTGCTCGGCACCCGCCCGCTGGTCGGCGACGTCGACTTCTCGCTCGAAGATCTCGTCACCCGCCTCCGCTCGACCCTGGAGGGACTGGCCGGCACCGACCTCGTCCGCCTCGCCGACCTCCTGCGGGACGCCCGCGCCACCGCCGAGCGGATCGCCGAGGCCGACCCGCCGGCCCCCGCGCTCGACCGCGAGGCGGCGGCCCTCGCCGACCTCTCCGGGCTGGTCGAGCGAATCGGCTCCGCCCTCGACCGCCGCGGCGACGTGCGCGAGGATGCGAGCCCGCGCCTCGCCGAGCTGCGGAGGCGCATCCGCACCACCCGCGATCACCTGTACCAGCGTCTCGGCGAGTTCGTCGAGCGCCACCAGGGCGACCTCTCCGAGGACACGATCCCGATGCGCGAGGGGCGGCTGGTGGTGGTCCTCCAGTCCGGCTCGCGCGGCCGGCTGAAAGGGCTCACCCACGGGCGCTCGGGCAGCGGCAAGAGCTTCTTCTTCGAGCCGCTCGACACGGTCGAGGAGAACAACACCCTCCAGCAGGCGGTCGAGGACGAGGACGAAGAGCGTCGGCGGATCCTGGCGGAGCTGGCCGAGGCGGCGCGCGAGGTGCTGCCGGAGATCGAGGCGCACGTGCGCTTCGTCGCCGGGCTCGACCTGCTCCAGGCGTCGGTGCGGCTCGGCCAGCGCGTGGAAGGGCGGCTGCCGGAGCCGGCGCCGCCCGGCCACCTGGCGCTCCGTGAGGCCCGCCACCCGCTGCTCGCGCCCGAGCTCGCCGATCTGCGCGAGCGCGCCCTCGGACACGCCGGCCACCGCGGCGAGGTGGTGCCGCTCGACGTCGACCTCGACCCCGAGACGCGCAGCCTGGTGATCACCGGCCCGAACGCCGGCGGCAAGACGGTGGCGCTCAAGACGGTCGGCCTGCTGGCGCTCGCCGCCCAGTGCGGCCTGCCGGTGCCGGTCGCGGCCGGCAGCCGGCTGCCGCTCTTCGGCGCCGTGGTGGCGACCGTCGGCGACGAGCAGGATCTCCTCGCCGACCGCTCGACCTTCAGCGGCCGGCTGCTGCGCCTGCGCGAGGCGTGGGAGGCGGCGGGGCCCGAGAGCCTGATCCTGCTCGACGAGCTCGGCTCCGGCACCGACCCGGAGGAGGGCGCGGCGCTCGCCGTCTCGCTCCTCGAAGGGCTGCTCGCGCGCCGGGCGCTCGCGGTCATC
>CAZLLV010000060.1:0-2795 GCA_964560325.1 uncultured Thermoanaerobaculia bacterium | reverse complement strand
GACCTCCGCGGGGCTCGGCCCCCGGAGACATCGAAAGGAGAGACCGCGATGTCCGAACCCGTCCTCACCACTCCCACCGAAACCCCGCCCGGCCTCGTCACAGCCGAGGTCGCGCCGCTGGCCGAGGGATCCCTCGACCTGGTGGAGGTGGCAGCCTTCTACCCCCCCTACCCGATCCGCTGGCACCACGTGGCGCCGCGGAACCCCCACTTCTGGACCGCGTACGCGCCGCGGACTGGATCCAGCCCCACGGGCTGGGCCCTCCTCCAGTACGGCACCAAGAGGCCGGCGGCGCCCCAGGGCGACGTGCGCGGCTGGGCCGGGGGCGGCTACGCCATGCACTTCACCGCGCCCCGCGGGCTGACCCGGCGCTTCGTGGTCTCCATGCGGTACACCACCGACCTCCTGACGCGGCAACGGGGCGCCGCCTGGCTCCTCCAGACCCGCGCCTTCCTCATCGTCCAGGCGCCCGGGTTCTTCCGCGAGCACTATGCTCCCGTGGAGCAGAAGGGGACCACCACCGAGCTCCGCACGGAGCTCTTCCTGACGGCCGGGACCACCTACACGATCGCGGCCGGCGCCGCCATCCAGCTCGGGGTGCGCAACTTCGGGCCGAACCACTGGCGGACCTACGCCGAGATGGCCGGCCGGCTCCACCACGTCCGGGTCGAGCAGTTCCTGTTGGAACCGATCCCCCGCGACGAGCTGGAGGCGGTCGGCCCGGAGGGCGAGGTCGACCCGGGCGAGGGGCGGGAGGCCCCGGAGAGCGAGGTCCTCGACGAGACCGAGGTAACTCCGGAGGAGATGGCGGCCCAGACCCGGCGCGAGCTGGGCCTCGACTGACGCTCCGTTCCACCGCGGCGCCGGGCGATCCGCCTGGCGCCGCGGCTTCCTTCCTCGAGAGCCTCAGAGACCCAGGGCCCGCGGCAGCGCCGTCTCCCAGACCCGCGCGAGATCCTCGACCGGCGTGCGGAAGCGCTCGCCGCCGCACTCGATCTCGAGATCGGCGCCGCCCACCTCGCCGATCTCGGCCGCCGGCACGCCGGCGCGCTCGGCGCTCCGGAGCACCCGGTCGAGGGCGGCGGGCTCGCAGGCGACGAGCGCGCGCGCCTGGGACTCGGCGAAGAACTCGGCGGGCGAGAGCGGCACCGAGACGCGGGCGCCCAGACGGCGCGGCATCGCCGCCTCGGCGAGCGCCATCGCGAGCCCGCCCTCGGACAGGTCGTGCGCGGTCTTCGCCGTGCCCTGGAAGACGAGGGTGCGCAGCAGGTCGGCGAGCCGCGCCTCGGCGGCCAGGTCGACCGCCGGCGGCGCGCCCTGCTCGATCCCGTGCGCGAGACGCAGCCAGGCCGCGCCCCCGAACTCGGCCCGGCTCTCGCCGAGCAGCACGATCCGGTGCCCGGCGCCGACGAACCAGGAGTACGGCACCTCGTCGAGGTCCGGGATGAGGCCGACCACCGCCACGTTGGGCGCCGGGTGCACCGACTTCTCGCCGGTCTCGTTGTAGAACGACACGTTGCCGGAGACGACCGGCACCTGGAGCGCCCGGCAGGCCTGGGTCATGCCCCGGATCGCCTCCTGGAACTGCCACATGATCTCCGGCCGCTCCGGGTTGCCGAAGTTCAGGCAGTCGGTCATGCCGAGCGGCTCGGCGCCCACGCAGGCGAGGTTGCGCACCGCCTCGGCGACCGCCTGGGCGGCGCCGGTGCGCGGGTCGAGGTAGCAGTAGACCGGATTGACGTCGGCCGCGAGCGCGATGCCGCACGAGGTCCCCTTGAGCACCAGCACCGCCGCGTCGCTCCCCGGGCCGCGCACGGTGTTGGTCCGCACCGTGTGGTCGTACTGGCGCCAGATCCAGCGCTTGGAGCCGAAGTCGGGCGTGTCGAGGAGGTCGCGGAGCGTCGCCGTGGGGTCCCCCACCTCCGGCACCTCGGGCGCCTCCTGGCGCACCGCCAGGTCTTTCGGCTGCGCCACCGGCCGCCGGTACATCGGCGCGTTCTCGGTCACCCCCGCGACCGGCAGGTCGGCGACCGTCTCGCCGTGCCAGGAGAGGACGGCGCGGCCGCCCGCAGTCACGCGGCCGATCGGCACCACCTCCAGGCCCCAGCGGCGGTAGATCCGCTCGACCTCTTCCTCGCGCCCGCGGCGGGCGACCAGGAGCATCCGCTCCTGCGACTCCGAGAGCATGATCTCGTACGGACCGAGGCCCTCCTCGCGGAGCGGCAACTTGTCGAGGTCGAGCGCGAGGCCGGTGCCGCCGCGCTCGGCCATCTCGAAGGCGGAGCTGGTGAGGCCGGCCGCGCCCATGTCCTGGATCGCCACGATGGCGCCGGTGCGCATCGCCTCGAGGCACGCCTCGAGCAGCACCTTCTCGGTGAACGGGTCGCCCACCTGCACCGTCGGGCGCTTGGCCTCGGTCTCGTCGTCGAAGACGTCCGAGGCCATCGTCGCCCCGTGGATCCCGTCGCGCCCCGTCTTGGCGCCGACGTAGAAGACGGTGTTCCCCACTCCTTCCGCCCGGGCCATGAACAGCGCGTCCGCCTTCACGATGCCGAGGCAGAAGGCGTTCACCAGCGGGTTGGCCGCATAACAGTCCTCGAACACCACCTCGCCGCCGACCGTCGGGCACCCGAACGCGTTGCCGTACCCGCCGATGCCGGCCACTACGCCCTCGAGGATGCGCCGGCTGCGCGGGTCCGTGGGCGGCGAGAAACGCAGCGAGTTCAGGATCGCGATCGGCCGCGCGCCCATGGTGAAGATGTCGCGGAGGATGCCGCCCACGCCGGTGGCCGCGC
>CAZLLV010000059.1:0-9557 GCA_964560325.1 uncultured Thermoanaerobaculia bacterium | reverse complement strand
CGTCCGGGAGGGGCTCCACGAGAGCGACCTGGTCGGCGTCGCCATCTTCAACATGCGCGAGGGGCTGTCGGAGGTGGTCGGCTTCACGCCCGACCACGAGCAGGCGCTGCGCGCCCTCGACGAGCTGGCGCTCTTCCTGGGCTCGGACGACGAGCGGCTGGCCGAGCTCGACGGGCAGGGGGCGAGCGCCGCCGCGTCCGACCCGCTCCGGCTTCGGGTCGGCGACTGGCAGGCCCGGATCACCGACGTCGGTGTCGCCGCCGAGCGCACGCGGAGCGGCGGCGAGGACGCGATGGAGATTCTGGGAGACAACGCCGATAGCGGCAAACGCGGGGGCGACCTGGGCGGCATCGAGGCGATGGTGGTGATCGGCGAGACCGACATGCGCCAGATCCGGGCGAGCGAGGCGTCGGCGCTGGTGACCAGTCTCGGCGACCTGGCGGACGCGATGCGCTGGGTCGAGGGCGCGAAGTACCTGGTGCTCTTCTCCCGGGGCTTCGAGGCCACCACCTACCAGGAGGAGAACTCGGCCTGGCTCCTGAGCGAGCTGAACCGGACGGTGGAGCAGTTCCGGCAGGCGGGGTGGTCGATCCACTCGATCGAGACGACCGGCACCGTCGACACCGGCAACCGCCGCTCGCGCCGCGAGGCCCTGTTCTTCATGGCGGAAGAGACGGGGGGCGAGTTGATCCAGGGGGACAACGATCTCTCCCGCGCGATGGGCAGGGTGCTCGAGCAGACGAGCGTCAGCTACGTACTGACTTTCGAGAGCCCACCGCTGCCGGCCGACGGCTCGTTCCGTGATCTGCGGGTCGAGCTCGCCGGGGACGCCGGGGTGCCTTCCGGCGCCCGGGTGTTCCACCGCGCCGGCTACTTCACCCCGAAGCCGTTCGGCGAGATGGACTGGAAGGAGCGACGGGTGGCGACCGCGGAGCTGGTGCTGGCCGGCCGGGAGATCGACGAGATCGGCTGCCGGGTGCTGGTGTCGCCGGCCGAGGTGATGGCGGGGGAGCGCATGCGGGTGCCGGTGGTCCTCGACGTCGACGCCGTCTCGTTGCTCGCCGCCCGCAACTGGCAGACGACGCGGGTGCAGGCGCTCGCCTACGCCTTCGACGAGGCCGGCCGGGTGGCCGGGAGCTGGGGGCGCGACTTCGTCCTGGTGCCGGACGTGGTGATGCGGGCGAGCAAGGCGGGCGGGCTGGTCTTCTACGGCGAGCTCGAGCTGCCGGCCGGCGAGTACGAGGTGCGCTCCCTGGTGCGCAACGTCGAGGACGGCCGGGTGAGCCTGCGCAACAGCACGCTACGGGTCCCGGGCGGACCGGGGGGTGAGACGCTGCTGCAGCCGATCTTCGCCGAGATCGTGAAGGAGGGCGAGGAGGAGTCGTCGAGCCGGATCATGATCCGCGACGTCTCCTCCGGCGCCCCGTACCCGTTCGTCTTCGGCGAGCGGCGCTTCCTGCCGTCGGTCGCGCCGAGCTTCGTGCGCGGCACCGAGGCGACCCTGATCGGACGCGGGTTCTGGAGCGAGCCGCCGGGCGGCCTGCGCGCCCTCGTCTTCGATTCGAACGGCTTCCCGGTGCCGGGCGGTGTCGCCGTCCGGCTGCTCGGGGCCGCGCCGGGGGAGACGGGCGAGGTCCGGCAGCTCGCCCTCGGATTCAAGCCGACCGCGCTGCCGGCGGGGGACTACGAGCTGCGCCTCGTGGCGCAGGCGCCGGACGGCTCGACGCTGTCGAGCCCGCCGGCCGCTTTCCGTGTCATCGAGCCGACCACGGCCATCGACTGAGGTACTGATCCATGATGCACACCCTTCTCGCAGCGACGCTCCTGCTCGCCAACCCTGCCGCCGCCGACGGCCTCGCCGGGCCGCCGGAGCACCGCAAGACGATCGAGTCCCCGGAGTACCGGATCGACAAGAAGTACCGCTCGATGCGCGGGCCGTACGCCCAGCAGGAGGTCTACCTCGTCGATTCGGAGGAGCCGGAGCTGGTCTGGATCACCGGCTACGAGACCGAGGTCGTGGACGCCGGGGACGGCTCGGAGGTGTCGCAAGAGTTCATGTGCCACGCGAACCTCGACTTCGATGCCCGCGAGTACATGGACCGGTTCGACATGAGCCACGGCATCTCCGGCCGGGTCTTCACCCTCTCCCAGGGGCAGCAGCGGATCGAGTTCCCCGACGGCTTCGGCATCCCGATGCTCTCCGACCAGCCGCTCGACCTGACCACGCAGGTGCTCAACCTGAACCTCGACGACCCGGACATGCTCGTGCGCCACCGGGTGACGATCGAGTTCGTGCGCGACGCCGAGGTTCCCGCCGACCGGCCGATGAAGCCGCTCTACCAGCAGGCGGTCCAGGGCTTCAAATCGCTCGAGGACCGCGGCATCTACTACGGCGTCGAGGCGTCGCAGGTGGACGAGGAGGAGCACGGGCCGGGCTGCGGCGTCGGCATGGCGGCGGTCGAGGACGCCGAGGCGGTCGATTTCCTCGGCCAGCGCTACACCTCGCACTGGGTGGTCGAGCCGGGCTACGAGGAGAACCGGAGCCTGGTAACGCGTTTCCTCCACCTGCCGTGGGACACGACCGCCCACTACATCGCGGTCCACCTGCACCCGTTCGCGGAGAGCCTGGAACTGATCGACCGGACCGTCGGCGAGACCGTCTTCCGGGCCGAGGTCGATCCGGCGGACGGGCGGATCGGCATCGACCGGGTCGACCACCTGGTGAGCGAGGAGGGGATCCGCCTCTACGCCGACCACCAGTACGAGCTGGTGAGCGTCTACGACAACACCTCGGGCGAGGCGCAGGACTCGATGGCGGTGATGTACCTCTCCCTGCTGGACAGGGACTTCGCGCGGCCGGAGCTTACGCCGCGCGGCGACCGGCCGCGGCGTGCGGCGAAGACCTCGATGCGGTAGGCGCCGGCCCGGCCGGCGCCGGAAAGGAGAGCGCGGAATGACCCATCGCACCTGGATGTTCCTCTCCGCCTGGACGACCTGGTTCGTCGTCTGGACGGCGCTCGCCAGCTTCGCAGTCACCGTCCCGGCCCGCGGACAGGAGATTCCGCCCACGAGCTTCGGCGACCGCACCGACGTGGTGGTGGTCGAGGTGCCGGTGCGCGTGCTCGCCGACGGCGAGGCGGTGCGCGGTCTCTCGGCCGGCGACTTCCGGCTCTTCGACGCCGGCGTCGAGTGCGAGATCACCGCCTTCGAGCTCTACGACGTGGCGGAGGGGACGGCCGGCGGCGGCGCGGAGGTCCCGTTCGCGGCCCGGCGCTACTTCCTCCTCCTCTTCGACCTCGACTTCACCGACGGTCACTACCTCGAGCGCGCCTACGACGCGGCTCGCGAGCTGGTCGACGACGGCCTGCACCCGAGCGACATGGTGGCGGTCGCCTTCTTCAGCCAGCGGGCGGGGGTGTCGTCCGTGCTCGGTTTCACACCGGACCGGCGGCAGGTGACCGGCGCTCTCGACCGGCTCGGGCGCTACCTCGGGCGCGAGATCGCCGAGCCGGCGGCGGCCGAGGAGACGGCGGAGAAGGACGTGCTCGGCCTCACCGCGGGAGGCTGGGAGGCGGTGCTCGCCGATCTGGGCCAGGCGCGCGAGCGCGAGCGGAGCCTCGCGGGGGAGACCGCGCCCTGGATCGGGACCGGTGGTGGCGGCCGGCGGCCGGACGGCGTGGCCGAGACGGTCAACGACATGGCCGTCTTCGCCGCCGAGGACATGCGGCAGCAGCGGGCGAGCCGGGCGGCGGCCCTGGCCGGATCGCTTCGCGACCTCGCCCGTCAGTACCGGTGGATCGACGGCCAGAAGTACCTGGTCCTCTTCTCGCGCGGCTTCGAGTCCGATCTCTACCTGGCGGACGGCGGGAGCTGGCTCTTGACCGAGCTCCGGGAGATGATCGCCGGCTTCCGGCAGGCGGGCTGGACGATCTATTCGATCGAGGGCGCGGACCTCAACACGCCGGACAACAAGGCGCGCCGCGAGTCGCTGCTGATGGTGGCCCGGGGCACCGGCGGCGGGCTGATCTCCGGCGAGAACGATTTCGCGCGCTCGATGGGCGAGGTGCTCGAGCGGACGAGCGTCACCTACGTCCTCTCCTTCGCGAGCCCGAACCTGCCGGAGGACGGCTCGTATCGCGAGCTACGGGTCGAGCTCGCCGAGGGGGCACAGGCTCCGCGCGGGGCGCGAGTGGTCCACCGCGCCGGCTACTTCGCGCCGCAGCCCTTCGCCGAGATGGACCGCGAGGAGCGGCGGGTGGCGACCGCGGAGCTGCTGCTCGCCGGCCGCGAGATCGACGACATCGGCTACCGCGTCCTCGCCGCGCCGGCCGGGCGGGCCGAGGGCGGGGGTGTACGGGTCCCGGTGGTGATGGAGGTCGACGCGCCCGGCCTCCTCGCCTCGCGGGCGTGGCAGGCGACCCGGGTCGAGGCGATGTCGTACGCCTTCGGGGACGACGGCGAGATCGCCGGGAGCTGGGGGCGGGACTTCTTCATGGTCCCGGACGTGGTGGCGAAGGCGTCCCGGGCCGGGTCGGTGGTCTTTTACGGCGAGCTGGTCGTGCCGCCGGGCCACTACGAGCTCCGGTCGCTGGTGAGGAACGTCGAGGACGGGCGGGTGGCGCTGCAGGTGGCCGCCCTGCGGGTGCCGGAGATCGGCTCCGGCGAGCCGGTGCTGATGGAGCCGATGTTCGCCGAGCTGGTGAAGGAAGGGGACGAGGAGAGCGGGCGGCGGATCCTGATCCGCGACGTCTCATCCGGCGCTCCCTACCCGTTCGTCTTCGGCGAGCACCGCTTCCTTCCGGCGCTCGTGCCGTCGGTCGTCCGGGGGACCGAGACGACGGTGATCGGCCGCGGTGTCTGGTCGCAGGCGCCACCGGGCCTGCGGGCGCTGGTCTTCGACGCGAACGGGTTCCCGGTGCCGGGCGGGGTCGCGGTCCGCTTCCTGGGGCACGACGCTCCGGAGGCGGAGGGGGCGAGCGCAACGCGGGTGCGGCAGCTCGCCCTCGGCTTGCGGGCGACTGCGCTTCCGGCGGGCGACTACGAGCTGCGCCTGGTCTTCGAGGGCCCGGACGGCGCGGCCGTGTCGAGCCCGGCGGCCTCCTTCCGGGTCGTCGACTCGGCCTCGAAGCTGCGGTGAGGCTCAGGGGCGCCCCACCGCGCCCCGCGTCCTTATCGCTCTTTCTCCATTTGCTTGGCAAGAGGATTGCTTCTTCCAGGTCGCAGGGGGAGTGCATCATCCGCCTCCGACCCATGGAAGCGGGACGCGCGAGCGCTCCGCGAATCGACCTGTATCTTCCACTGGAGGAGAATCTCATGAGAAAGACGATGATCTGGGCCGCCGCGGCGGTCTTCGTTCTCGCCACCGCCCCGGCCGCCCACGCGGCCGACTTCGCGATCTTCGGCTCCTACCTCGATACCGAGGATCTGGAGGAGACCGTCGGTGGCGGTGTCAAGGCCGGCTTCGGCGGCGCGCTGCAGCTCGAGGTGCGCGGCACCTACCTGCCCGACCTGACCGAGGACTTCGAGTCGTTCGCCGACGATCCGGGCGACGATCCGGGCGCCTTCACGAACGACATCGAGGCGATCCCGGTCGACCTGGGCGTGAAGTACAACTTCGGTCACGACCAGCCGCTGAACTTCTACGTCGGCGGCGGCGGAACCTACATCTTCCTCGACGCGGAGCGGGGCGAGATCGACGACGAGGCCGGCTTCTACGGCGTCGTCGGCGTCGAGTTCGCCCGCTCGGTCGGTGGCGTGGGCTTCTTCGCCGAGGCGATCTACCGCGAGGTGGAGGTGACGATCAACCGCGACATCGACGACTTCGAGGACCTCGACGACGTCGAGTTCGAGGATCTGCTGGAGCGCGATCTCGACGTCGGCGGCCTCGGCGCCAACGCCGGGATCATCTGGCGCTTCTAGAGCAACCGAAGCAGGACCCTCGAGACGCCGGGCGCGGAGCGATCCGCCCCGGCGTTTCGTGCGTCAGGAGAGGCGCAAGGGGTATGTTCGTCGATGATGTAACATCGTGAGCCATCAGATGCTGACTGGAGGAGGTGGTTCATGGCTTTACGATTCCCACGGTCCCCGGTTTGCCGCACGATCGCGCTCTGTTCCCTCTTCGGCGCGATCTCTCTTCCCTCCGCGCCGGTAGCGCTCGCCGCCCAAACGCCCGCGTCGTTCGACGACGAGGCGACGGTCGTCGCCGTCGAGGTGCCGGTTCGCGTCCTGCGGCGCGGTCTCCCGGTGCGCGGCTTGACGGCGGAGAACTTCGTCGTCTACGACGAGGGGCGGGAGCGGCCGATCCTCGGTTTCGAGATGCTCGACCTCGAGGCGCCGGCCTCCTCCGGCCCGGACGCCGGGACCGCCTCTGTCCCGGGAGACGTCCCGATCGCCGCGCGGCGGCACTTTCTGCTCCTCTTCGACCTCGACTTCACCGACGCGGAGTACCTGGGCCGGGCCTACCGGGCCGCCCGCTGGATGGTGGAGGAGGAGCTGCGGCCGAGCGATCTCGTGGCGGTCGCGTTCTACAGTCAGCGCGCGGGCGTGTCGTCGGTCCTCGGCTTCACCCCCGACCACGCCCAGGCGCTCACGGCGCTCCATGGGCTCGGGCGATACCTGGGGGAGGACGTGCCGGACGTTCCGGGCTCCGGGAGCGAGGTGGCGGGCGACCCGCTCGGCCTCACCGTCGGCGATTGGGAGGCGGTGGGCGCTGACCTCGGGGCGGCGGTCGAGCGCGAGCGCAGCCTCGCCCAGGAGGTGTTGGACGAGGGGCTCGGCGGCGGCAGGGCGGGGTCTGAGGATGTGCTGGTCGAGATGGCCCGGGCGCAGGCCGAGAACGTGCGGCAGCAGCGGGCCGCGCGCGCGTCGATCCTGGTCGACGCGCTCCGCCGCCTCGCCGAGGAGCACCGCTCGATCGAGGGGCAGAAGTCGCTCGTCCTCTTCTCGCGCGGCTTCGAGTCGGACCTCTACCTGAGCGACGGCGGGAGCTGGCTGCTCTCCGAGCTCGATGAGCTGGTCCGCAGCTTCCGACGGGCGGGCTGGAACCTCTACGGGATCGAGGGCGTGGAGCTCAATACGACGAACGCCAGGCAGCGGCGCGAGTCCCTGGTCTTCCTGTCGAGCGAGACCGGCGGCACCCTCGTTTCCGGCCGCGACGACCTGGGGAAGTCGATGGACCGGGTGCTCCAGCAGACGAGCGTCACCTATCTGCTCACCTTCCAGACCTCGGAGCTGGTGCCGGACGGCTCGTTCCGCGAGCTCCGGGTCGAGCTGCGCGGCGCTCCCCGCGGGGCGCGAGCGCACCACCGGGCGGGGTACTACGCGCCTCGCCCGTTCGTCCAGCTCGGAGGATCGGAGAGGCGCGCCAGCTCGGCCGAGCTGGTGCGTTCCGGGCTGGAGCTCGACGAGCTCGGCGCGGCGGTCTTCGCCGGGCCGATGAGCCTCGAAACCGCCGGCGGGGAGGGCGGCACGGTCGCGGTACCGGTGGTGATCGAGGTCGGCCGGGAGGCGCTGCTCGCGGGGCCCGTGGATCGTCCTCCGGGCGTCGAGGTCCACGTCTACGCTTTCGACGAGGAGAGGCGGGTGGTCGCCACGATCGCGCGGCAGGTGGCGGTCGAACCGGACCGTCTCGTCGGCGACGGGCCGGGAGGCCTCAAGTTCTTCGGTGATCTCGCGCTGGCGCCGGGTAGCTACGACCTGCGAGTGCTCACTCGTAGCCTGCGGACCGGCCGGGCCACCCTCCGGCGCGTCTTCCTCGAGGTGCCGGTGGCCGCCGAGCGTGCCGCGCTCACCGCGGTCGTCTTCGCGCAGGGTCCGGAGGAGGACTGGCTGCTGGTACGAGGGGCGGAGCCGGACGCCGGAGAGGAGGAGCGGTATCCGTTCGTGTACGGTGGCGAGCGCTACCTCCCGGCGATCCGCGGGCTGGTGCGGCCGGGTGTCGAAACGCGCCTGCTCCTGGTCGGCCACGGCTTGACCGAGGGACGGATCACGGTCGAGGCGCGGCTCCTCGACGCTGCCGGCCGACCGCTCGACGAGCCGACGCTCGACTTCCTCGACCGTCGACAGGGGATCGAGGGGCAGCCCGACCAGGTGATGCTCGCCTTCGAGCCGGAGGAGATCGCCGCGGGCGACTACCACCTCGAGATCGGCATCGGCGATCCGGAGGGGGAGTGGATCGGCACGCTGCGGGCGCCGATCCGGGTGTTGCCGCCTTAGTCGTACATGCCGTCGGCGAACCACTCGCCGCTCGCCCGCTCCCGGTAGATCCGGTAGAGCCCGCCGCCGGCGAGCTCGACGTCCCAGTAGTCGCGCTCGACCGGCTGGTCCGACCACCACCCCTCCTCGAGCCGCCATGGGCCGGCGGCGACCCGAACCCGGCCGTCGATCTTCGGCCGCCCGGAGCCGGCGGTCGAGCGGACCGAGAGCAGCCGCTCGGAGGCTTCTTCCGGCTCTTCGCCGTAGGCCGTCGCGGGCTCGGCGACCTCGCCGCCCGCCCCCGGAGCACGCGCGGTCAGCACCTCCAGGGCGACCGGCGGGCGCAGCACCCGCACGGTCAGGAGCCCCATGCCCCGGCGCGGCGGCCGCGGCTCGCGCGGCAGGGTGGGGGGTGGGGGCGGGTCGTAGGGGACCAGCTCCAGGCGCTCGGGCCGGTGGCCGTCCGGTGCGCGCGGCGAGCCGACGCGGTCGGGCCCGAGCAGGGCGAAGAGGCGGGCGATGGTGCCCGCCAGCCGGTCGGGGGCCAGGGCCTCCGGTCCGAAGATCGAGAGCTGCGAGCTGCGCGGCTCGTGCGGATGGGCCTCGAAGGCGAAGCCGGCGACCGCCGCGCCCGGCGGCCGGGCTTCGAGGTCGAGCCGGACGAGGGTGAGGAGCACCTTGGTGTCGGCGGTGGCGGCGGGCAGGTGGACGTTGCGCCGGTCGTGGCCCTCCGGCTCGAGCCGGAGGTCGAGCTCCAGCCGCCGACAGGCGAAGCCGCGCGCCTCGAGCCGCCGGCAGAGCCGTTCGAGCGCCGCCCGGGCGACGAACAGGAAGGGCTCGAGGGCGACCAGCGGCCACTCGAGGTCCATCCCTTCGCGGAAGGCGGGGGGCGGCCGCCAGGGGTCGAGCGGCCGCGGATCCTCGCCCCGCGCGGTGACGTGGAGCCGCCGGCCGGCGCTCCCCAGGCGGCTCGCCACCTCCGCCTCCGGCAGGCGGGCGAGGTCGCCGACCGAGCGCACGCCCCAGCTCTCGAGGGTGGCGCTCGTTCTCATCTCGGGGCAGAGCCGGTGGAGCGGCAGCGGCGCCAGGAACGCCGCTTCCTCGCCGGCCGGCACCACGGTGGGGGCGGCCCCCTCTTCGGCCGCCACCCGGGCGGCCAGCTTGCCGCTCGCGATCCCCACCCAGACCGGCACGCCGGCGGCGTCCGCCGCGGCAGCCATCGCCTCGCCCGCCTGCCGCTCGGAGCCGGAGAGGTCCTCGGCGGGGAAGTGGTGGTCGAGCCCCGTGACGTCGAGGTAGACGCGCCCCTCGCCGGCCTCCTCGACCCGGGGGGAGAACGACTCCGCCACCTCGAGCAGCGCCTC
>CAZLLV010000058.1:0-7559 GCA_964560325.1 uncultured Thermoanaerobaculia bacterium | reverse complement strand
CCGCCGCCGCATCGCCTCTCGCGGCGTTGCGGCTCCTCGACAGAGCGCTGCTATGCCTGCGTCGCCGCGCCTTGCGAGCGGCGCGCGGACGACGCCCTCGCGACGGGTGGAGATCCCGTCGCGGGCTCTCAGGCTCGCGGGGTTTCAGGCGCTGTTTTTTGCGCGGTGACGTCGCCAGGCGTAGATGACGTACCAGAGCAGCAGGCCGCCGAGGACGACGTAGGTCACGGGGCCGATGTACTGGCCGATCGACTCGTACTGCTCGCCCAGGAAGTGACCGGCGGTGGCGAGCAGGCCGGCCCAGAGGGCGGTGCCGGCGGCGGTCAGGAGCAGGAACGGGACGAGCGCCATCTCGGACATGCCGGCGGGGATCGAGACCAGCGAACGCACGCCGGGGACCAGCCGCCCGAGGAAGACGGTGGTCTTCGCGTGCTGGTCGAACCACCGCTCGGCCCGGTCGAGCTCCTTGGTGCCGAGCAGGAGCCAGTGGCCGTGCCTCTCCGTCCAGCGCCGGACGCGGTCGGTCCCCAGCCATCGTCCCAGGTAGTAGAGCGGGATCGCCCCGAGGACCGAGCCCGCCATGCCGGCGACGATCACGCCCGAGAGCGCGAGCCGGCCCTGGGCCGCGATGTAGCCGGCGAGCGGCATGACCACCTCGGAGGGGATGGGTGGGAAGACGTTCTCGAGGAACATCAGGAAGACCACCCCGAGGTAGCCCGTCTGCTCCATGGTGCTCTGGATCCAGCCCTCCATGAGGGCCGAACGTGCAACACCGGTGCCGCGAGCGGCGCCCCCGAGAGATCAACCGCGGCCGATACCGAGCCGGACGTCGAGGAGGTGACCGGTGGTGGCGATCGCGGCCGAGAACGACGCCGGGAGCCGCGGGTCGCCGTCTGCCGGCGGGTCGGTGAAGCCGACCAGGAAGCTCCGCCGCACGACCAGCGTGGGGAGCCGGACCCAGTCGCCGCCCGCGGCGAGCTGCTCGACCCCGGTCAGGGTGACGAAGCCCCCCGCCCGGCGCAGCTTCATGGCGAAGTTGGTCGCGTTGGCGCGGAGCACGTGTCCGGAGGAGGTCCGGAAGACCAGCCGCTGGCTCGATCCTGTCTCGTTCGTGGGCCGCTGGAGTGACGGGTTCTCGGCGCGGAAGTCGGCGGCGGCCTCGATCAGCTCCGAGTCGAGGTAGAAGTAGGCCGTCTCGTCGCCGCGCTTGAGCGCTCCGACGAGGTCGGGCAGGGTCTCGCCCTCGCGCGGCACCCGGACCTCGATCACGTCCGGCGGGTAGCTCGATCGCACGACCGAGATCGGCTGCGGCGGCGTCGTCAGGAAGTGGGCGAGCGAGCGGCGTGCGAAGGCGATCGGATCGTCGCTCTGGGACTGGAAGTGCACCGCCCCGACGACCGCCCGTTCGAGCCCCGGGATCTTGAACGCCAGCAGCTCCCAGAAGCCGGGCCGGCCCTCGGTCCGCGTGATGTAGAGGAACTCGCCCGCCGAGGCACGACGGACGGCACCGTCGAGGAGGCGCTCGAGGTAGGCGAGATGACTGTCCTGCGTCGCCGGCGGCTCCATCGCGTCCGGAGCATATCGTCAAGTCCGATCGATCCCCTCTTCACCCGTACCGCCTCCGGCCGCGGGGCCTCACCGCCGGCCCGAAGCCATCCGCAGGGCCTCCGGCATCCTCCGGAGCCGGAGCATCGCGACGATCCCGGCGACCGGTCCCACGGCGAGGAGGGCGAAGGTGTGCCACCAGCCGAGGGGGTCGACCAGCGCCGGGACGAGGCGCAGGGTGACCATCGTCAACAGGAAGCCGAGCGAGGTCTGGAGCGTCAGCGCCGTGCCGACGTAGCGCGGGTCGGTGAGCTCGCTCACGGCGGCGCTGAACTGGGCGCTGTCCGCCACCACCGCGAAGCCCCAGAGGAAGCAGAGGGCGGTCAGCCAGCCGGGCGAGGCCACGAGGAGCCCGGCCACCAGGGCGCAGCCACCGGAGACGGCTAGGCTCCAGACCGTGACCCTCGTGCGCCCCAGCCGGTCGGCCCAGCGGCCGGCGGCGACGCAGCCGACGGCGCCCACCGCCACCACGCCGAAGCCGGCGACACGCGCGGCCACCGGGCTCCAGCCGGCCCGCTCGTAGGCGACGAGCAGGAAGACCGGCACCCACGCCCACACGGCGTAGAGCTCCCACATGTGCCCGAGGTAGCCCAGGTTGGCGAGGCGCGTCGGCCGGTGGGCGAGGACCCGGCCCGCGAAACGCCAGTCGAAGGGGGCGCGGGAGGCGCCGTACGGCCCTTCGTGGATGCCGAGCCCGGCGATCGCCGCCGCGGCCAGCGCCAGGGCGGAGGCGGCCCATAGGACCCGCGGCCAGGGCGGCATGCCGCCGGCTCCGAAGGCCGGCAGCGCGTTCAGCAGGTGGGGAGCGGCCGAGCCGAGGGTGAGCGCCCCCACGAGGATGCCGATCCCGAGGCCCCGGTCGGTCTTCGTCCAGGTGGCGACCAGCTTCATGCCCGGCGGATAGACGCCGGCGAGCGCGACGCCGGTCAGGAAGCGGAGCGCCAGGGTGCTTCCGGCCATCGTGGATACGGAGAGGTCGCCGATCGCCGCGAGGAGCGGGATCGCCCCGTTCGCCGCCGCCCCGGCCAGCGCCGCCAGGGCGAAAAGCCGGTCCGAGCGCACCCGATCCGCCAGGTTGAGGAGCGCGCTGGCCAGCGCCCCGACCACGAAGCCGAGCTGCACGCTCATGGTCATCCACGCCTGCCCGGCGCCGGAGAGGTTCCACGCCTCCGTGAGCTGCGGCACCACGGCGGAGCCCGAGAACCAGAGGGCCATCGCCAGCGTCTCGGCGAGGGCCAGCAGAGCCACCTGCCGCCACTTCCCAGCCGGCGCGGCTCCGGATCGATCCATGAGGGAGGCGGCCCGTGGCGGCCGGACCTACGGCTCCTGGGCTTCGAGGGCGATGCGGGCGCGGAGCTGGCGGAGGGAGTCCATCTGGCGGCCTGGGGTGGCGCTCTCCATCATCTCTTCGACCCGGGCCGCGGCGGCTTCGAGCTCGCCGGCGCGGAAGAGCTCGACCGCCTCCGTATAGCTCGCGGCGAAGCGGTTGTGCGCTTCGGCGCGGGAGACCCGTTCGAGGAGCGTCGCCGCCTGCTCGGCGAGAGCGGGATTCGTGGCCTCGGCCCGCACCACGGCGAAGAGCGCCACCGCGTCGTCGAGCTCGCCGGCGCTCGCCAGGGCGTGCGCCTCCTGGAGCGTGAGCTGGAGCCGCACCTCCCGCGCCCGCGCCAGCAGCTCCTCGCCGGCGCCGGCCTCGCGCAGGGCGAACGCCGCCTCGTCCACCCCCGCGGCGTCGCCGGTGCGGGCGCGGGCGAGGAGCAGGTTGTAGAGCACGTCGGTCCGCTCCGCCGGCAGCAGCCCGACCGCCCGCTCGAGCGCCGGGACCGCCGCCGGATCGGGCTCCGCCGCCAGCACGCCGGCCTGGCCGAGCCCCGCCCACGCTTCGCCCGACTCCGGTCGTAGCTCGGCCGCGCGCCGGAAGGCGGCCGCCGCGCCCGCCACGGTCTCGCGCGACGCCGGATCGGAGGCGCGTCGCCCGCCGAGCGCGTCGAGGAGCGCCTGGCCGAGGCCGAGCTGGACGCCGAAGTCGTCGGGGGCGAGCGCCGCGGCGCGCCGATAGAGCTCCAGCGCCTCCGCGTCGTCGCCGCGCGCGTCGGCGATGCGGGCGAGCCCGGCCCATGCCGGCCCGAGCGTGTCGTCGAGCGCCACCGCCCGGCGGAGCCGCTCCTCGGCCGCGTCGCGCCGGGAGGGGCCGAGACGGAGCAGCAGCTCCCCCTGGGCGAGCGCCGCCTCCCCCTCGCCGAGCGGCCGGGCCGAGACCGCCGGATCGGCATCGGAGCCCCCCGCGAGCGGCACCCGGAGGAAGACGAACGACTTCCCCTGCCGGTACTCCTCCAGGGTCTCCTCGAACGCCGCGAGATCCTCGACCCCGAAGGCGGCGCGGAACGCCGCCACCGGATCCTCGCCGGCGGCGGTCCGCCTCACGTAGTCGCCGATCCGGCGCCGGTGCGCCGTGTCGCCGCTCATCAGGTAGTGGGTCAGGAGCCAGCTCCGGGTCTCGAACAGCGAGTCGGCGAGCGGGTCGCCGGTCTCCGGCGCGGCGTCGAGCGCCAGCAGCGTGGCGAGCGGCTCCCCCTTCTCGCCCGCCAGCCCCGACCACTGCAGCCGCGCCTCGTCCGGCAGCCCGATCCGCGCCTCCTCCGCGTCCGCCTCGAAGGTGCTGTAGTACTCGGCGAGGCCGACGCGGAGCCAGAGCGGCAGGTCGGGGAGCCCACGGTGGAGGAGCTGGTGCACGTACTGCCGGAAGATCTGCCGCGTGACCTGGCCGGCGGCGGTCGCCGCGTAGCTCGCCTCCTCGCCGGGCAGCACGTAGCCGGCGTCGGCGTCGCTCGATCCGGGCGGCCGATAGGGCGCGAACGCCTCGGCCGACGAGAAGAGGTAGACGTACGTCGGCCGCTCGGAGACCGCGTCGCCCCCGTGCGCGAGCTCGGAGACGACGCGTCGCAGGCGCTCCAGGTCGGCCGCGCCCTTTTCGAGAGCCGCCGGCGCGACGTCGCCGCGCACGACGAAGTGCTCGCTCGCCGCCTCGTGCCACGGCCCGGCCGGCGCGGCGGCCTCGGCCGAAGGCTCCTCTTCCACCAGGCCGAACGGCGCCTGGGAGGCGGCGGGGACCGCCGCGGCGATCGCCAGGATCGTGAAGGTGAAGGCGGGAAAGCGAGAGGTCGGGCGGAACGGCACGTCAGCTCTCCGGCTCGAAGCGCATGCGAGGGTCGTTGCGGTAGCCCTGGACGATGCGGTCGAGGCGGTCGAAGAGCCCGTCGTCCAGCTCGTCCTCCCGGAAGACGTGGCCGGCGTAGCGGACCGGCTCCTCGGCCTGGTCCGGCGCGCCCGCCTCCCGCAGCGCGGCGGAGGCCCGATCGCTCACCTCGGCCATCTCGTCGAGCCGCCCGAGGTCGCGCAGCAGGCGCATCTGGTCGATGGCCGCCTGGGACACGTCGAACCACATCTCCTTCGCGAGGAAGGCCGCGCGCACCTCTTCGAACGCCGCATCGACCTCCTCGGCCGGCACTTCGGCCACCGCGTCGTCGCCCTCGGCGAGCGAGGCGATCCGGAACGACAGGCCGAGGTGGAGGAGCGCCAGCTCGCGGGCTTTCGCGACCGGCGACGAGCCGTAGAGCTCCGGGTCGGCCTCGCCGGCGACCAGCACCGCGAGCTTGGCGAGCTCGACCGCCTCCGCCGGGTCGCGCCGCCACGCCGCGCGGCAGCGCTCCTCCAGGAGCTCGCACAGGTTGAGGCCGCCGAAGCGCTCGCCCTCCCGCCGCAGGAGCTGGCGCCGGCGGTGCTGGGGCTCGGCGAGCAGCTCCTCGACGCGGCGGACCTGGAGTTGCCCGAGCACGCCGCCGAACGCCGAGAGGAGCCGGTCGCCCCGCTGCCGCGCGGCACGCCGCGTCTCTTCGTCTTCCTCCTCGGCGAGCTCGTCCGCGCGCGGCCGGGCCGGGACGCGGCCGGCGGCGAAGCGGTGCGCCTGCCAGCGCACCGTCCGGCCGCCCGAGGGCGGCAGCTCGTCGACCCGCCGCTGACACTCCGGGCAGCGGACGAGGTGCTCTTCGAGCTTCCTCCCCTCGTCGCGGGGCATGTCGCCGGCGGCGTAGCGGGCGAGGTCGTCGTCGTTCGGGTGCTCCATACGGGAGGCCGAGTGTAACGCGCCGCGGATTCGGGACGGGCGGTAGGATCGGCGGCGATGAGTGACCGCGTGGCCCCCGACGGCCCTCTCGAGGAGCTCCTCGACCGTGCCCGCGAGATCGTGCGCGACGAGGTGGTCCCGCTCGAGCCCGACTTTCTCGCCGGCCGCTTCGACACCCTCGAGCCGGCCCTCGCCCGGGTCCGCGAGCGGGTGCGCACGGTCGGGCTCTGGGCGCCCTACCTGCCGCGCGAGCTCGGCGGCCTTGGCCTGGCGCTCGCCGACTTCGCCCGGCTCTCGGAGGAGCTCGGCCGCTCGCCGCTCGGCCACTACGCCTTCCACTGTCAGGCGCCCGACGTGGGGAACCTCGAGATCCTGATCGAGCACGGCTCGGACGCGCAGCGCGAGCGCTGGCTGGGTCCGCTCGCGGGCGGCGCGATCCGGAGCTGCTTCGCGATGACCGAGCCGGAGCACGCCGGCTCGAACCCGGTCCATCTCTCGACCACCGCCCGCCGCGACGGCGGCGACTGGGTGATCGACGGCCACAAGTGGTTCACCACCGCGGCCGACGGCGCGGACCTGGTGGTGGTGATGGCGGTGACCGAGCCGGACGAGGCGAGCCCCTACCGGCGGGCCAGCATGATCCTGGTGCCGGGCGACGCCTCCGGCTTCCGGCTGGTGCGCAACCTGCCGGTGATGGGCGACGAGGGACGCGGGCACTTCAGCCACGGCGAGGTCGGCTTCGAGGGGTGCCGGGTGCCGGCGGACGCACTCCTCGGGGGGCGCGGGGACGGCTTCCGGATCGCCCAGGAGCGGCTCGGACCGGGGCGCATCCACCACTGCATGCGCTGGATCGGCCTCGCCGAGCGCGCCTTCGACGAGACCTGCCGGCGCGCCGCCTCCCGCGAGCTGGCGCCGGGCAAGCCGCTCGCCTCGCGCCAGGCGGTGCAGCACTGGATCGCCGAGAGCCGCGCCGAGATCGACGCCGCCCGGCTGCTGGTGCTCGACACGGCGGGCCGGATCGACCGCGAGGGCGCGAAGGCGGCGCGCGTCGCGGTCTCGGCAATCAAGATCCACGACGCCGGCGTCCTCCATCGCGTGGTCGACCGCGCGATCCAGGTCCACGGCGCCCTCGGCATGACCGACCTGACCGTCCTCGCCTGGATCTACCGCCACGAGCGCGCGGCCCGGATCTACGACGGCCCCGACGAGGTCCACAAGAGCGTCGTCGCCCGCCGCATCCTCCAAGGCTACGGCGTGGAGCTGTGAGCGCGATCCACCGGGACCTCCTGCCAGCCCGGATTGGCCGCTTCGATCAAGCGCACCTTCCGCTCCCGCTTCCAACCCTTGATCTGCTTCTCCCGACGGATGGCGTCATCGACGTAGCGGTACTGCTCCGCGTACACGAGTCGATGGATTCGGTATTTGCGGGTGAACGCGCTCGCACGGCCGTCCCGGTGCTGGCCGAGCCGACGCGGTAGGTCGTTGGTGACGCCGACGTAGACCACGCGGTTGCGGCTGGCGAGGATGTAGACGTGGTACTCGTGGTTTCTGCTCATGCCTGGAGAGGACGGAAACCGGCCCCGGGATCGCTCGGACCACCGTCTATCGAGCCGCCCTCCCACCCAGGTCCTTCGCTCTCGCTCAGGACGACAAAAACAAGCTTCCGCGAAGCGATCTTCGAACGCACTCACTCCCCTTGTCATCCTGAGCGCAGCGAAGGATCTGGGCGGGGGAAGCTCGGGCTTCCGATAACCTCGCCGATCATGGCCACCGCACCCGACGGCGCCCCGCAGCCCATCGACCGGCCGGTGGCGGTGCGGGAGGGTGAGGG
>CAZLLV010000057.1:0-9786 GCA_964560325.1 uncultured Thermoanaerobaculia bacterium | reverse complement strand
TGGAGCACCCGCCGGAGCTCCCGCTCGAAGACGAGCGGTCACCTTCCGCGCGCGCGGCCGAGTTGAAGGTCCCCCATCGGGGCGACGGTCTCCGGCACCGCTTCGTCACCTTCCGCGCGCGCGGCCGAGTTGAAGGGCCTTGTTGAGCTCCAGGCAATCGGAGCGCTTGACGTCACCTTCCGCGCGCGCGGCCGAGTTGAAGGCCGGGGAGTATCGAGGAGCTTGTGGAGTCGCTGAGGTCACCTTCCACGCGCGCTTTCGGCCGGACCGGTCATCGGCAAACCCGGTTGACACTCCGACACCCCACCCTTACGATGCCATCCCCACCGAGCCGGAGTGGCGGAACGGGAGACGCAGGGGACTCAAAATCCCCCGGGGGCAACCCCGTGTGGGTTCGAATCCCACCTCCGGCACCATTTAGAATCAAGCACTTGGGGCCGCTTTGCGAACCGGCGCACCTTCCCCCGAGATGGCCGTCTTTCCCTGCGGCGCGGCGGGGAGGCCCGGGCCGGCCTGTAGATGCGTCGCGTCGTACCCTGTCCCGCCTGTCCGTCTTCGCCGTGACCGTCGTCTGTCCCGTGGTATCGATTCCATCGTTCGGCTCCTGGTCGTCTATTTGGGTATCTGAGCGCCCGGGAAGGGTGCCGCCGGACCGCCATCTGGAGCTTCGCCGCCTCGAAGGAGTGCCCGGTCCACTCCGCGGTCACTGACCCCTCTTTCCCGAATCGGGATTACTCATCCTCGTACGCGCCCAGTCGGCCCGATCGATCCCCGGTCGTGGTGGCTGGCCGCGGGTTTCCGGCAGACGGCCCAACCGTCGTGCTGCCGCGAGGAGGGATCATGACCGACAAACCATCCAGAGAAAGCAATCAGACGCCGGACCGCGAGGCCGTTCGGGAGAACGGGCCACGAGAACCGAAAGCACCCGCGGGCGGAAGGCCGGTCGAACAGGACCCGCCGCCGCCGCTCGAACGCGACTCACCGGAGCGAATCGAGCGCGTCCGGGATCTCCACGAGCTGGCGGAACGCCGGCGCCCTTCCTGTGAACGGCTCGAGCAGTCGGTGAACGAGTACCTGCATCACCAGTGGAGCAAGAAGCACAACTCGCTGGCGCACTGCGACGAATCCCACGAAGACTGCTCGTGCGGCAAGCCCGACGGAGGAGCCGAGCGAGAGATCGTCGACCTCGTCATCCTGATGGATTCGAGCGGCTCGATGACCAGCGCGGCCCGGGCCGTATCGGAAGCGGCCCCGGGTGCGTTGGCGGCCGCGGCGGAGGCGTGTCCCTCCGATCTGCGCACGGCTTGGCTGGTAGTCGATTCGACCAAGCACGGAGCCGACCCCGCGGGGTATCTCGGCGACATCACCAGTACTCTCGACAGCATCGGCAGTCCGTTCACCCAATCCCACCAGCAGTACCTCCTCGGCATCGGGGCCCCGGGTCCGTTCGAGCAGGACGAGCCGCAGCCGCCGGGAGACGGCACGTACCCGGGGGAAGAAGGGGCGGACGCGATCGCCGATCTCTGCAACTTCTTCGACTGGCGACCCGACGCCTGCCGGGCGATCTTCTACATCAGCGACACGAAGCTCGACGGCTACTCCGCGTACGACGCCGCGGCGGCCGCCAACGCGCAGGCGGCGGCGTCAGCGCACGGTGTCGTGCTGTTCGCTCACCACATCGGCCCGGCGAGCCCGGTCACGCAGGAGATGCAGAGCTACCTCGACATGTGCGAGCCGACGGGAGGCAGCGTCTACTTCGGTCCGGTCGACACGGAGCAGTACAAGGTCCTGCTTCGAGAGGCGATCTGCCACGCCTGCGGCTCCGAGTGCAAGCGGCTCGATCTGCCCGAGATCCGGCCGTGCGTCTCCATCGTCTGGGGCGACAGCGACTGCGACTGTTTCGAGACCGACGACGTCGAGACGGCCATCGTCACGATCTGCAATTGCTACTCGAACGTCTCGTTCGCGAACGTCCACGTGGCGTACTTCACCGTGACGATGGCCGATGGCTCGCCCGTTCCGACGCTACCCGACGGCACGCCTTCCGTGTCGATCCACCCGGTGGGCCCGGTCTGCTTCGGCGACATCGGCCCCTGCCGGCCCGGCGGTGTGAGCTGCGTGTCGAGAGAGATCGTGATCCGGACCCGCGGTGCGAAGAGCGGCGGGTACAGGATCCTCGTCCGGGGGATCTGCTACCAAGTCGTGCTCGATCGACAGACAGAGGAGTGCTTCACGTTGACCCTCTGCGCGGACTGAAAACGCGGCCGCGCTCGCATTCCGCCCCGGATGGGAGGGGGCGCCGAGGCCAGGCTCCGAAGAGACTGGCCCCGGCGCCAGGTGGCCGTCCGGGCACCACGCCCCCTGCGGGCGCTGCGCCCGCTCCCCTACTCGTAGCGCAGCGATTCGATCGGATCGAGCGCCGCGGCTTTGCCCGCGGGGTAGATGCCGGAGACGATTCCGACGAAGGCGGAGAACCCGGCCGCCAGGCCGATCGCCCAGAGCGGCACCCGCGCCGCCGGCAGCTCGAACGGCAGGATGGCGATCACCCCCGCTCCCATGCCGTAGCCGACCGCGATCCCGAGCGCGCCGCCGACCAGCGCCAGGGTGATCGCTTCGATCAGGAACTGGATCAGGATGTCCCGCTTGCGCGCCCCGACCGCCTTGCGGATGCCGATCTCCCGCGTCCGCTCGGTCACCGACACCAGCATGATGTTGGCGATCCCGATGCCGCCGACCAGGAGCGCGATCCCGACCACGCCGCCCACGACACCGGTCACCATGGCCAGGATCGTGTTGGTCTGCTCCAGGATCTCGTCCTGGGTCTGGATCTGGAAGTCGTCCGAGTCGTCCGGTCCCAACTCGTGCCGGTCGCGCAGCAGATCGGTGGCGGCCTCTTTGAAGCCCGGCACGGCCTCGGAGCTCGCGAGCTGGATGCGGAGCTGCACCTGGTCGGCGGCATCCCGGCCGAAGAGCGTGAGCGCCGTGTCGAACGGCACGAACACGATGTCGTCCTGGTCGAAGCCGAAGATGCGGCCGCGCGCCTCCATCACCCCGACCACCGTCACCGGCAGGTTGCCGACGTAGATCTCCCGCCCGATCGGGTCGGAGCCGAGCTCGAGCTCGTCGACCACCGTCTCGCCGATCACCGCCACCCGGCGGCGGTTGCGCAGGTCGATCGCCGACAGGAAGCGCCCGCGCTCGACGTAGTGTGCCGCGACCTCCTGGTAGTCCTGGGTGACGCCGAGCACGGCGAACGGCTGGTGCCGGTACTGCGCATGGCGCAGCGTCTGGTTGCCGAAGATGATCGGCGTGATCTTCTCGACCTCGGGAAAGCGCTCCGCCAGCGCGAGCCCGTCGTCCCAGGTCAGCTCGACCCGCCGCGTCACCTGTCCCGGCTGGGAGAACGCCTGACGTGGGACGATCTGCACGTAGGTCGAGCTGATCTCCTCGAACTCGCTCGCCATCTGGTGCTGGAGGCCCTGGACGATCGCGACCACCGCCACCACGCCGGCCACGCCGATGATGATGCCCAGGATGGTCAGGAAAGAGCGGAGCTTGTTCGCCCGCAGCGCGGCGAGGGCGATCCGGAAGTTCTCGAGGAAGACCACGGCGTCAGCTCCCGGGCGGGGGCTCGGGTGGCGGGTCGGCCGCCGGCCCGGGCGGCGTGGGGGCGGTACCGCCATCCGGCCGGCCGCTCCCGCGCGGCGTCGGCACGTCGGAGAGCACCTTGCCGTCGCGCATCGTCACCTGCCGCCGGGCGTGCTGGGCGATGTCGTGCTCGTGGGTGACGAGGATCACCGTGTTGCCGGCGGCGTGGAGCTGACTGAAGAGCTCCATGATCTCGATCGAGGTGGCGCTGTCGAGGTTGCCCGTCGGCTCGTCGGCGAGCAGGATCGACGGCTCGTTGACCAGCGCGCGGGCGACCGCGACGCGCTGGCGCTGCCCGCCCGAGAGCTCATTCGGCTGGTGGCCGACGCGATCGGCGAGGCCGACCCGATCGAGCGCGGCGAGCGCCCGTTCGCGGCGCACCTTGCGCGGCACGCCGGCGTAGATGAGCGGCAGCTCGACGTTGCCGAGCGCCGAGGTCCGGGGCAGGAGGTTGAAGGTCTGGAAGACGAAGCCGATCTCCCGGTTCCGGATCTCGGCGAGCTCGGAGTCGTCGAGGGTCTCGACCGCCGTGCCGCGCAAGAGGTAGCGGCCGGAGGTCGGCGTGTCGAGGCAGCCGACGAGGTTCATCAGCGTCGACTTGCCGCTGCCGGACGCGCCCATCACCGCGAGGTACTCGCCGCTCTCCACCTGGAGATCGACACCGGCGAGCGCGTGGACCTCCTCGGTGCCCATCCGGTAGACCTTCGTCACGTCGATCAGCTCGATCAGCGCCACGTCAGGCCTCGTCTCCGTCCTCGTCGCCTTCTTCGTCCGCGTCCTCTTCGTCTGCGCCCGACTCCTCGCTCACCCGCACCGCCTCGCCGCCTTCGAGGTCGCGCAGGGTACGGAAGGGACCGGTCACGACCTCTTCGCCCTCCTCGACGCCGGAGACGATCTCGACCTCGGTGACGGTCGAGAGCCCGGTCTCGACCTCCCGGCGCACGGCGCGACCGTCCTCGACCACGAAGACGACCTGGACCGTCTCGCCGGCGCCGGCGGCCTCGCCCTCGGCGGTCTCCGGCTCCCGCTCGACCACCGCCTGCACCGGCGCCACGAGCGCCGATCCGCTCGACGCGGTCTGGATGTCGGCTCGCACCGACATGCCGGGCCGCAACCGATCGTCGGCGTTCTCGAGCAGCACGTCGACCTCGAAGAAGGTGACGTCGCCCTGCCCGGCGCGGATCGTGCCGGAGCTGCCGACCTCGACGACCTTGCCCAGGTAGACCCGGTCGGGCAGCGCGTCGACGGTGACCTCCACCTCCTGGCCGACCGCGACGGCGACGATCTCGTTCTCGTCCACGTCGAGCTCGGCGAGCAGCTCGGAGAGGTCGGCGACGGTCGCGATCTTGGTCGCCGGGTTGTTCATCATGCCGGAGACGACGACCTCGCCCGCCTCGGCGTTGAGCTCGACCACCCGACCGGCGATCGGCGCGTAGAGCGTGGTCTTCGACAGGTCGTCGCGCGCCTTGGTCAGGCTGGCCTGAGCGTTCGCCACCGCGTCGCGCGCCTCCGCCAGGGAGAGCTCGGCGGACGTGCGCTGGAGCTCGGCCGCCTCGAGCTGCTCGGTCGCGACGATCCCTTCCTCGGAGAGGCGGTGGGCGCGCCGCAGCTTGACCTCGGCGTCGGCGAGCGACACCTCCGCCTGGCGCACCCGCGTCCTCGCCTGCCGGAGCTGCGCCTCCCAGCTGTCGGCGGCGGCGGTGAACGCCTCCTTCTCGAGCTCGAGGAAGGGCTGGCCCGCGGCCACCGTCTGTCCCTCCTGCACGTAGAGGTGGTCGATCTTCGCCACCACGTGTGCCGAGATGTCGACCGAGACGCGGGCCTGGATCTCGCCGCTCGCCTTGACCACCTCGGTGATCTCCTGCCGCACCACCGGCTCCACGTAGACGCGCTCCCCCGCCTCCCCCTTCGATCCGTAGATGGAGCCCAGGACGACCGCCGCGAGGGCGGCGGCGACGACGATTCCGATCAGCCAACGCTTCATCATGCTCCCGGCTCAGGCGAAGAGGGCCGCGAGGCCGATCTTGAGGGCGACCCAGACGACCCAGGCGCCGACGACCAGCGCGACGGCGGCGCCCTTCGAGAGCCGGGCCACGATCGAGTAGCCGATCACCAGCAGGACGATCGACCAGAGGGTGAAGAGGTCGAAGCTGGAGAGCAGCGACCGGACCGCCGTCAAGGCGTCCTCGGGCGCCAGGAAGGCGAGGTTCGAGGCGAGGAGCGAGCCGCTCTGCGCCGCTTCCGGATCGATCGACTCCCGGGAGAGGACCAAAGGAAGGGCGATCAGCGCCGAAAGGCCCTGCGGCACCATCCCGTGCAACGTCGTGGCGAAGCTCCGCCGGAAGTCGATCTCGCCACCCGCCAGCCGCGCCCCCACCATGAAGATCACGGCGATCAGCAGGTAGACGCCGGTGCCGATGACGAGCACGAGCAGCGGCGTGAAGGGCCGCACCTTCGCGTTGATGCCCGCGATGGTCTCGACCTGGCGCTCCAGCTCGTCGCCGCGCAGCCCCTGGCGATCCTCGATCTGCTGCCGGATCATGTCCCGCTCGGCGTCGACGTCGATCCTCTGGGCCACCACGAACGCGACCGCCGTACCCAGGAGGAGAAGCACCACCAGCGTCACCGCCCAGGTCGGGCGCTCCGCGATCTTGCGGAACGTCTCGCCGGGCGAAACCAGCACACCGACCGTCCTCTTCAGGCTTTCCATGTTCGGCTCCCCCCCTTTGCTCGGTCTCCCCTCCCTTACGCCCGGAGGAGCGGCCTATTCGGCCTCTACGGTGTCGTACTCATACTCGTACTCGTGGTCGAAGTCGAGGAAGCCGTCCCAGCCGCCGAAGCGGCGGATCTCGACCGGCTCGCCCTCGATGTCGATCCCCTTCTGATCGACCAGCCGGCCGATCGACCGGTAGAAGGACGCGAGCGCGCGGCGGTAGGAGGCGACGGCGTTGACCTCGCGGCTTCGGGCCTGCGTCAGGTCCTCCTGGATCTCGAGCACCCGGAAGCTCGACGACATGCCGTTCTCGTAGCGCTTGCGCTCGGCGTCGAGGTTCTGCTCCTCGAGCTCGCGCGAGACCCGCGCCGACTCGATCTGCTTGGCGGCGGTCTCGACCTGGCGCGCGGCGGCCCGCACCTCGGTGCGGATCTGCTGCTCGAGCTGCTGCAGCGCGGCGAACGCTTCGTCGACCGCGAGGTCGGCGATCGTCGCCTGGGCGCGGCGCTCCCGGTTCTGGAGCGGGTAGGAGAAGAGGACCGCGGCCGTCCAGCGGTCGAAGTCGCGGTCGCCGATCTGGCCGAACGCGTCGACGAAGTCGCCGCGGGTCGCGGGCACGATCACCTCGCCCGTCTCCGGATCGACGATCGCGTCCCCCTCGCCGGAGAGCCCCTCCAGGCCGTAGGTGAACTGGAGATCGAGCTGCGGCCGGGCGAGGTTCGCCAGGTACCGCTCGTCGATCTCGAGCGCGTCGATCTGGTAGAGCTGGACCGCCATCTCCGGCCGCTCGGTGAAGGCGGTGGCGACCGCCTCTTCGACGTCGATCTCGATCCGCGCGGTCTCGGGGTCGGTCACCGGCACGATCGGCTGGTTCCAGTACAGGTCCGACTCGAGGTTGAGCAGGCGCCGCAGCTCGTCCTCGGAGTCGCCGATCTGTGCCTCGGCCAGGATGATGTCCTCCTCGCGGTTGGCGATGCCCGCCTCGCTCTGGATCAGCTCCAGCGGCGCCAGGGTTCCGACGTCGACCCGGATCTGGTTCTGATCGTCGAGCACCTGGGCGAGCCGCAGGGCCTCCTGGGCGACGACGAGCTGGTTGCGCGCCCCGACCAGGTTCCAGTAGGCGATCTCGACCTCCTGGATCGTGTTCGAGAGCTCCTGCTCGACGAACTCGACCGACTGCGCGGCGCCGATCCGGGCGACCATGATGCTGCGCTCCGTCGCGAGCCGCCCGAAGCCGCGCAGGATCGGCTGGCGGAAGGTCAGCTCGCTGGTGGTGCTGTAGAGCGGGTTCAGGAAGACGTTCTGGCTGTTGGTTTCCTGGGTGAAGCCGTTGACCGAGAAGTCGAGGATGCCGCCGGTCGGGATGAGCTGGGTCAGCCCCAAGTCGTAGACCTCGCTCGTCCGGGAGGTGACCGGCACGCCCTCGACGACCTCGACGGTCGGCTCGGTGGCGTCCGCGTACTGGACGCTGCCGTTGAGCAGCAGGTCGTAGATCCCCAGACTCTGGAGGACGCCCTCGCGCGCTTGAATCCAGTTGTAGCGCTCGATCACCAGGCCGAGGTTGCGCCGCACGGCGATCTCCACCGCCTCGTCGAGGGTGAGCTGGATCCCCGTCTCCGGATCGACGTCGAGCCGCGCCGGCTCGAGGGAGTCGGCCGGCGTCGGCCGGAGCTCGATCCGCTGCTGGCCGAGAGCGGGCGCCGCCGCCACCGCGGCGACGGCCAGGAGAAAGACGGAGAGGGCGCGGCGCGCCGCCACCGTCATGCGCAGGTTCCTTGCAGTCCGTGTCATGCCGTTCTCACCCCTGAGGTCTTTGGAGGATTGATGTTCCGTCCGATCGACCGGGCCACACCGCGGCCTCCTCGCAACACGTGTACGTCGGTCGGTCGCCAAGGTTTCCGCGTCGAAGTGCAAGCGCCGGTCCACGAGCCCCGGCCGCAGGCGCGGAGCCGCCGGACGCGCGGCAGAGGCGCGTCGCCGGAGCGGCGGAGTCTACCTCTCCGTGGTGCCCGCGTCCGGTTGTGGGACGCCACCGTCCGGGGCCGGACGGCCGGGCCCATTCCCGGACCCTTTTCCGGACCAGGTCCCGGGCGGCAGCCGGGGGACGGCCGCCAGGAGCTCCCGGGTATACGGGTGCCGCGGGCGGGCGAAGAGCTCGCGGACCGGAGCCTCCTCGACCACCTTGCCGGCGTGCATGACCAGCACCCGGTCGGCGGTGCGCTCGACCATCGCCAGGTCGTGGGCGATCAGCAGCACCGCCAGGCCGAGCTCGCGCTGGAGCCGGGAGAGGAGCGCCAAGACCTGCGCGCTCACCGACACGTCGAGGGCAGAGACCGGCTCGTCCGCCACCAGCAGCTCGGGGCCGGTGGCGAGCGCCCGGGCGATGCCGATGCGCTGGCGCTGCCCGCCGGAGAACTCGTGCGGGTACCGGTCGGCCGCTTCCGCCGGCAGGCCGACCCGCCCGAGCAGCTCCGCCACCCGCTCTCGGCGCTTCGCCGGTGGCACGATCCGGTGCGCCGCCAGGGGTTCGGCGAGGAGGTCGCCGACGCGCAGGCGCGGGCTCAGGCTGTCGAAGGGGTCCTGGAAGACCATCTGGAAGGCGCGCCGGCGGGCTCGCAGCGCCCGCGGCCCGAGCGCGAGGAGATCCTCGCCCCGAAACCGGACCTCCCCCCGGTCGGGCTCGACCAGGCGGAGCAGGCAACGGCCGAGCGTCGTCTTGCCGCTCCCCGACTCCCCCACCAGCGCCACGCACTCGCCGGGCTCGACCGAGAGATCGACCCCGTCGACCGCCCGGATCGCCCCCGTCGAGCCCCCGAGCCCGCCGGAGAGGAGCCCGCCCGGCGCCCGGAAGCTCTTGCCCACGCCCCGGGCTTCGAGGAGCGCCGTCACGCGGCGCCTCCCGGCGGCGCCGGCACCCCGGCGGCGGCGGCGAGGAGCGCCCGGGTGTAGGGGTGGACCGGGGCGGTGAACAGCCGCTCCGCCGGCGCCTCCTCGACGATCTCTCCGCGCGTCATCACCAGCACCCGGCGGCAGGTCTCCGCCACCACGGCGAGGTCGTGGGTGACGAGCAGGATCGCCAGGCCGAGCTCGTCGCGCAGGCCGCGGAGCAGATCGAGGATCTTCGCCTGCACCGTCACGTCGAGCGCCGAGGTCGGCTCGTCGGCGACCAGCAGCGACGGCCGGCAGGCGAGGGCGATCGCGATCACCACCCGCTGGCGCTGACCGCCCGAGAGCTGGTGCGGGTAGCTCGCCAGGCGGCGGGCGGCGTCCGGGATCGCCACCCGATCGAGCAGCCGCCGGGCTTCGGAGCGGGCCTCGGCGCGCGAGATCCCGCCCGGCGGCGGGTGGGCACGCAGCGCCTCGGCGATCTGGAACCCGACCGTGAACGCCGGGTTGAGGGCGGTCATCGGCTCCTGGAAGACCAT
>CAZLLV010000056.1:0-13841 GCA_964560325.1 uncultured Thermoanaerobaculia bacterium | reverse complement strand
GCACCGCCCGCAGGCGAAGCAGCACGTCGCCCGAGGTGCCGGCGACCTGGCGCACCACGTCGGCGCGGCCGGACGGCATCCCCTCGTCGACCGAGAGCGCGACCGCCGACGGGTAGGCGGTGCAGTACCAGGCGTCGTACTCCTCCGGCGTCATCGCCGCCGGGTCCTTGCGCCGGAACGACGGCTCGGGCACGGTCAGCGCCGAGATCTCGGCCGCGCTCATCTCACCCGGCCGCCCCGCGAGCTCCTGCACCAGCGCGATCGGCGCGAGCCCGGCGTCCTCCTCCTCGCCGCCGCCGCCGACCAGCCCGACCACCTCGGCCTCGGCGCTCCGGCCGGCGAGCGCGAGGGTCACGCGGTCGCCCGCCGTCACGCCGAGGCCCGCCGCCAGCCGGCGCCCGAGCGCCACCTCGGCGCCGCCCTCGGCCGGCCAGCGCCCCGCGACCGGCAGGCTCGGCCGGGTATACGGCAGCCCGGTTCGCCCCGTGGCCGAGGCCGCGAACGGACGATCGAACCAGGTCCCGAGCGCCGGCGCGACCCGCCCGGCCCCCGGCGCTTCGTCCGCGGCGCGCCAGTGCACCCGCACGTCGAGGAGCGGCGCCACCGCCTCCAGATTGTTGACCCAGAAGATCTCCTCCAGCCCGTCGAGCTCGGCGACCGGCAGCGTGCCGGCACCCTCCTGCACCGGCACCACGCGCAGGTTGGCGCCGAAGGTCGCGAGCGCACGGGAGAGCTGGTCCCCCGAGGCGAGGAGCAGCACCCCGAGCGCCGTGGCGGCGAGCGTCCCGAGCGTCACCGCGCCCAGCGCCAGCAGCTTGGCGCGCCGGCCGCGGCGGAACGATTCGAAGAGGAGGCGGGCGAACATCGGGGCGGAGCCTAGGTCAGTGGGCGTGGCCGCCGTCGCCGGCGAAGAGGTCGGCCGCCTTGCCCAGAGCCGCAGTGGTGACGACCAGCGCGTCACCCTCGACCGAGTGCTCGAGCGGGATCGGGTTGCAGCCGCCGGGGCGGCCGATGGTCTGCGGCAGGATGGCCGACGCGCAGTGCTGGCAGAGCACCTCGCCGCCCTCCTGCGTGTAGCCCTTGGCGCCGCAGATGATGCAGGCGTCGAACGCGACCACCACCTCGTCCTCGCCGAGCCGCATCGCGATGAAGCGGACGGGGTGCCCACCGTGTCGATCGAGATCGACGGCGTAGCGGTGCAGCTCGCCCTCCCCGAGCGCCGCGAGCGGCACCCGCACCTCCCCCTCCTCCGCCGAGAGCTCCTCGACCGGCGTGGTCGGCGCGGTCTGGCCGTAGGTGAATCCGAGACCGAGGAGGGCGAGGATCGCGATGCCGACGCTGCCGGCGAAGGCGCGGTTGCGCGTCTGCCGCCGCTCTTCGAGCCGGGCGAGACGGCGGGCGGCGGCATTCGGCGCTTCGTCCGCGGCGGCCGTAGCGGCCGCGGCGGCCGTGTTGGGGCGGGTGCCCGGGAAGGCGATGGCGAGGAGCGGCAGCGCCAGCACCGCCACGATGAAGAAGAACTCGTTGCGCACCAGCGGCCCGACCGTCGCCATCGTCTCCGGGCTCGCCGGCAGCCAGCCCGCCTCCGACAGCTCGTGGTACCCGTTCAGGAGGAGCTGGACCACGAAGATCAGGAGCGCCACGCCGGTCACCCTGAAAAAGCGGCCGAGGTCCATCCGCACGCTGCCGCGGATGAAGAGCACCCCGAACCAGACCGCGAGCGCGAGCCCGGCGAGGGCCCCGAGGAGCGTCATCAGGCCGCTCGTGGTGAGCGACACGGCGGCCAGGAAGAGCGCCGTCTCCACCCCTTCGCGGAAGACCATCAGGAAGGTGAAGAGGAAGACGCCGGTGAAGATCGCCCCGGTGTTGCCGCGCGCCGCGATCGCCGCCAGACGCTCCTTCATCTTCGTCGAGGCGTCGGAGGCGTGGCGCCACATGAAGATCACCATCGAGGCGACCATCAGCGCCGAGACGACGTACAGCACGCCCTCGAACGCCTCCTCGTTCACCACCACCGAGTGCAGCACCCAGGCGCCGGCGAGACTGGCCACGACGGCGACGCCGATGCCGGCCCAGACGGCCCGGAGCTGCCCCTCCAGCCCCTCCTTCTTCAAGAAGGCGTAGACGATGCCGACCACCAGGGCGGCTTCGACGCCTTCGCGCAACGTGATGATGAGGGCTTCGATCATGGGGAGCGGACCTCGCGGGACGGTGGACGGTCTAGCCGGCGGTGGCCCGGCGCTGTGGCGCCGATTCCTCGGCGGTGTCGGTGTCGGCGGCCGCCTCGGCCTCGGCGGCGGCGCGAGCGTCCGCGCACGCCTGGCAGACGCCCAGGACCTGGATCTGCTTACCCTCGCGCGAGAAGGCGTGCGCACGGCAGATCTCGTTCAGCATGGCCTGGATCGCCGGGCTCACGAACTCCACCACCCGGCCGCACTCGCGGCAGCCCAGGTGGTCGTGGCTCTGGCCGGTGTGGACGTGCTCGTAGAGGAACCGGTTGCGCCCCAGCCGCTGACGCTGCACCAGCCCCGCCTCGACCAGCAGATCGAGGTTGCGGTACACCGTCGCACGCGACACCTTCCGCCCCGCGGAGCGCAACCCGTCCAGGATCTGCTCCGCGTCGATGTGCCCGTGCTGGCGGTAGATCTCCTCCAGCAAAGCCATCCGCTCCGGAGTCACACGCATCCCCCGGGAGCGGATGAAATCGATGAACTGCTTGCGCTCAGTATCCGGGACCATCGCGACCGTCGGCCCAAGTCGATCCAGAAGAAGGCCCCGCGGCGGCGGAGCCCGCTTCCCGGGGCGCGAAGTCGGCGGACCCGGCGCCCGGGAACTTCAATCGCTATTGAGAATGACTCTCAACAACGATGGGCTATTCTGGACTAGATTGTTACGGGTTGTCAACTTCAGGGTGCACAGCCAACGAGGCTGCTTCACCCACTTTGACCGGCCCGCGCCTGGCACGCTCGGGCCAAGACGTACATCGCCGCAAGCTGCCTCAAGGGGTAGCCGAGTACTTAGAGATCATCCAGTGCGACGTGCGGATCGTGCGTATCATCCTCGATCAGTTCTTCGTCGGGTTCAACGCGACTTATATGGGTCGCATAACTTCGCTCGACATCCTTCATCAACTCCTCACAGTCTCTCTCGCTCTTTCCTGCGGCCACCGCTCCGACATAGCACTTCATCGCCTCTATGGTGGCCCAATAGTCTCGACGGCCGTCGTCGTGCTCATCCTTGAAAAGTTTTACATAAATACTTCCTGCGCCGCAGAGCCTCCCACCTAGACCAAACTGCCTCGAAACCAAACCAGCAAGTTTGCGTTCTTTTCCGTCCATGATGAAAAGTGCGGCTCCGCTATCGCCCGTGCAAGCATCTCTGTCGTATAGAGGGTCAACTGCGATGAACTCGAATCTCCGATCGTATCCCCAATTTTTGTGAAACCATCTCGTGCTGGCAACGCGGCCTTCATGCAGGATGGGAATCTCCACGCGCCGCCTCTTACCGTAGCCATCCTTATGACCGAAGCCTACGAGGACCCCAGCTCTTGCACGGTGGAACTCCTTGACGGTCGCGATCTGGGGCGGGTCCGGAAGCGACGCGCCCGCTCCGACCTTCAACACGGCAAGATCATGAATGAAAAACGGATCATCCCAATAATGAGGATGCCGGACGCAACCAACCACCTCCAGTTCGTTCTCCCTCAATCTAGCCATTGAACTTTTCTTGGCGACTTGAGAGGGGTCCAAAACGGCGTCCGTGCATATCAGCTTGTTCCCTCCTAGAGCCTCAACGTGCCCTGCAGTCAGGACGTATCCGTCGCCGATCGAGATACCCGTGGCCCAGAAGCCCTGTTCATCTCCGATAGCGATCACCTCATCAATGTCTGGAGCTAGTTTGACTACTTCAGCCGATCTGTCCCGAGCTTCCTCCACCTCCTCCAAGACCTCTGCGATTCGCTCTATAACCTCGACGGGATATCGGTCCAGGAGGTTGAGAACGGTAGCTTTCCCCTCATCCGATGCCTTGCCCTTCGCAGGCTTGTCACTAGGCCTGAACAATTCCCGAGCCACTTCGTCACGATCGTCCGGCAGAATGGCTAGCCCTCTCACGTCACCGGGCGGACCGAGATCGCCTCGCATACCCTGAGTCCAGTAGCGTCGCCGCTTCTTGCTGCCCCGACTATCCCCAAAGAGACTCGTCAGTTTCTCGGCGTCGTGATTTATCCATTGAGTGCTTTCAGACTTATCAGCCACTGCATCGTCCGCCATTTTGAGTATCCTATACCTAGTCAGATGATCTCGGATTAGGAGGTACGTACACCTCCGCAGTCACTTGCTGCCCGGAGGACAATTTCCGCTTGAGGGTGTACGCCCGGAGTGCTTGGCTAGCTGGGGCCACGGTATGAGACGATCAAACACGTCAACCGGCTTCCCCACCCAGTTAAACATCTCATAATACCACAGGAAATCGTAAATGGCACGCCTCGAAGGATGGTAATCGGTATCAAGATTGGCGATACTTGCAACGACTCGGCGACGACCCTGCACTTCCGGGCGAGAAGCACCGATGCCAAACGTGCGTATAGGCTCCTCGTTCCATGCCACAGTGACTCGAAGAGGGCGCGCCAGTCGTCGGAACCTTAAGACCAACCGGTCGGAGATACATCTTGGAGGACAACTAGAACCTTTCTCTGGAAGAGAGCCAAGAACGGTCTTGAAGTCGAAGAGCAAATCCTCACCACGTTGGCGTCCGACTTGGTGCGTCTCTAGCTCTCCTTCCGTAAACTCGATCCACGAAATATACGGCGTGGTGCTGCCCACCTTCGTGGGCTTTTTGATCCCACCGAGTCTAGGTTCGATCTCGTGAAGAAGGGCCACCCAATCGAACCAATCGAACCGCCCTCCAGGCTCCGTTGGCCGCTTATAGTTTCCCTGCTGACGATTTCGAGGAACATAAAGTGACCGACCCTCCGTCTTGGAGGCACTCAAGCGAACCTTTGCGTTCGTTAGGTCGATAACCACAAGATCTTCCCCCTCTGCCGACACGCTCATCCCCACATGTTTCATATTTCGTACATCTTGACCACCGACAATGAAGTTTTTAGCAGGAATCACCATTCTCGGCTGATGCTCCTCAGGCGCCCGCGGACCCAATACGCCGTGATCGGGATGGCGACCTGTCGCGTTGACGAGCAACACTTGGCATTTCTTGGGTGCGTACTTTGGCTCCCTGCCGTCGAAGGAAAAAAAGCAGAGCCCACTGAAATAGATCTCCACATCGAAACGCATCATTAATCCTTTCGCGACATCTCAGTTGCTCCGATGAGCTGGAAGGTCGACCACTCGCTTTCGTGGAGGGTCCCGATCGCGTTCGCTTGCTCCCGCCGGAAGGCTGATCCGACTTCCTCACCCGCCGCCACCGCGCGAACGAGGTCGAGGAGCCAGGCGGTACTGTCGTCGCTGACCGGTCGGGTCGGTGCGACGACCGTGGAGACACCGGCTTCCAGGAGAGCGGCGACGAGGCCGGTCAGTCCCTCGTCGCCGTGCTCCTTCCCCTGGATCGCTTCGCACACGGGGAGGACGACCAGGCGAACGCCGTTCAGGTCGAGGCGGCGAATCTCCTCGGCCGTGAGATAGCTCTCCTCCTCGTCTTCGCCGGCGAGCACGAGCGCGGAGCGCTCCGGCTCGTGAGGATCGACGAGGGCGTGGGTGGCGAAGTAGGCGATCGGGTGGCGCGACAGCTCTGCGATGACCGCGGCCTTCGTGGCATTCTCTTCGGTCAACACGGAGGCCGTGGGGAACGCTGCCCCGACCTGCCGTGCTTCGTCCGCCGCTCTCGGGAGCCGGGATAGGCGAATCTTCGGCGAGAAGCGTGGATCGCCCACCGCCAGAACGGAGGTCGGCGCGCTGGCGGGATCGGCCGCGCGCGCGGTCGCAGCCGCGTAAACCCTCGCGCTCGGTGCCCCGGCGAGTGCACGGTCCTCGACGAGATAGCGCCCGGTGGTCCGGTCGTAGAGCGCTCCGAAGGAAACATCGGCCAATGACCGGTCGGGCACGATCACCAGGGGAGCGTCCGGCGGGATCGTCGCGAGGACGTCTTTCAAGAGAAGGTCATGGAGGTCGGCCGCCGCCTCGCGGACGCCTGAGCTCCCTGCCCGGCGGTCGAGCGCCCCCCGTAGCGCCCGCACCCGGTCCAGAACCGCCGAACGATCGATCCGCGTCACCTGGAGATCGATTCCGCCTCGGTGGAGCGTCCAGGTCAGGAGGCGGTCCGGGAGCGCTGCGTACTCGACGAGCACCACGTCCTCCGGAAGCGAGAGCAGGATCTCGTCGAGGTGACCCGTCATCAGATTCGCTTCATCGATGGCGCCCGAGGAGCGGCCGAGCGTCTGCGACAGCTCGCGCGCCCGTCCGAGCTCCGCATACTCGAACGCCGCCGCCGGGTCTTGCCGACGGTCGAGCTGGAAGGCGATCATCTCGTCGACGATCTCTCGCGCCTGGGCGAAGGCCGATCGGCGATACCTCGGCTGCTTCGCCTCTCCACGCAGACGGTCGGCTTCCCCCAACGCAGCGACCAAGTCCCCTCCCCGCAGCTCGTCGCGTCCGAGCGCCCCGTACGCCCGGCTCCGCTCCAGCAGGATTACCGGCAGTCGGTACAGGTAGCCCCGCTCGAGCCGCGCTTCCAGAAGGCGGTTCAGGCGGCGGAGAGCCTCGTCCGGATCCCGCGTGCTCAGCACCTGTGCGGTCGCGAGATCGATCGCGCTCGCGATCCGCGCGCGCTGGTCGTCGTCCGGAATCTGCTCCGCCCACCGCTCCGCCTCGGCGAGGTCGGCCACGGCGGAATCCTCGAGCCCCAGCGCATGCCGGGCGCGCCCTCTCTGGAGGTGAGCTTCGGTGCGCAGAGATGGAAGATCGTGTGCGGCCGCGTTCTCCACCATCTCTTCGGCGACCGGTAGCGCCGCCTCGCCGTCCCCCTCTTCGATCAAGAGCTCGACGAGGGTGTAGAGCGCGACGCCGTAGTGCCGCGGGTGCTCGGAGAAGGCCGATCTCGCGACGCCCTCGGCGTAGACCGCCAGCGCCTCCTCGTTACGGCCCAGGAGCCGCAGAGCGTCTCCCCGGAAAGGACCGACCACTCGCCCGGCCACGTCGGGGGCCGAGCGGTCGAGGAGTCGTCGCGCCAAGTCGAACTGCTCGAGCCCCCGCTCCGCGTCTCCCGTCGCTGCCTCTACGCTTCCGATCATCAGCTCGCAGTACCCGCGGAGCTGCGGGTAGCGATCGATCGGCATCGAACGGAGGATCTTCAGCAGCCCTCCGATAGTCGTCGCCGGATCGGCATGGGAAACGATCGCCGTCCGATAGTAGGCGGCGACGCCCCAGAGCGGATTGTCGAGAGGCCGCAGCACATCCTCGGCGAACGCGAGGTCCCGTCGCATCGCCGAGTACTGCTGCCGCTCGAACGACGCGAGGCCGCGCCACAGGGCGACGACCGCGGTGGTTAGCTCGTCCAGAGCCTCGGGATCTCCCTCGCGGACGGTGCGGTCGATCCCGGCGACTGCGTCGGCGACGAGATGGTCCTCCGTGGAAGCCGCGAGGCGCGCGCCGATCACCCGCGCCAGGCCCAACCGTTCGTCCGCCAGGCGAGTGTTTCCTCGCTGCTGCGCCCTCGCCCAGGCGGGCAACACCGTTTTCAGCACCCACTCGCGGAAGCGCTGAGGAAACTCGACCACGGCATCTTCCGGCACGGCGCGCCGCCGCTGCCACTCCGCGAGCACCGCCCGCTTCGCGGGCTCCCAGCGCTCCTCCTCCGAGGCAGCGGCGAGCGAGCTCCTCCGCTCCCGCGCACGCTCCGCCCACACCCCCTCCGGCTCGAGATCGAGGAAACGGTCCCACGCGGCCGGCCCCTGGTGCACGAGGGAGAGACGGGTCAGGGTCTCGCCGAGGTTGAAGGCGGCCGCAGGGTTCTCCGCATCGAGGGAGAGAGCACGCTTCGAGAATCGCACTGCATCGAACAGATCGCGGACATCTCCGCTCTCCTCGTACCGACGAAGGTGAGCGGCGGCGAGGTCGTTCCAGACGTCCGCCCGCTCGGGTTCCCGGAGGGTGGCACCGCCGAGATGGAGGATCGCCGCATCGAGATCGCCGGCGACCGCCTGATAGATGCCGCTCGCGTGAAGCTTCACGAGCTCGGAAACGGCCTCCAGCTCCCGCTCGACATCGCTCGACAACCGGGCGCGAACCGCGGTTCGGCTCGACGGGCCGAACCCGAAGATCGAGGCGCGAACCGGCGGGGGCGGCGCGATCCCGGCGCGCGAGAAACGGGCCCCGGAAGCCGCCTCGAGCGCGACCAGCGAATCGAGCGAAGGCGGGAACTCGGGGCCGCCCCTGTGCCGATCGCAGCCGACGGTGCCGATCCCTCCCGCGACGAGGAAGCACAGGACCGCGGCGCGACGCATGCGCCTCCAAAAGCGATAGCCCTCGCGGGTCTTGCCACGGCGATCACACACCCCCGGGATCATCGAGCTCCTCTCGGGTTGACCGGCCTTTTTTCGATGTTTCGCGACTCTAGCACTTTTCCGTCTCCGCGGCTCGCGTGGCGAGCACCAAGCCGTCCACCACCCTGGAGAGACGGAACCGCCTATGGATTTCCGCGTACAATCATGCACGGCAAGCGTATTTCCCCGACCACCGTCGTCATGAGATCGCAAGCGCCCGAGCCCGAGGAGGCCGACGTCAGCGCCGGGAATCCGTACCTCGACAACCTCGACCTGATCGAGAGGGTGATCCGCTTCGTCGGCCGGCGGCGGCACCTGAGCGACGAGGAGCGGGAGGAATTCGCCTCGGAGGTCCGTCTCAAGCTGGTGGAGGACGACTACTCCGTGCTCACGAGCTTCGAGGGGCGCAGCTCCCTGCCGACCTTCTTGACCACGGTCGTCACCCGCCTCTTCTTCGACTGGATGCGCTCCCGCCGGGGCCGCCCCCGCGCTTCGGCGGCGGCGCGCCGGCTGGGGGCGGTGGCGATCGAGCTCGAGCGGCTGCTCTACTGGCAGGGCTTCACGTTCGACGAGGCGTGTCGCATCCTGCACGACAACCACGGCGTGGAGCACTCGCCGGAGGAGCTCGAGTCGATGGCAGGGCAGCTCCCGTCCCGGGCGATCGACCGCACCTTCGAAGGTGGCGAGCGGGTGGCGCGGCTGACGGCGGAGGCGGAGCGGCCGGACGAGGCGGCGCTCGACCGGGAGCGGGAGGCGGAGGCGGAGCAGGTCGTGGCGATCCTGGAGGAGGAGATGGGCGGGCTCGAGCCGGAAGACCGGCTGATCCTCAAGATGCGCTACGAGAGCGACTTCAAGATCGCCGACATCGCCCGCTCTCTCCACGTGCCGGCGAAGCCGCTCTACCGGCGGATCGAAAAGCTGCTGGGCGAGCTGCGCCGGGGGCTCGAGCGCCGGGGCATCGGTCGGGAGGGAGACTGGTGGACGTGATTCTCCAGGCTGGGCGGAGAAACCGAAACGGAGTCCGTCTCATCGGGTGGGACGTAAAGAAATTGCCATGGACCTATCGATGACCGCCTCGCGACAGCACCACCCGCCCTCCGAGACGCTGGCCGCGTTCGTCGACGGGAGCCTGGCCCGCGCGGAACGCCGCGCGGTCGTCGAGCACCTCGACGCCTGCCCGGACTGCTACGAAGTCTTCGCGGAGACGGTGCGCTTCCTCCAGGAGGAGGAGCCCCGAGGCGAAGTGGTCCCGATCGGGCGCGAGGTGGACCGCCCGCGCTTCCTGCGTCCGCTCTACTGGACCGCGGCGGCGATCGCGGCGGTGCTGCTGGCGGTGGTGATCGTGCCCGGGTTGCTGCCGGACGGCGAGCCCGGCGCCGGAGGCGAGGAGCTGCTGACGGCTCGGCTGGCCGGGAGCCTCGGGAATGCTGAGAAGGCCGCGGGCGCGGTGATGGAAACGGGTCCTCCCTCCGTCCCGGGGATGGGCCCCTGGAGCACCGGCCCGCCCTCGGCGTTCCGGATCGGCGTCCGGCTGACCGATCTCCGCGTCGCGCTCGCCGCGGGCGATCGCGAGGCCGCGCAGAGGGCCGCGGCGGACCTGGAGGCGATCGACCCCGATCTCGGGCGATCGATCGACGGACGGCGCTGGCGAGGCACCACGCGGCGAGCCGTGTCGGCGATCGAGCTCTCCGTCGATGAAGCGGATCGCGACGAGCTTATTGCCGGCGCCCGCGCCGAGGCCGGAAGGCTCGCCGCCGCCAGCGGCGACGCCTCGTTCTTCGGCACGCCCGAGGGGCTGGCGGCCTATGAAGCTCTCGTCGCCCGTCTCGGTGAGGAGGCTCCGGCGATCGACGACCTCGAAACCCTGGAGGAGGAGTTCGCGCAATGGGTACGAAAGCCTCGATGATCGACTCGATGCCGAGCCGGACGCGGCGACTCTGGCCGCTGCTCGTGATCCTGCTCGCCGTCCCGACCCTCGGCATCTCGGGGTGCGAATCGTCGGACCCGTCGGGCCCGACGGCCGAGCCGCCGAGCCTGCTGGACGCCGAGGAGCGGAACGCTGGGTGGTGGATCGAGCAGTACGGCGAGATCTCGCTCGCCGACCTCGACGGAGAGGACGCGGAGATCTTCAAAGCCACCCACGGGATCCTCGACCGCCTGCGTCCCCACTTCGACGATGCCCGGACCCGGCTCGTGATCCTCGGCGCGGAGATCGACAATGACGCTCCGCTCCCGGCCTTCGCCGCCGCGCTCCCCGACGACACGATCGTCATGAGCCTGGAAGGCTTGAGACTCTGCTACCGGAGTGTGACTCGCGAAGCAGGCGACAGCCGGGCGGCGGCCGTGCTTGCGCACGAGTTGGCCCATCTCGTAGCTGAACACCATTGGCACCTGGAAGCGGCGGCTCTGGTCGGCGGTTTCAGCGGTGAAAGCGATGTCTTCAGGTCATTGTTGAAAACTCTGGGGTCGAACTCCCAGCAGGCGAAGAAACTCGAGCTCGCAGCAGACCGACGAGCTGTCATCGGGATGGCCATGGCCGGCTACGACCCCGAAGTGCTGCTCTCAGGAGAGAGTTCCTTTTTCCACGAGTGGGTCGGCACCGCGTCCGGACAGCTCGCTTATCAAAACGACAGCCATCCGACTTCGGACGAGCGGGCCCTCTATGCCAAGAGCTGGTTTCGGAATGCGGCCGATCTCGCGGCGCTGTTCCAAGAGGGAGTCCGAGCCTATGACGAAGGCGATTTCACGGGCGCCGCCGAGGCCTTCGAGCGGGTCGAGCGGGAGTTCCCGAGCCGGGAGGTTCTCTCGAACCTTGGCCTCGCCGAGATCCAGCTCGCGGCCCGTGCGCTCGGAACGTGCAACGGATCGCTTCTCCTACGCTGGCGCCTGCCGATGGAGATCGACCGTACGACACTCCTCGAGCGCACGATCCTGCGCGGCGACGAACGATCGGGATGCTACGAGGAGGAGCCGTACGGCGCTCACCGGCGCAGCGCCCACACTGCACTGGATGAAGCGCTCCGAAAGGAGGAGACCTATCATCCCGCTCTCTTGAACCTGGTGGCGCTCTACATGCTCGACGACCGCCCGCAGCTCGCGATGGGGCTCGCGGAGAGCGGCGTCAGCCTCTATCCGGACGACCCCGACTTCTTGCTCGCCTACAAGACTGCAGAGATCTCCGTTCTCATGGAATTGGAGAAGCCGGTGGAGAACGAGCTGTCCGATCTCGGCGACCTCCACCGCCGCTTCCCCGACCATCCGGACATCGCCTTCAACTATGCGCAGGCGCTTTCACACGCCGGCCAGTACGACCGCGCCGAGCCCGTCTGGCGCGCGTTCCTCCGCCTGGAGCCGGAAAGCGAGTGGGCCGAGATCGCCCGCTGGAACCTGGGCGAGGAGCCGGAGTCGGCCGCGAACGAGGACCAGCCGGCGCGTTGACAGGGATCAGAGGGGCGATCAGATCGACTGCCGCAGCTCCGCCACCTGCCGCTCGATCTGCCCCCACGCCGTCCCGCCTTCGGAGGTCCGCCGCTCGGCCGCCGCTCTCGGATCGAGCCAGTCGAGCGCGTCGTCGGGGAAGCTCTCGTGCTCGCGGCGCAGCTCGTCGAGGCCGATGCCCTTCAGGTCTCTCCCCTCCTCCTCCAGCCGGCGGACCAGGCCGCCGACGGCCTCGTGGGCCTCGCGGAAGCTCACCCCCTCCCCCACCAGGCAGTCGGCGAGCTCGGTAGCGAGGCTGAAGTCGCCCTCCAGCTCCGCCTCGTAACGGTCGGCGCGGAAGTCGAGCGTCGCCCAGGTGCCGGCGAGGATGCGGCAGGAGGCGGTGGTCGTCTCGACGGCGTGGAAGAGCGGCTCGCGGTCCTCCTGCAGGTCGCGGTTGTAGGCGAGGGGGAGATTCTTCGGCAGCACCATGAGCGCGGTCAGGTCCCCGAGCACCCGCGCCGCCTTGCCGCGCACCAGCTCCGGCGCGTCCGGGTTCCTCTTCTGCGGCATGATCGACGAGCCGGTCGAGTACGCCTCGCCCAGGCGCACGAAGCGCCACTCGGCGGACGACCAGATCACCAGCTCCTCCGACTGGCGGGAGAGGTGGGTCATGACGATGGCGCAGACGGCGGCGACCTCCTGCTCGTGGTCGCGGGCGGCGACCGCGTCCATGGCGTTCGGCACCGGGCGGGCGAAGCCCATCAGGTCGGCGGTCCGGCGGCGATCGATCGGGTGCGCCGTGCCGGCCAGGGCGCAGGCGCCGAGGGGGGACTCGTCGAGGCGCCGTAGCGCGTCCGCCACCCTTCCCCGGTCGCGCGCGAGCGGCCAGGCGTGGGCGAGGAGGTGGTGGCCGAGGAGGATCGGCTGGCCGCGCTGGAGGTGGGTGTAGCCGGGGACGAGCGCCCGGCCGTCCCGCTCCACCCGGTCGAGGAGGACCGCGATCAGCTCGCCGAGGGCGTCCGCGAGCGGCCCGAGCCGGTTCTTCAGCCAGAGCCGCACGTCGGTCGCCACCTGGTCGTTGCGCGAGCGGGCGGTGTGGAGCTTGCGCCCCACGTCTCCGACCGTCTCGACCAGGCGTGCCTCGACCGCCATGTGGATGTCTTCCAGGTCGTCGCCCGGCCGCCAGGTGCCCTCGGCGAGCTCGCGACCGACCGCGGCGAGGCCGTCGACCAGCGCCTTCGCCTCCTCTTCGGAAAGGAGCCCGACCTCGCCGAGCATCCGCGCGTGCGCGGTCGAGGCGGCGATCTCCTCGGCGACCATCCGGAGGTCGACGTCGAGCGACGAAGCGTAGCGCTCGAACGCCGGGTCGGTCGGCGCGCCGAAGCGGCCGCGAAGGCGGCTCACTCGCCCTCCGAGATCCGCCGCGCCGCGAGCGTGCGCAGCCGCAGCGCCCGGAGCTTGATGAAGCCGGTCGCGTCGCGCTGGTCGTAGACGTCGTCGGCCTCGAAGGTGACGGTCGCCTCGTCGTAGAGCGTGTGGGTCGAGGAGCGGCGGCCTTCGATGGTGGCGGCGCCCTTGTAGAGCTTCAGGCGCGCCTCGCCGTTGACCCGCGCCTGGACCGAGTCCATGAAGCTCTGGAGAGCCTCCCGCTCTGGGCTGAACCAGAGGCCGTTGTAGACCATCTCGGCGTAGCGCGGGACGAGCTCGTCACGCAGGTGATGGAGCTCCCGGTCGAGCGTGATCGACTCGACCGCCCGGTGGGCGTGGTGGAGAAGAGTGCCTCCCGGGGTCTCGTAGACGCCACGGCTCTTCATCCCGACGAAGCGGTTCTCGACGATGTCGATCCTGCCGACGCCTGCCCGGCCGCCGACATCGTTGAGCTTCTGCAGCAGCTCGACGGGCCCGAGCCGGACCCCGTTCACCGAGA
>CAZLLV010000055.1:0-9503 GCA_964560325.1 uncultured Thermoanaerobaculia bacterium | reverse complement strand
GCCAGCTTGCGCGACGGCTTGAGGTCCTCGACCAGCAGCTCGAACGGCAGGTCCTGGTGGGCGAAGGCGCCGAGGGCGGTCGTCCGGGTGCGCCCGAGCAGCTCCCGGAACGTCGGTTCGCCGGAGAGGTCGGCGACGAAGGGCAGCAGGTTCACGAAGCAGCCCATCAGGCGGCCCAGGTCGACGTGGCCGCGCCCCGCCACCGGCGACCCCACCACCAGCCGCCGCTCGCCCGAGCGGTGGCCCAGGAGCGCCTGAAAGATGGAGAGAACCGCCATGAACAGGGTGCCGCCTGCGTCCCGGCCGATCTCCCGCAAGGCCTCGGCGCGTTCGGCCGTCAGGAAAACGACCTCGGAGGCGCCGGCCGGACTACGGTGGGCGGTACGGGGCCGGTCGGCCTGCAGGTCGAGGACCGGCGGTACCCCGTCGAGGGTCCGGCGCCAGTAGGCGAGCTGCTCCTCCAGCACGTCGTCGCGCAGCCACTCCCGCTGCCAGACGGCGTAGTCGGGGTACTGGAGTGGGAGGTCGGGAAGGGCCGGCGTCTCGCCGGCTGCGTGGGCCCGATATGCCACCGCCAGCTCGGAAACGAAGATCTGGCTCGACAGCCCGTCGCCCACGATGTGGTGGGTGACGAAGAGGAGCGCGTGGTCGTCGTCCGTCAGCCGGAAGACGGTGGCCCGGAGGAGCGGCGGGCGCTCGAGGTCGAAGGGTTGGAGCGCCTCCCGGAGGGCGAGCCGGCGGGCCACCTCCTCGACGGGCTCGGCGCCGGTCGCCTCGTCGCTCACCTCGACCAGCCGGACCCTCGCCCGGGGCCGCTCTTCGACCACCTGCTCCGGCTCGCCCCGGACGCTCCGGAAGCCGGTCCGGAGTACTTCGTGGCGGTCCACCAGGGTGGCGAGAGCGAGGTCGAGGGCCTCCAGGTCGAGGGGACCCCGCAGGCGCGCCGAGTACGACCGGTTGTAGGCGCCGGTGCCGGGGCGGAGCTGCTCCACGAACCAGAGGCGCTGCTGGGCGAAGGAGAGCGGCAGACGCTCCGGCCGGTCCTTCGCGGTCAGCTCCGGAGCCGGCCGGCCGCCCCGCTTCTCGGCGTCGACCCGGCGGGCCAGGCGGGCGACGGTCACGGGCAGCTCGAACATGGCGTTCACCGGGACGTCGACCTCCAGCTCCTCGCGCACCCGGTAGATCACCTGCGCCGCCGCCAGCGAGTGGCCACCCAGCTCGAAGAAGTCGTCGTGGACGCCCAGCTCGGCGAGGCCGAGGACGTCGCGCCAGATCCGCACGAGCAGCTCCTCGGCCGGAGTGCTCGGCGGGGTGGTGTCGCGGCGCACCGGCTCGACCTCCTCCGGGTCCGGCAGCGCCGCCCGATCGATCTTGCCGTTGGGGGTCAGGGGCAGCGACTCCACCACCACCACCCGGGACGGCACCATCGGCTCCGGCAGGCTCGCCCGCAGGGCATCGCGCAGAGCCTCTCCGCTGCCGGCCGAGCCCGGACGCCGCACCACGTACCCGACCAGCCGCTCGCCCCGCAGGTCGACCACCGCTTCCCGCACCGCCGGGTCTCGCAGCAGGGCCGCCTCCACCTCGCCCGGCTCCACCCGGTGCCCCCGCACCTTCAGCTGCCGGTCGAGCCGGCCGAGGAAGAGCAGCTCCCCCGCCGCCGTCCGGCGAACCCGGTCGCCGGTCCGGTAGAGCCGTGCTCCCACCCCGCCGCCGAACGGGTCGGGCACGAAGCGTTCCGCGGTCGCCGCCGGCCGCGCCAGGTAGCCCCGCGCCACCCCGCCGCCGCCGGCGCACAGCTCCCCCTCCACCCCTGCCGGCAACGGCTCGAAACCGGCGTCCACCACGTATACCGTCCGGCTCGGTAGCGGCCGTCCCAGGGCGACCGGTCCGTCCCCCGCGAGAGCGTCGAGCTCGCCGCAAGTCACCCCCACCGTCGACTCCGTGGGCCCGTAGTGGTTGAAGATCCGGCACCCGGCGGGCTTCAGCTCCCGGAGGCGCGCGAGGAGCTCCGGGGTCGTCGCCTCGCCGCCCAGGACCAGCCGGCGCCGCGGAAGGAGCCTCTCCGGCTCGGCACCCGACAGGAGCGCCGCCAGGTGCGACGGCACCACCTTCAGGCAGTCGAGCCCGATCTCCGAGAAGATCTCCCCCAGAGCCTCCGTGTCGGCCGCCGATCCCCGCGGCACCAGCTCCACCGCCCCGCCGGTGATCAGCGCCGGATAGAGCATGGTCAGCCCCAGGTCCGCCGCCAGAGTCGAGAGCACCCCGTAGCGCCACCCCGGCTCGAGCTCCAGCCGGGCGACGATCGCCGCCACATACCCTCCCAGCGCACGGTGGCTCACCCCCACCGCCTTCGGCCGGCCGGTCGAGCCCGAGGTGAACAGCACGTAGGCCAGCGCCTCCGGCACCACCGCGACCGGCCACGGCTCCACCGCCGGCGGCGCCCCGAGCGCGCCGAGATCGTCGACCTCCACCACCGGGCCGTGGTACCCCGCCGGCACCGCCGCCGCGCCGATGCCGGTGACCACCGCAGCCGCCGAGACCTCCTCCAGCATCGTCGCCACCCGCGCCGCCGGCGCCTCGCCGTCGAGCCCCACGTAGCAGGCCCCGGCCTTCCACGCCGCGAGCGCCGCCACCCCCCAGGCCGGCGAACGGTCGAGCACCAGCGCCACCCGCCGACCGGGACCGATCCCCGCCGCACGGAGACGCGCGGCCAGCGCCCAGGAGCGCTCGTCCAGCTCGCCGTAGGTCAGCGTCTCTCCGTCACAGGTGAGCGCCGGCGAGCCGGCGAGATCCGCGGCCGTCGCCAGGAACCCCTCCAGCACCGCAACCGGCTCCCCGACCTCCCCCTCCGGCGACCGGTTCCAGTCCTCGAGCAGCCGGCGGCGCTCCGACTCGTCCAGCAGCGGCAGCGAGCCGACCCGCAACGAGCCGTCCGCACGCCCTCCCCACGCCGCACGGGCCAGGCGCTCGAATCGCCGCGCCAGCTCGGCGATCGCCTCGTCGCTCCAGACCCGGGGGTCGTACAGGAGCTCGGCGGCGCCCCCACGACTCCCGAGCACCCCGCCCCGCTGGACGAGCAACCGGACCTTGAACGGCTCGCAGAGGGAGCGCTCCGCCACGATCGCGAGGCCCGATCCGTCGTCGCGATCTAGCCGGCCCGGGTCCGCCACCGCCTCGAACTGGTAGTCGTAGCGGGGCAGGCGCTCCGGGTGGGCGTAGGTGTCGTGCTCCCGGGCGAGGCGAAGGCTCTCTCGCACCAAGCCGGCGAAACCCTCCACCGTGGCGCCTCGCGCCGGCGCGCACTCGATGGGCACCACCCGGCTGAACGGACCGAGCATCCCGTCCAGCCCCTCGAAGCTTCGGCCCTCGACCACCACGCCGACCAGCAGGTCGCGCTGGCCGTGAAGGCGCCAGAGGAGGAGCGACCAGGCGGCCAGCAGGAAGGCTTCGGCGTCGTCCGGATCGTCGGGGCCGCCGCCTCCGAGGATCGCCGGGTCGAGATTCAGAGAGAGGCTACGGGCGTCGAAGCCTCCCTCGGCGGGGTCGTGCTCGCCGGGGACCGCCACGGCGCCCGCGTCCGATTCCTCCAGGCGCCGCCAGTGAGCGCGGGCCAGGCGCTCGTCCTCGTCCAGCCCCTCGTCGCCCTCGTCCAGGATCTCTTCCTGCCACTGGGCGAAGTCGGCGTACTGGAGCGGCTCGTCCTCCGCCGCGCCGGCCCCCGCCAGCTCGCGGGCGATCTCCGCCACCAGGTTCCGCAGGCTTCGGCGGTCACCGCACACTCCCGCCTGGTGGATCAGCAGGTGGTCCGGGCCTTCCGCTCCGGATGCCAGGATGCAGCGGACCGGCACCTCCTCCTGCGGGTCCGGAGGATCGTCGCCGGCCCGGTCCAGGAGCTCCCCGAGATCGGCCCCGTCGACCCCCGTCCGGAGATCAGCGATCCGCCACGCCGGCCCGCCGCCGGCGACGACCTCCTGGAAGGGGGTCCTCTTGCCGGGCGGCCGGACGAGCCGGGTCCGGAGGATCTCGTGGCGCGTGGCGCAGCGCTCCAGCGCGGCGCGCAGGGCCGCCGGATCCACCTCGCCGTCGAGGCGGACCACTGCCTCCACGCGCGGGCGCTCGCCGGCTCGAGCCAGGGCGACCAGCCGGCGCTGCTGGGCCGAAAGGGGGAAGATCGACGGGGCGGATTCGGCCATCTAGTGACTCCGGTTCGAGATCAGGGACGCCGGGTCCGCGGGCGCGCGGGTCCCGACTTCGTCGTCGTGAGGGTCTCCGGCGGCTCTGCGGCGCGCCCCCCGCAGACCCCCCGCTCGCCGCGCACGGCGGCGAGCCTCCTCCTCCGGATCGCCCAGGCTCAGCCGGCTGAGCCGCCGGTCCGGATGCTCCGCGGCGTCGGCCAGCAGGCGGGAGAAACGGTCCGCGAATCGCTCCACCGTGCGTTGCTCGAAGAGCTCGGTGGCGTAGTTCCAGCGGCCGTGGAGCCGGTCCCCCGAGCGCCAGAGGAAGAGGGCGAGGTCGAACTTGGCTGTCCCGTGGCGGAGCTCGAGCGGCTCCAGATCGAGACCGGGCAGCTCGAGCTCCTCCTCGGGCGCGTCCTGGAGGACCAGCAGGAGCTGGAAGAGCGGCGCCCGCCCCTCCCCGCGCTCCGGGCGCAGCTCCCGGACCAGCTCTTCGAACGGCAGATCCTGGTGGGCGAAGGCGCCGAACGCGACCTCCTGGGCTCGCTGCAGCAGCTCCCGGAAGGTCGGGTTCCCCGACAGGTCGAGGCGAATCGCCAGGTTGTTCACGAAGAAGCCGATCAGCGCCTCCAGCTCCGGGCGCACGCGGTTCGCCACGTCGATTCCGACCACCAGATCGGTGGCCCCGGTCGACCGGTGCAGGAAGGCGTGGAAGGCGGCGGTGAGAGCGACGAACAAGGTGACTCGCTCCCGCCGGCAGAGGGCGTCCAGGCTGCGACCGGTCTCCGGACCGATCTGGAATCGCACGTCGTCACCCTCGAAGCTCCGGTGCACCGGCCGTCGGTGATCGATGGGAAGGTCGGAAACCGGCGGCGCCCCCCGCAGCCGCTCGCGCCAGTAGCCGAGCTGCCGCTCTCGCAGGCCCGCGGCGAAACGCTCCGCCTGCCAGGCCGCGAAATCGGCGTACTGAATCGGCGGCTCGTCCAGGGGGGACGCCACGCCGCGAGAGAAGGCGTCGTAAAGGGTCCGGAGCTCGCGCACCAGGACGCCCATCGACCAGCCGTCGGAGGCGATGTGGTGGAGCACCGCCACCAGTCCGTGGTCCCGGCACCCCAGCCGTAGGACGGCGACCCGGAGCGGCGGGTCGCTCTCGAGCGCGAAGGGTCGCCGGGCCAGGCGCGCCGCCACCCGCCGCGCCTCGGCCTCTCGGCTCGCCTCCGCCAGCCCGGTCAGGTCGACCAGCGGCAGCCGCTCCGGGGGCGTATCGACCACCGGAGCCGGCGTGCCGCGGTGCTCGACGAACCGGGTGCGCAGGACCTCGTGACGCCGGGCGATCTCCCGCAGGGTCCGGGCAAGGGCCGGCAGCCGGAGATCACCGCGCAGACGCAACGCCCGGGGCATGTTGTACGCCGGGCTCGCCGGCTCCAGCCGGTACATGAACCAGAGCCGCTCCTGGGCGTGGGACGGGATGCGCGGAACGTCTTTCGGGCGGGGCTCGATGGGCGCGTCGTCGTCCCGCCGGCCGCCGCGGAGGGCGGCCTCGACCCGGGCGGCCACGCCGGTGATCGTCGGCTCCTCGAAGAGGGAGCGCAGGGGGACCTCGACCCCGAAGCTCCGCCGCACCCGGGCGATGAAACGGGCGGCGACCAGCGACTGGATGCCCAGGTCGAAGAGGTTCCGGTCGACCGCCACCGCGCTCACGTCCAGGAGCTCGGTCAGATGGCCGTGGAGGACCTCCTCCACCGGGGTGGCCGGCGGCGTCGCCCGGTCCCGGACCGGGCGCAGAGCCCGGAGGTGGGCGAGGTCGGGCCTGCCCGCCTCCGGCCGGTCCAGTGGGTCCGGAAGGGCGTTCTCCGGGACGAGCACCATCTCCAGCGGGCTCGTGAGCTCCGGCAGTGCCTGGCGTAGCCAGCGCTCCAGCTCCTCGGGATCGGGTTCCGCGCCCTCCTCCGCGGCCAGGTAAGCGGCCGGCGCGCCCCGTTCCGGCTCGGGGTCGACGAACGCCCGGGCGACCGCAGGGTGCCGGCGCAGGACCGCCGCCACCTCACCCGGGCGGAGGCCGTCGCGCAAGCGCTCCGGCTCCAGGGCACCCAGGCTCTCCACACGGCCTCCGGGGAGGTGGCGGGCGGCGACACCGAGACGGCGGAGGTCGCCGGGGCCGGAGCGGGCCAGCTCCCCCGGCAGACCCACGGCCGCCGGACGGCCGAGGCGGTCGAGCACCCGGAGAGAGTCGGTCTCGGGCTGCGGCCTTTCGCGGTCTTCCTCCGCCGTAGGCGCGAGCTCGGCGAGCCGGGCGCCGGGACGCGCCGCCATCTCCAGCAGCAGGGTGCGGAGCCGCTCCAGCATCCGGCCGACCGATTCGTCCTCGGCCCGGGAGCCGTCGACGTGGATCTCCAGGGGGATGCGCCGGCGGGGCTCCGACAGCACGGTGACCGGAAAGGCGGTGCGTAGCTCGGCCCGGTGGGGCCGGAGCGCCAGGTCGCCGGTGCGCAGGGCATCCCCCACGTTCGCCGTCCGGTAGTTCTGGAACAGGAGCAGGGTGTCGAACATCCGTCGGGCGCCGGCCCGGCCGGTCCACTCCTGGATCTGCGCCGGCGGGCACCATCCCCGCTCGGCGACCGCCGACAGACGCTGCTGCAGACTCTCCAGCCAGGGAACCAGCAGGGCGTCGGGCGCCACGGTGACCGGCACCGGCAGGTTGTTCGACAGCGGCCCCAGGATCGTCTCCGATCCCGGCAGGTCGGCGGGGCGGCCGGCGACGGTGATCCCCAGGACCACCTCGGGGGAGCCGGTGTAGGCGCTCAGGAGGAGGGCCCAGGCGCCGTGCACCACGGTCCCCACGGTCAGCCGGTAGCGGCGGGCGAAGCCTGCGAGGGCTGCCGACTCCTCCTCGTCGAGGACGGTTCGGCGCTCCACCGGCGCTGCGCCCCGGTCGGACCGCCAGCCCTCCGGCCGGTCGCCGAAGACCAGGGGCACCGGCCCTCCGCGGGCCTCGAACAGCTCGACCCAGAAATCGGCGGCGGCCTCCGGGTCCCGACGGTCGAGCCATGCGACGTAGGCTTGGAACGGCGGCCGCTCCAGCCGGCCCGGTGTCTCCCCCCGGCGGCGCGCCACGTAGGCGGAGAAGATCTCCTCCAGCAGGCTCTCGCGAGCCCAACCGTCGAGGAGCAGATGGTGGTAGCTCCAGACCAGGACGTGGGAGTCCTCCTCCATCCGGCAGAGGGCGAGGCGGGTGAGGGGCGCCCGCTGCGGGTCGAAGCCCCGCTCCCGGTCTCGCCGCAGCAGGGTCGCCAGGGCCTCCCGGCGCCCGGCCTTCGGCAGCCCGCGCCAATCGTGGTGCTCGATCGGCAGCTCGACCCGCCGCCGCACCACTTGCACCGGCCGCTCCAGCCGCTCATGGACGAAAGCGGTGCGCAGGATCGGGTGACGGGTCACCGCCTCGCGCCATGTCCGTTCCAGGAGCTCGACGTCCAAGGGACCGTCCAGGGTCGTGTGGCTCTGCTCGAAGCCGACCCGTGAGCCACCGTCCGCCAGGGCGTGGTAGAGCAGGCTCTCCTGGAGCGGCGAGAGCCGGTAGACGGTCTCGACGTTTCTCACCGTCCACCTCCTCCCGCAGCCTCCGCGTCGATCTCGTCGACCATCGCGGACAGGCGCTCGAGCCCCGCTTCGTCGAGGCCGGCGAGGGGGAAGTCGGACGGCGCCGCGGCGCCGGCTTCGCGCCCCCAGCTGCCGGCCACCAGCTCCCGAAGGCGGTCGATGAAGGCGCCGGCCAGGGCCTCCACCTCGCGGCGCTCGACCACCTCCGGACAGAACGTGAAGGAGGACACCAACCGGCCGCCGGAGACCGCGGCCACCACGTCGAGGAGGTGGGCTCGGGGGCCCCGCGGGCTGCGGTCGGGGCCGGTGGACACGTCGCTCCAGCCGAGGAGCGGTAGGCCGGCGTCGGATCCGGCGGCCGCCGCGGCGACGCGGTCGAGCTGGCCCAGGTAGTTGAAGCCGACCTCCGGCTCGGGCGCGGTCTTCAGGTCGGACTGATCGGGCGGCCCGGACGCCGCGTCGGCGCGCGGGTGGCGGAGCAGGCCGAAACCGATGCCCCGGTCCGGCACCCGGCGCAGCTCCTCCTTCACGCGCCGGAGAGCCTCGGCGCCGTCGGCGGGTCCGGGAGCGAGGCGCACCGGGAAATGCGTGGTGAACCAGCCCACCGTGCGCGACAGGTCGACGTCGTCGAACAGGGGCTCGCGGCCGTGCCCCTCCAAGTCGACCAGCACCGCGTCGCCACCGAAACGGTCACGGAACGCGACGGCGAAGGCGGAGAGGAGGGCGTCGTTGATCTCCGAGCGGTGGACGCGGGGTACGTCTCGGAGGAGGCCCTCGGTCTCCTCCTCGCCCAGCTCGACCCGGACCGTGGTCTCACTCCCCACCGTGCCCCGGCCGCCGCCCCGGCGCGTCGGGATCGACGTCGCCGGGCCATCCAACACCGAGCGCCAGTAGGGGATCTCCTGGTCCCGCGCGCCCGATTCCGCGTGCTCCGCCAGCCGCTCGGCCCAGCGCCGGAACGACGTGGTCTTCGCCGGCAGCGCCATCACCCGGCCGGTCAGCTCGCTGGCACACAGGCGCAGTAGATCGTCGTAGACGATCCGCCACGAGACGCCGTCCATCGCCAGGTGGTGGACCGCCACCAGGATCGGCGTCCCGCCATCCGGACGGCCGAGGTCGAGCTGGATGAAGCGAACGATCGGTCCAGCCGCCAGGTCGAGGCTCGCCTGGGCTTGGGCGGCAACCCGCGACGCGGCGCTCCGGCGGTCGCCGGGCAGGGCACTGAAATCTACCCGGGTCAGCGCCGGGCGGAGCGACTCCGGGTCGTCGGCCACCCGCTGGCGCCACTCCCCGTCCCGCCGCTCGAAGCGCAGGCGCAGCCCGTCGTGGTGAGCCAGCAGGCGGGCGCCCGCGCGCTCCAGGACCGGCAGGGGGAGCCAGCGGCGCGCGAGGAGCATCTGGCTCTGGTTCCAGTGGTCGCGGTCGACCGGGTGGCGCTCGAAGAACCAGTGCTGGATCGGTGTCAGGGGCACCGGCCCGGACACCAGGCCCTGCTCCGCCTCCACCGTCTCCGTGCTCCCTGCCACCTCGGCCAGGGCGAACACCGTCTGGTGGCGGAAGATCTGCTGCGGCGTGAGCTTCAGACCTTCGGCGTTGGCGCGGGCGATCACCTGAATCGCCAGGATCGAGTCGCCACCCAGCTCGAAAAAATTGTCGTGGACGCCCAGCTCGGCGAGGCCGAGGACGTCGCGCCAGATCCGCACGAGCAGCTCCTCGGCCGGAGTGCTCGGC
>CAZLLV010000054.1:0-8237 GCA_964560325.1 uncultured Thermoanaerobaculia bacterium | reverse complement strand
GACCTCGACCTCGTCACCGGGTCGTGAATACGCTCCTGCACTGCCGTTGGTGCTCTCCATCGGGTCACTCCTCTCGATCGGGAGACCGGGTGCGGCGAAGGCATCACCGGGCCGGTCTCGGGTTCACATCGGTGTCGGTCTCTGTAGACACACCGATTCCGACGACGGGTGATTCACCGCGCGGAGAGGCTGTGGAGAGAAGGGGTCGGGAGGGACCGGGAGGGGAGCCGCGACTTCAGCGCCAGTCGCCCTGGACGACGAAACCGGCCCAGTAGCGGGGAGCCGACCACTCCGGTCGGGCTCGCACCGCTCCCTGGGCGAGCCCCAGAGCCACCGCCGGGGTCACGCCCTCACGCGACAGCTCGGTGTAGAACCTGTCCATCAAGAAGGCGGTGGCCCCGTCGTCCACGTTCCAGAGGCTGACCACCACGGTCGAGGCGCCGGCCCAGAGGAACGCGCGCGAAAGGCTCGCCGCGCCTTCCCCGGTGAGGCGGGCGCCACGGCCGGATCGGCACGCGCTCAGAACCACCAGGTCGGCGGCGAGCCGGAGGTCGTAGACCTGCCACTCGCGGAGGACCCCGTCGATCTCGCGCCCGGCGGCGTCGAACCGGGAAAGGACGAGGCCGGAGGCGGCCGCGTTGGAGAACCCGTGCGTCGCGAAGTGGAGAATCCGGAACGCCGACAGCTCGCCCGCCAGGAGCCGATCGACCCGCGCGTCGAAGCCGAGCAGCAGGAGCGGGTCGTCCTCCGACAGCCGCTCGGCGATCCGCTCGGCCTCTCGGCCGCTCGCTCGGAGCCGCGGGAGGTCGGTCAGATCGAGGGCCCAGGAACCGCCCGGTGAAACGTCGGCGGCAGCCTCGGCGACGGCAGCGCAAGCGACGCTCCGCGTCAGGCGGGAGTCGTCGCAGCCGAACACCGGGTCCCCGAGGACCGCGACGCGGCCGTTCGTCGACGGACGCCAGGCGCGCTCGCGACGTAGAGCGAGCGCCGTCGAGCCGGAGTGCGCCTGCGCCAGGACGAAGCGGCTCTGGAGGTCGAAGGCGGCGGAGGATCGACCGATGCGTAGAGCGGCGAACGGGACCTCGAGGAGGGCTCCCTCCGGCACGAAGATCAGTCGTTCGGCGGTCAGCGAAGCCAGCACGTCGGCGATCGGTTCCAGGACGAGCTCGGCCAGCGCTGCACTGTCCGCCTCGGCCTGTGCGAGCTCGTGGGGCGCCCGCGCCTTCGCCATCCGGTCGGCCATCTGGGTGGCCGACTGCTCGATCTTCCCCCCGGGCGGCAGCCGCCGGACCGCGATCGTCTCCCGGCCCAGCACCCAGACGTAGCTCTCCTCCGCGCCCAGGAAGTAGCTCACGATGGCGGTTTCGCCGTCGGACAGCAGAACTTCGCGGATCTCGGCGACACGGGCGGTATCGAGAGCGTTCGCGTCCCGCCAGCCCGGCCGCCCCGCGCGTAGAGCGCCGCGCTCGAAATCGAGGTCTTGGTGCTTGCGCCGGAGCTCCTCCAGCCGTGGATCACGGCCGGGCGCCCCGACCCCACCGGCTCTCCCGGCCAGCAGATCGAGCTCGAGGACCGCGATCTCCTCTTCCAGCTCCCGCTTCCGCTCGAGCCGTTCGAAGTCGTCGCTGGTCTCAGCCTCGCCCCGGGACAGGCCCTCGAGGAGCGTGCGTGCCTTGCTCGCTTCCGCGACCTCGAACGAGCGCTCCCACCAGGACTCGGCCGTGCGCCCGAGAGCGCCGCCGTCGCCGAGGTCGAGCAGGAGTCGGATCACCAGCTCGTAGTACTCCCGCTTGCTCGCCAGGAAGAGCGATCGCAAGCGATCCTGCACGAGACCGGTCCGGAGGCTCTCCACCTGCCCGACCGCCGCCTGGGCGTGCTCCAGCGCCTCGAGCGGCCGACCGAGCGCCTCCAGGGTGAGCCCGATGCAGTAGTGGGAGCCGGCGACCGCGAGAGGATCGCTCTCTTCGAACGCTCGTGCCTGGACCTCCTGGCAGATCTCCAAGGCCGATTCCGGGTCTCCGGCCCGGTTGATCGCGTAGGCGCGGTCGAGGTGGATCTTCTCGCGTTCCCCGGCCGATTTCGAGCGCTCCAGCGCCACCGCGAAGGCTTCCTCGGCTTCTCGCAAGCGTCCCAGGCGGCCGTACGCGCGCCCCACGTCCTGGTGCCACCGGCTCTCCGACACTACGGAACCGTCGACGGCACGGGCATCCAGCAGGAGCTTCAGCGCCAACTGTGGATGTTCGAGATCGAGCTGGATGCCGCCCAGCTCCCCCAGCATGCTCGCGTGCCACGCGGGCAGCACGGCACGAGCGGCGTCGCGGCAGGCGTTGGCTGCCTCCAGGGCACCCTGCGAGTCGCCGGATCGACGAAGCGTACGGGAGAGCCCGAAGAGCGCTCGGCACTCCCCGTCCTTGTCGTTCAGCGCGATGGCGGTCTTCCTCGCCCGCTGAAAGAGCTCGATCGCCAGGTGGACATGGCCGATCCACGCCTGCGCGGTGGCCTCACCGATCAGCACCCGCAGCTCCCGGTCCCCGCCCTCGATTCCCTCGCGGTCCAGGATCTCGCGGGCCTCCTGGTAGTACGACGCCGCGCGGTAGTAGTCGGTACGCGAATGAGCGGTCGCGCGCGCCAGGCTGTTGAGCGCCGAGGCGAGCGCCGGTCCGCCGCCGGCACGCCGCTCGAGCTCGACCGCCCGAGCGAAAGCCTCTTCCGCACGCGCCGGATCGTCGACTGCGTCCAACGAAAGGTTTCCGACCTTGTGCCAGGCCCAGGCCTCCGGCGGATCTCGACCGGCCTGGCGAAAGAGAGTGGCCGCCCGGCTGAAGGCCGCGATCGCTCGTACCGGCCGGCTCGCCGCCTCCTCTCTCCTTCCCGTCTGGTACCACCGGTACCCCCGCCCAGCCGCGAAGTCCTCCCGGGACGCGGGACGCGGCGCCTCCGCTCGCAGTCGATAACTCCCGGCCGGGCCGTCGGAAGCGATCGGCCGCACGCTCACCGTCACCGGCCCGCTTCGGCGGGCCACCCAGACCAGGGTCTCCGGGCGGTCGAATACCCGTGGGTTGTCGATGGTGAGCGGCTCGGAGCCCGGGCCCTCGGCCGACAGCTCGAGGTCGATTCCGACCTGCTCCAGCTCGAGCGCCAGGGCGCGCGCCCGGTGGAGTTGGACCGTGTAGCGGTGGACCTCGCCCGGGGCGATCGACCGCTCGATCGTCCCGATGCGGAGAGGGGCCGCCGGCGCGACCGATTCCGCGGCCCGGCAGCCGGACACCGCGATGCCGGCGAGGGCGACGATCGCGGTCATCGCTGCGCGCCGGAGCCGCGGCATTCGCCGGATCACGGTGCGGCGACCACCGGGTACTGTGCCAGCAGGACGCGCTCTCCCTCGCGGTGGCCGTAGAGCTCCAGGACGTTCTCCCCCGGCTCGAAGAGGTCGCGCGGCAGCCGAACGGCGAAGCCTCCGAGATCCTGCTCCTCGACCTCGAGCTCCCGGAGCGCGAGGCCGTCGTCCGGCGTCCGGAGGTCGAGCGAGTAGCGGGCGAGGCCCGCGCTCGGCCGGGGGAGGAAGAACACCACCGGCCCCTCCGCATCCAGGTGGACGACGGTGGGCTGTCCACCGCGATCGACTTCGGAAACCTCCGAAAGCGTGACCAGCTCGACGCTGCTGGCCTCCTGGAGCTCCATCACGTTCCCCCGCAGTTGCCAGCCCCAGATCCCGAGCCCCAGCGCCGCCAGCAGGAAGACCGCCGCCGCGGGTAGCGCGGCGTACTCGGAGCGGCTCCACCACGGGTGCCGGCCGGCGCCGATCCGTGCCTCGAGCGCTTCCCGATCGTGCCGCAGCTCCGCAGGCGTCAGCCGATCCTCCTCCGAAGGCGGCTCGAGAGCCGGGAAGGCGGCGAAGTCGAGGATCACGTCCGCGCAGGCCTCGCACGCCGCCACGTGCTCCCGCACGCCCTCGGCCTCGTCCTCGGAGAGCTCGCCCTCGTGGTAGGCGAGCAGCACCTCCGGGTCGGGGTGCTCCCCCGGCGGCGCGGCGCGCTCCTCCGCCAGAGCCTCGCGGATCGCCGCGTCCAGCCGCTCGTCGCTCTCGCCCATCGTCTCCCTCACGATCCGTCCTCCCCCAGGTCGCCGTACTCGCCTAGGGCTTCCCGCAGGCGACGGCGCGCCTGGTGGAGCTGCGTCTTGACCGTGTCGACCGAGACCTGGAGGATCGCCGCGATTTCCTGGTACTTGAGCCCCCGGTCGATCCGGAGGTGGACGACCTGCCGCATCCGGGGCGGCAATTCGGTGATCGCCGCCCGGAGGCGAGCCCGCCTCTCCCGCTCCAGCATCTCGTCGAGCGGATTCGGGGGCCGGCTCGGCGAAACCCCCATCCCCTCCGTCTCGATCGCCGGCTCCTCCTCGACCGGCAAGGCGTCCATCTCGACGGTCTGGACCGCCGACCGCTTCTCGGCCTGTCGCGAGCGCAGGTCGTTCTTCCAGACGTTCGTCGCGATCGAGAGGAGCCAGGTGCGGAGGGTCGACTCGTCCCGGAACCCGGACAGCCCCTTGTACGCCTTCACGAAGGTGTCCTGTGTCAGGTCGCGGCTCTCCTCCTTACCGTAGCCACGCCGGACGAAGAAGTGGTGGATCGAGGGGGCATACCTCTCGAATACTTCCGCCAACTCGTCCTGTCGCTCCGGCATGGTCGTTACCGCTTCGGCCTCGGTGTCGAGAAGTGCCACGTCCTGCCCCTTGCACGGCGTCCTCTCGGAGCCGGCGAGCTCGGCGAATCGTGAGATCGGAAATCATTATACGCCTGATAGTCTGGCCGGCGCATGCTCCGCTTCCCCAAGCGCTTCTCCAAGCCCGGCACCGCCCCGGGAACGCTGCGCCCGCCCGAGGCCCCGCGAGTCGAGGAGATCTCGATCTCGGTGATGGAGTACGGGCCGGACGGGATGGACGAGTGGACGGCGTCTTCGCTCGACGAGGCGCTCGCCCGGCAGATCGGTCGGGGGGTGACCTGGATCGACGTGGTGGGGGTTCACGACGTGGATCTGCTGCGCGGCCTCGGCGACCTCTTCGGGCTGCACATCCTGTCGCTCGAGGACGTGATCAACACCGGGCAACGTCCGAAGGTCGAGGTCTTCGACGACCACCTGTTCGTGGTGATGCGCCACATCCACCCGCCCGCCGGACGGGCCCGCGGGCTCGACAGCGAGCAGATCGCGATCTTCTTCGGCGACGGCTTCCTGCTCACCGTCCAGGAGATCCCGGGCGACGTGTTCGAGCCGATCCGCGAGCGCATCCGCCACGGCCAGGGACGCATCCGCGGCTGCGGCGCCGACTACCTCGCCTACGCCATCCTCGACAGCCTGGTCGACAACTTCTTCCCGGTCCTCGAGGAGCTGGGCGAGCGGCTGGAGCGCTTCGAGGAGGAGGTGATCGACGACCCCGGCCGGGAGACGGTCGCCGGCATCCACGACGCGAAGAAGGATCTCCTCACCCTGCGCCGCGCCGCCTGGCCGGGCCGCGAGGTGGTGGCGGCGGTCGAGCGGCTGGAGTCGCCCCTGATCAGTGCCGAGACCCGCATCTTCCTGCGCGACTGCTACGACCACGCGGTCCAGGTGCTCGACATCGTGGAGAGCTACCGCGACATCGCCACCAGCCTGCTCGACCTCTACATGTCGACGGTGAGCAACCGGATGAACGAGGTGATGAAGGTGCTCACCGTGCTGGCGTCGATCTTCATCCCGCTGACGTTCCTTGCCGGCATCTACGGCATGAACTTCGACCCCGACGCGAGCCGGTGGAACATGCCGGAGCTCCAGTGGGCGTACGGCTACCCGGCGTTCTGGGCGGTCACGATCGTCGTCGCAGGCGCTTTGCTGGTCTTCTTCAAGCGCAAGGGCTGGCTGTAGAGGAAGGGGTCGCGGAGCGCGGGATTGACAAGCGGGGGCGCTCTGGCTCACCATGTCTCCGGTTCGAAGTTCCGGAACCTACCGCGGCACGGCAGCGCGGCGGTCTCCGGCGGCTCTACGAGAGTTGGGCGCTCCACGGAGCCGGGCGGGGTGGGACCCGCCGATATGGGGTACGCCCAGGAAGGAGGTGATCCAGTGAACGAACAGGATTCGATGGAGGTGGCGTCCCGCTAGGGACCCCTCTCACAGCCTTCGTGGCGCGTAGAGGACGATCCCCGCGATCGGGGTTCCCACGCCACCGAAGTAGATCCACCGGCCCCGGCCCGCAGGGATGCGCGCCGGGGTCGTTCTCTTTCTACCGGATCGGGTAGTCGCTCTGCTGCGAGAAGTGCTCTTCGAGGGCGGCCATGACGGCGAGGGCCTTCTCGTCCTGCCAGTGGCGGGCGGCGACCTGGACGCCGACCGGCAGCCCCGCGCTCCCCTTCTCCACCTTCCGTGCCGTCGCGTCGACGAGGTCGAGGCTCCGCCGCCGGTCGGACTCCTCGTCGGCGCCCACTCGCGTCGCGGCCACCACCCCGGCCGGTAGACCGAGCAGGTTGAAGAGCATCGTGTAGCTCGCCGCGCCGCTCAGGTGGTAGCTCGCGCCGTGCGGGAGCGCCGGGTGGGCCGACGGCGGGCAGAGGAGCACGTCCCAGCGCGCCGCGGTCGAGTCCTCCGCGGGCGTCCGCCCGTCGAGCCCGCCCAGGACGCGGCCCATGTACTCCTCCTTCCGCTTCACCAGCTTCCAGAAGGCCGACGCGCTCCGCCGCCGGAGGCCCTTCGCCTGCCGCGCGAGCCGCTTCTGGCCGGTCAGCCGGAGGGCAGCGACGACCGCCGAACGGACCGCTGGCGAGAGACCGGCCAGCCGCCCCATGTCCGCGATCCGCCGGTCGTGCCGGCCGGGCGACGAGAGCGCCTCGCGCGCCCAGGCGGCGCCGTCCGCCGCCAGCAGCGCGAGGTAGAGCTCCATCGCCTCCGGCACACCGGGCGGCCGCCACTCCTCGACCACCGCGCCGCGCGCCGCGAGCGCCTCCGCCGCCTGCCGCACTGCCCGGCGGATCGCCGGCGCCGGCCGCAGGAAGCCGTCGTCGTCGTACCAGGCGACCCGCAGCCCGTCGATCGGGATCTGTGCCGGATCGGCGAGCGGCACCCGCGGAAACATCGGCAGCGCGATTTCCGGCCCGCCGTCGAGGAGCGTACGCATGGCGAGCACCAGGTCCTCCACCCGGCGCGCCAGCGGCCCCGGCATGCCGATCACCGCGCGCTGCCCGGGGAAGAGCTCGGCGTCGTAGGTGCCGATCATGGTCAGCCGCCCGGTAGTCGGCTTGAAGCCGTGGACGCCGCAGACGTGGGCCGGCACCCGGATGCTGCCGCCGATGTCCGTTCCGAGGCCGAGCGGCGAGCCGCCGGCACCGACGATCGCCCCCTCGCCGCCGCTCGAACCGCCCGGGGAGCGCTCCGAGTCCCACGGGTTCTGCGTGCGCCCGTAGACCGGGTTGTCCGACTCGAGGTAGAGGAGCAGCTCCGGCAAGTTGGTCTTGCCGAGGACGATCGCGCCGGCCTCGCGCAGGCGGCGCACCAGCGGGCCGTCGGCCTCCGCCCGGTGCCCGGCGCGCGCCGGCAGGCCGCCGCTGCTCGGCGTACCGGCCAGGAAGTGCGACTCCTTGAGCGTGATCGGTACGCCGTGGAGGGGCCCGAGCGGATCGCCCCGTCCGCCCGCGGCCCGGACCCGGTCGGCCTCCGCCGCCTCCCGCCGCGCCTCCTCGAAGCGCTCGACCACGACCGCGTGGAGCTCCGGGTTGACCTCCTCGATCCGGGCGATGCAAGCGTCGACCGCTTCGGCCGAGGACAGCTCGCCGGCTGCAATCCGGCGGGCCAGCTCCGCGGCGCCCATCCGCGCCGGACCGTCCGGGATCACGGGGGCGGCGACGCTCATCCCGCTCCCCGCGTCTCGGCGAGCACCCGGCCCGCCTCCTCCCGGATGCGCTCCCACGCGGCTTGGACGTGCCGCTCCTCGGTGCCGGTCTGGCCGATCGACATGCGGAGCGCGTAGCGGCCGCCGAGGCGGGTGTGTGTGAGGTAGAGGGCGCCCGAAGCGTTGAGGTTCGCGAGGAGGGTCTCGTTGGCGGCATCGGTGCCGCAAAGGCGGAAGCAGACCAGCGCGAGCGACCGCGGGACCACCAGCTCGAAGCGCTCGTCCGCCTCGACCCAGGAGGCGAACGCTTCGGCCAGCTCGACGTGCCGGCGGACGCGGCGGCGCAGCCCTTCGAGCCCGAACGTCCGCAGCACGAACCAGAGCTT
>CAZLLV010000053.1:0-5834 GCA_964560325.1 uncultured Thermoanaerobaculia bacterium | reverse complement strand
GGCGCCGGGTGCCCCAAGTGACTCTCTTCACTCGGCTTGCAGCTCACCCGCCCGGAGGCGGCTGACGCGATCGACGGCGAGATCCTTCCAGACCGCGGGCCGGTTCGACGTGGCGACGAGCTGCGTGGCGCTCCCGAACGTCTTCCAGAGCGCCGCCAGGGTATCGGGCGCGAGCTCGGCGTCGAGATCGTCGAGCAGGTGGGTGGGCTCGCGGCCGGCGGCCCGGAGCACCCGGCCGTAGGCCGCGACGAGCGCGAGCGACAGCGCCTTCCTCTCCCCCGCCGAGGCGACCCGGTCGGCCGGGTGGCCGCCCCAGGCGATCTCGAGCTCGTCGCGGTGGGGGCCGAGGAGCGGCAGGCCGCGCCGGCGCTCGGAGTCGGCCGCCCGGTCGAGACGGCCGGCGAGCGTCTCCGCGTCCGTCAGCGCCTCGGCGGGGGACGGCCGGTAGCGGAGGACCACCTCCGGGAAGGCGATGCCGGTCTCGCCCACCTCGGCGAGGACCGCCGCCACCTGCCGGCCGAGCTCCCGCGCGTAGGCGGCCCGGAGCCGTGCCACCTCGACCGCCGCCTCGGCGAGGACCCGGTTCCAGGTCTCGAGCGTCGCCTGGCCGCCCGACCCGGCCGGCCCGCCCGACCCGCGAGACGCTCGCCGGTCGCTCAGGAGCTCGCGCTTCTCGGTGAGCGCCTCGCGGTAACGCCGGAGCGCCGCGAGCGCCCCGGGCCGGAGGCTGACCACGCCGCGGTCGAGGAAGCGCCGGCGCGTCGACGGAGGGCCGGAGACGACTCCCAGGTCGGCGGTGCTCCAGGCGACCACGGGCAGCACTTCCAGGTGCTCGGCGAGCGGGCCGCGCTCGCCGTTGACCGATCGGTCGAGGCCGGAGGAGCCGGTGGCGTCGCTCAGCGTGTAGGCGACGGCGAGCGTCGACCGCGCCGCGGTCTCGACCTCGGCCCGCAGCCGGAAGCCGTCGGCTCCGTGGCGCACACACTCGGCGAGCCGGGGAGTGCGGAAGCTCCGCGTGGTGGCGACGGCGTAGACCGCTTCGAGCACGCTCGTCTTGCCGGCCCCGTTGCCCCCGAGCAACAGATGCCGCCCCGGCCCGGGCTCCCAGACGAGAGGCCGGAGGTTGCGGAAACCGTCGGCTTCGAGGCGTCGCAGCATTACAAGACCGCCCCCTTCTCCCTCGATCCCTCTTCCCCCTCACGGGGGCGAGGGACGCCCCCACCCGAACCTCTTTCTGCTGGGCATGTCATAGGGCGCGAGCGCATCGCGCCGCCAGGCTACAACGAGCAACGATCGCCGCGGGGCGCGGGGCGTGAATTCGAGGGCGGCGGGACGCGATCCCGCCCTACGGAGCTTCGGAACGCAGAAAGAGGTTCGGGTGGGGGCGCCCTCTCTGCCCCGCGAGGGGCGGAGAGGGACGGGGAGAGGTGGGGCGATCCAGCCGATCTCTGCGGTGAGGAGAAGGCTCGGGCCGGTGCCGTTCAACCGCCGGACGGTCGACGGGGTGGGGGGAACCGAACCGCGGCCGAAGGCAAGACGCTTCGAGATCCGACCGAAGCCGTCATCACCTAAATCCGCATCGGCATGATCACGCAGAGATAGCGGCCGTCTTCGGAGTCGGTCGCCGGGTAGCCCACCGTCTGCGTGTTCTCGTCCTTGAGCTCCAGGCGCACGCGCTCCTCGTCGACCGCGCCGAGGAAGTCCTCGAGGTAATCCGGATTGATGCCGAGCTTGAACTCCGGCCCGTCGTATTCGCACGCCACGCGCTCGGTCGCCTCGCCGAGGTCCGGGTTGACCGCCGAGACGACCATCTCGTCCGGCGCGAAGGCGAGGCGCACGGCGCGGGCGCGCTCGCCGGTGAGAAGCGCCACGCGCTTGACCGCGGACGCCAGGTCACGGCGGTCGAAGATCGCCTTCTTCTCGTTGTCGCGGGCGATGACCCGCTCGTAGTCGGGAAACGTGCCTTCCAGGATGCGGCAGACGAGCTCGCGCTGGCCGAGCCGGAACGACAGGTGGTGCTCGCCGCGCCGGTAGCCGACGCTCTCCTCGCTCTCGAAGCGCTGGAGCTCCTGGAGGGCCTTGCGCGGCACCAGGACCGAGTCCGCGGTGTCGCCCGACGGCGCCAGCCCCTCGATCTTCGTCTCGACCAGCGCCAGCCGGTGGCCGTCGGTCGCCACCAGCTCGAGCCTCCCTTCGCCCAGCTCGAGGAGCGCGCCGTTGAGCTGGAAGCGGCTCTCCTCGGAAGAGACCGCGAAGAGCACCTTGCCGATCATCCGGCGCAGCTCCGTGAACGGGATCTCGACCCGGTACTCCTCCTCGACACGAGGCAGGGTCGGGAAGTCCTCGGCCGGCAGCCCGTGGATCTTGAAGCGCGAGGCGCCGGCCTTGATCGTCAGCTCGCGCGGCTCTTCGAGGGCGAGATGCACCTCGTCGCCGGTCAGCGCGCGGATGATCTCCATGAACTTCTTCGCCTGCACCGCGATCGCGCCGTCTGCCGCCACGTCGGCCTCGCACCAGGAGATCAGCGAAACGTCCAGATCGGTGGCCGACAGGTGGAGACGGCCGCCCTCGGCCCGGAGCAGGATGTGAGCGAGCACGGGGATCGTGGTCTTGCGCTCGACGATCCCCTGCATGGGCGCCAGCTCGGTCAGGAATTGGTTGCGGTCGACTCGGACGTCCATCTCGGCCCCCTCTTACTAGAAGAAGTGGTTGGAATATATAGCATAGGAGTCGTAGAAAGCAGGCGCTGCGGAAAGGTGGATGGATGCCCCAAGCCTCGTGACTTCATCGGGTTACGCGCTCCGCAGATCGTGGAAGAACGGCTGTGGAGGGCCTGCGGACGACCGGTGGAAGACTCGCGGCGTCCCATCCTTCCGCAGGCGGTCCACAGCTCCACCCGCAAGCTCGTGCCACGGCTTTTCCACAGGCGAGGAGAGATCGACCGGTCAGGAGAAATGTTCCTGGATGGTGCGGATGGTGCGGTCGAGGTCGTCGTCGGTCTCGCGGAGCTGCTCCACCTTGTCGACCGCGTACATGACGGTGGAGTGGTGCTTGTTGTTGAACTGCTTGCCGACCTCGGGGTAGGAGAGGTCCGTCAGCTTCTTGCACAGGTACATGGCGACCTGGCGGGGAAAGGCGATCTGCTTCGAGTTGTTCCGGCTCTTGATCTCGGCGACCTTGAGGCCGTAGTGGCGGGCCACGGTCTTGATGATCTCCGCCGCCGAGGAGCGGTTGTCGGCCTGCGGCAGGATGTCCTTCAGGGTCTCCTTGGCGAGATCGAGCGACAGCGGCTTGCCGGTGAGCGACGCGAAGGCGGCGACGCGGTTGAGCAGCCCTTCGAGCTCCCGGATGTTCGAGCGCACCTGGCGCGCGATGAAGTAAGCGACGCCCTGCGGCAGGTCGACCCCCTCGGCCTCGGCCTTGCGGCGGAGGATCGCCACCTTGGTCTCGAGGTCGGGCGGCTGGATGTCGGTGATCAGCCCCCACTCGAAGCGGCTGCGCAGCCGCTCTTCGAGGGTCGGGATCTGGCGCGGCGAGGAGTCGGACGAGAGGATGATCTGCTTCTGGCTCGTGTAGAGCGTGTTGAAGGTGTGGAAGAACTCCTCCTGCGTGCGCTCCTTGTTGGCGAGGAACTGCACGTCGTCGACCAGGAGCACGTCGATCGTCCGGTAGCGCTCGCGAAACGCCGGCATGCGGTCGAAGCGGATCGAGTTGATCAGCTCGTTGACGAACTGCTCGGCGGCCAGGTACATGACCCGGAGCTTGCCGTGGTAGGTCTGGATGTGGTGCCCGATCGCGTGGAGCAGGTGGGTCTTGCCGAGGCCCACGCCGCCGTAGAGGAAGAGCGGGTTGTAGCTGTGCGACGGGCTCTGGGCGACTGCCTGGGCGGCGGCGTGCGCGAACTCGTTCGACTTGCCGACGACGAACGAGTCGAAGGTGTAGCGACAGTCGAAGATCCCCTGTCCCGAAGCGGGGGTGGCGGCCGCCTCGGCGGCGGCTCCGTCACCGACGGCGGAGCTCCGGGAGCCGACCGAGAAGAGGACTTCGAACGAGGGCCCGGCGAGCCCCGCGATCGCCCGGTCGACCGCCGGGCGATAGCTCTCTTCGAGGGTGGTCAGGAAGCCGGAGTCGGGCGCCAGGAGGACGAGGCGCTCGGGATCTTCGGAGCGGACGCGCAGAGGCTTGAACCAGGTGGAGAACTCCTCGGGCTCGAGCTGGTCGGCCAAACGCTCCCGAAGGCGGGTCCAGTGGTTGTGCCGTGTCACGATCCGATCGAGGATGGAGAGAAATAATCCACAACATTTCCGCAGGCTGCGGAAAATCTTTACGTAACGGAGGGGGCCGGAACGTCGAAGGCTTACCCGTGTCGGGGCTGGTCGGATAGTAACACAGAGACGCGGCGGCGCAACCCCGTTCCGAAGAAAAGTCGGTGAATCGACAAGCGCATTCGAATCAGTGATTTAGATCAGAACGGCGAGGCCAGCTCGCGGATCTCCGGAGGCGCGTGGAGGGCGCCTCGAACCGCCGGTGCGAGCCGCTCCGCGAGGCTTCGCAGAGCCGCCGGGAGGAGCGGTCTCGGCTCGTCCACGAGGATCTCCAGCCAGGTCTGGGCCTCCGGATAATAGATCAGTCTCACCGCTCGGTCGGCGGGCAGGCCGGCGGCCTCGGCGGCGAGCTCGACGGCGCGGTCGAGACCCCCCAGCTCGTCGACCAGGCCGAGGCGGGCGGCGTCCGCGCCGAGCCAGACGCGGCCGCGGGCGATCCGGTCGACCGCCTCGGGGGCGAGGTCGCGGCCCTCGGCGACGTGGCCGACGAAGGCGCGGTAGACGTTCTCCATCTGGGTGCGCAGCAGCTCGCGCTCCGCCTCGGTGAAGGGGTCGGAGCCGGCGAAGAGCCCGGCGTTGGCGCCGCGGGAGATCGGATCGCGGGTGACGCCGAGGGTCTCGCGCTCGAAGGCGCCGGTCGCGAACCGTCCCATGACCACGCCGATCGAGCCGGTGATGGTGGCCGGCTCGGCGACGATCTTGTGGGCCTTGGCGGCGATGTAGTACCCGCCGGAAGCCGCCAGGTCCGACATCGAGACGACGACCGGCTTCTCCTCGGCGAGCAGCTCGAGCTCCCGGAGGATCAGGTCGGAGGCGAGCGCCGAGCCGCCGGGGCTGTCGATGCGCAGCACCACGGCCTCGATCGAGCCGTCCTCGGCGAGGCTCCGAAAGAGCTCGGTGAGGTCGTCGGAGCCGATGAACAGCTCCTCGGTCCAGGGCTCGGTGCCGCCCGCGCCGCGCACGATGGTGCCGGCGGCGAAGACCACCGCCACCCGGGCGCCGCCGCGCCCGCGCCGGTGCCGGCGGAAGGTGTCGAGGTGGACCAGGCGGGGCTCGCCGTCGGCGAGCTCTTCGATTCGGTCCCGGAACTCGTCCGGGTAGAGGATGCCGTCGATCAACCCGGCCTCGAGCGCCCGCTCGGCGGTGTGGGGCGCGGTGTCGACGAGGCGCTCGACGTCCGCCGGCGACAGGTCCCGGGCTTCGGCGATCGCCTCGACGATCTGCCGCATCTCGCCGTCGAGGATCGCCTCGATCGCCTCCTCGGCCTCCGGGCTGTGGTCGGTGCGCAGGAACTGCTCGCCCGCGGTCTTGTATTCGCCGATCGCCAGGAACTCCGGCTCGACCTTCAGCTTGTCGAGGCCGCCGCGCAGGAAGAGCGCGTCGGCGTAGAGGCCGAGGAGGTTCACGTCACCGAGGGGCGAGAGGTAGATGCGGTCGCAGGCGGTCGCCAGGTAGTAGCCGAGGGTGCCGTTCGAGCCCTCCCCGACCGACTCGAAGTAGCACTCGACG
>CAZLLV010000052.1:0-13865 GCA_964560325.1 uncultured Thermoanaerobaculia bacterium | reverse complement strand
TGATGCTGGTCCTGGTCGGCTTCAACGTCGCCGGGCTCTTCGAGCACAACTGGGGAGATACCGAAGTCCAGCGGCAGGTGCTCTTCGTCCTCGCCCTGCCGTTCTGCGTTCCGCGCGTGGAATCCGATTTGCACCGATAGCGCGAGAACTTCGACCAAAGGCCTCGCCTTCCTGGCGAGTGGCCGGAGGCCGTCTCTCTCGTCGTAGGAGGAGAATCGATGTCTTCGAAGATTCGCTGGAACCTCGCCCTCGCCCTGGCAGTCGTCGCCTCGCTGGCTTTTGGAGCGCCCGCCCATGCCGAGGGTGCCGCGGATGCCGCGGACGCGCCGGCCCCCGAGATGCAGGTCTCGACGCCGGCTCCGGTCTCCGCGGCCGCGGGCGGACCGCTGCTGCCGGCCCTGCCGGGCACCGAGCCGCTGAACCTCGCGCCGGGCGTGGAACGGTGCGGCTACCGCGTCTGTCCGCCTCACCTGGAGTGCTGCAACGCCTCCTGCGGGATCTGCGTCGAGCCGGGCGGCGTGTGCATCCAGATCGTGTGCGAGGGCCCTCCTTTCGGTCCGCCGAGCCCGCCGACCGTGCCGCCGAGCGACTGAAGCACGGCGAACGCCCCATCGAAGAGCCCGGGACCGCGAGGTCTCGGGCTCTTCGCGTTTCAGGCTCCCGCGCGACCCCGCGCCCGACAGGCGGTCAATGCGGGCAGTTCTCGATCTGCTGTAGGACCGACGGAACCGGAGCGGTGCGGGGGAGGCCGACACCGGGTGGGTTTCCCGATTCGCGAGGCGGGCCGATCTTCTTGCAAGATCGGGACTTGTGCTTCCGGTTTCTACAATCGCGCCGGCCACGGGCGGCTCACCCCGCCGGCGGGTCCGGTGCCTGCCCGCGAAATGGGCCGGTAGACTCTCTTCACCGAAGAGGAGAGAGATCACGTGCCGAATCTCGCGCTGGAAGTCGATCGGCTCCTGGAGGCCGCCGAGAGGGCGGCTCCCGGAGTGCAACCGGAGGCCGCGGCCGCCGTCCGCATCCTGGTGGTGGAGGACGAGCAACCGATCCGCGACCTCCTCGCGGCGGTCCTGCGCCGCGAGGGCTTCGGGGTCCGCGCGGTCGCCACCCGGCGGGAGGCGCAGGAGACGGTGGACCGGCAGCCGGAGTTCGAGCTGGCGATCCTCGACGTCCAGCTCCCGGACGCGTCCGGCGTCGAGCTGCTCGAGTGGCTGGTCGAGCGGTCCCCCGGCACCCAGGTCGTCATGAGCACCGGCGACGGCAACCTCGAGACCGTCCGCCGATGCATGCGCGCCGGCACCTACGATTACCTCCTGAAGCCGTTCGACATCCAGACGCTGGTCCAGACGGTCCGCCGGGCGCTCCTGCGCGGCCAGGAGCGGGCCAAGGTCCACCACGACCGGGAGCTCCTGGAAGAGACGATCTCCGAGCAGCGCCGGGCGATCGAAGCGGTGCGGCACGCGGCCCTCGAGGCGATGCGCGGACTGGTCGATTCGCGCGACCGCGAGACCGGCGCCCACCTCGCCCGCATCAGCGCTTACGCGGGGCTTCTCGCCGATCAGCTCCGGCACGGCCCGTACCGCGATCGGGTCGACGAGGCGTTTCGGGAGCGGCTGACCGAGGCGGCACCGCTCCACGACATCGGCAAGGTCGGCATCCCGGACGCCATCCTGCTCAAGAAGGGGCGCCTCGGCGACGACGAGGTCCGGGTCATGCGGGAGCACACGCGGATCGGCGGCGACGCCCTGCGCCGGGTGGCCCTGGGCGCGGTCGACTCGCGGTTCCTCCAGATGGCGGTCGAGATCGCCGAGCAGCACCACGAGAAGTGGGACGGCACCGGTTATCCGGAGGGGCTCGCCGGCGAGGAGATCTCCTTCGCCGCGCGCATCGTCGCGCTGTCCGACGCCTACGACGCCATCACCACCGCGCGCAGCTACAAGCCGGCCTACGGCCACGCCGAGGCGATCCGGCGCATCGTCGCCGACCGCGGGCGGCACTTCGACCCGGTCCTGGTCGACGCTTTCCTGCAGTGCAACCGGGAGTTCGACCGGGTGCGCGCGAACCTCGTCGATCCGCTGGTTCCGGGGGCCTCCGCGGAGAGTGCGGAGGGCCTGGGCACCGAGGAGATCAGGGGACCGGGCACTCTCCGCGCAGCATCTGGAGCAGGAACCCCGCACTGATCAAGGCGATGCCGGAGAGGTAGACGAGGCGCCGGAAACGGCTCACGGGGCCTCCTCGTTGGCCGGGGCCAGCAGCCCGGCGTCGCACAGGAGGTCGGCGGCGGCGCGGATCGCCTCGAACGGCCGCCCCGCCCGCTCCGCCACGTCGAGCAGCGTCCGTTCGCCGTCCGACTGGTTGAGCACCCAGAGCAAGTCGAGCTGCCGCTCCCGGGCGTCGCCCCCCTCCTTCGATCGAGCGTCTCCGCCCAGCTTCGAGTAGAGCCCCCGCCGGCCGAGCTGCGGCTCGCCGTGCGGCCGGAGGTTCCGGTACGCGAGGTCGCCTTCGAGGATCGCCATCACCCGGAGGTACGTCTCCAGGCTCTCGACCAGATTCGTGGGCGCGACGATCGACAAGTCGTCGCCCGAGGTGTGGTACTCGGGATAGCGGCCCCACGGCGTGCGCGACAGGAGCCCGACCGGCAGGTCGAAGCCGGGCGAGTTGTACTGCCGCTCGTCGTAGCCGAACGGCACCCAGGGCTCGACCCGGTTCGGGTTCCGGGCGTCACCGCCCGCCGCCGTCCGCAGCGCGTGCGCGGCCGCCCGATCGATCGGCGCGTCTTCGCGCTGGCTCCGCTTGTAGTGGAAGGGCCCCGAGTCGCCCAGGTTCGCCGCCACCAGCCCGTGGGCGATCCGCCCGGCCGCGTCCGGGTTGCGGGCGAGCCAGGTGATGGCGCCGATAGTCCCCGGTGCCCAGAGGAAGCGGTAGCTGTAGCGCAGCGGCGCTCCGCCGGCGCCGGGGGCCGCCATCAGCTCGCGCGCCAGGTGAGCCGTCACCGCCAGCCCCGACAGGTTGTCGTTGGCGAGCGACGGGTGGCAGACGTGGCAGGAGACGAGCACTTCGTCCTCGGTCTCGCCCGGCAGGTGGAGCTCGCCGTAGGTGAGCGATCCGTCGGCGAGCTCACTGTCGATCCGCACCCGGTACTCGCCCTCGGGCAGCGCCTCGCGCACCCGGTGGGGCAGGCAGAAGCCCCACGTCTCGTCGTAGTAGGAGGTGCGGTAGGGGACGAGGTCGGGCTGCTCGGGCAGGCTGTGGAGGTGGCGGTCGAGCTCGGCGAGGGGCATCCGCCGGTCGACCGGCACGCTGTAGCCGACCAGGTGCAGGTTGTGCGCGGCGAAGTCGACCACCGTCTCGCCGGAGGGCCCTTTCACCCACGCCTCGCGGACCCGCCACTCCTTCGGTACCGTCCAGTCGAGGACCGGCGTTCCGGTCGGTACCTCGTGCACCGTCAGCGGTACGTGCTCCCCGACGATCCGCAACGTCTCGCGCACGCCGTCGCCGGTGAGCGAGCGCGGGATCGGGTAGAGACGCTCGACCAGGCCGTACATCGCCTCGCCGAGCCGTGCCCGCGCCGCCTCGTCCCCCCGGAGGTCGGCGATGCGGCCGGCGAGCGCGCGGTAGCCGGGGCAGCTCACGGCGCGCTCTCCCCGTCGCCGCTCCGTGCCGCGTCCTCCGCGAACGACGGCAGCGCCCGGTCCTTCGCGGAGATCACCGCCACCGGCAGCGGCCACGCGATCCCCAGCTCCGGGTCGTCGTGGCGGAAGCCGCGCGCGTGCTCCGGCGCGAACCGCGCCGACATCTGGTAGAGGATCTCGGTGTCGTCCGCCAGCGTCTGGAAGCCGTGGGCGAAGAGCGGCGGCACGAAGAGCGAGCGGCGCTCCTCGTCGTCGAGCCGGACCGCGGCGTGGCGGCCGAAGGTGGGGGAGCCGGGGCGGCAGTCGACGATCACGTCGTGGATCGCGCCGCGCACCACCCGTACCAGTTTTGCTTCATCCGCCGGCTTACCCTGGTAGTGCATGCCGCGGAGCGTCCCCGCCTTCCGGTTGTACGACAGGCTGCACTGGACGACCGCCGGGTCGAGCCCGTGCTCTTCGAGCTCCTCCCGGCAGAAGGTGCGGGCGAAGAAGCCGCGCTCGTCCTCGTGGCGCTCGAGATCGAGCACGAAGGCGCCGGCGAGAGCCATGCCGTCGGCGGTCTCGACCGCGCGGAAGATCACACGACCTCCACTTCCGGGATCGCCACCACGAACCGGCCGCCCCACGAGCGCACGTCGGCCATCTGCTCGACGATCTCGTCCTTCAGGTTCCAGGGCAGGATCAGCACGTAGTCGGGGCGTAGCTCGCGCAGGCGGTCGGGACCGGCGATCGGGATGCGGGTGCCGGGCAGGTAGAGCCCCTGCTTGTGCGGGCTCCGGTCGACCGTCAGCTCGAGCAGGTCGGGGCCGACGCCGCAGTAGTTGAGCAGCGTGTTCCCCTTCGCCGGCGCGCCGTAGCCGAGGACGCGCTCGCCCCGCTCCTTGGCGTCGAGCAGGAAGCGCAGGAGATTCCGCTTCGTCGCGCGCACCCGCTCCTCGAACGCGTCGTACGTCGCCGGGTCGAGCAGCCCCGCCTCCCGCTCCCGCCTGAGGAGATCCTCCATCCTCTCCGACGATTCGGACGTGCGCCGCGAGCGCACGGCGCGCCCTAGATAAATTCTCAACGACCCGCCATGCGTCGGCAGCTCCTCCACGTCGAACAGCGCGAGCCCGTGCGCTTCGAACACCTGCGAAACCGTGTGGAACGAGAAGTACGAGAAGTGCTCGTGGTAGATCGTGTCGAACTGGTGCTCCTCGAGCAGGCGCAGCAGATGCGGGAGCTCGAGCGTCGCCACCCCGTCGTCGGCGAGCAGGGTCGCGATGCCGGCGACGAAGTCGTTGAGCGCCGGCACGTGGGCGAGCACGTTGTTGCCCACCACGAGGTCGGCGCGCCGCGCCCGGCCCCCCGGGGCGATCAGCCCGCGTGCCGTCTCGGCGCCGAAGAAGGCGTTGACCGTCGGAATCCCCTCACGCTCGGCCGCCGCGGCCACGTTCGCCGCCGGCTCCACCCCCAGGACCGGCACCCCGCGCTCGCGGAAGTGGCGCAGCAGGTAGCCGTCGTTCGACGCCAGCTCGACGACCAGGCTGTCGGGCCCGAGCCCGAAGCGCTCGATCGCCATCTCGGCGTAGCGCCGGGCGTGCTCGACCCACGAGGTCGAGTACGACGAGAAGTAGGCGTAGTCGCCGAAGATCTCCTCGGGCGCGGCCGCCTCCGGGAGCTGCACCAGGAAGCACGCCTCGCAGAGATAGGCGACCAGTGGGTAGAAGGTCTCCGGCCGGTCGAGATCCTCCGGCGCCACGTAGGAGTTGGCGAGCGGCGACATCCCGAGGTCGACCACCGGGCGGGTGAGCGGCGCGTCGCAGAAGCGGCAGCGGCGCTCCGGGGCGCCGCCCTCGGCACGGTCCGGCACGCCCGTCACTCCCAGATCTTCCAGGGCGCGCCGCCCCGCTTCCAGACCTCGTTCAGGTGCAGGTAGTCGCGGTAGGTGTCCATCGGGTGCCAGAAGCCCTCGTGCAGGTGGACCGACAGCTCGCGGTCGCGCGCCAGGCTCTGGAGCGGATCGAGCTCCAGGAAGAGGCCCGGGTCGTCGGAGAGGTAGTCGAAGACCTCGCGCTGGAAGACGAAGAAGCCGCCCGAGACCGACCCCTCGGCGACCGTCGGCTTCTCGTTGAACTCGACCACCTCGGCGCCCCGGTTCTTCATCTCGCCGTAGCGCGACGTCGGGTGCACCCCGGTCACCGTCGCGGTCCGCCCCTCCCGGTGGTGGAGGTCGAGGAGCGCCGGCACGTCGATGTCGCCCACCGCGTCGCCGTAGGTGAAGAAGAAGGTCGGGGTGTCGACGTAGTCGCGCACGAGCCGCAGCCGGGCGCCGGTGCCGGTCTCCTCGCCGGTCTCGGCGCAGGTCACCCGCCACGGCTCGCTGCCCACCGAGTTGTGGAACTCGATCGGCCGGCTGCCGTCCATCGTCACCGTGAAGTCGCGCTCGTGCTCGTGGTAGCGCAGGAAGTACTGCTTGATGACGAACCCCTTGTAGCCGAGGCAGAGGATGAACCGGCGCACGCCGTAGGCGCCGTAGATCTTCATGATGTGCCAGAGGATCGGGCGGTGCCCGATCTCGACCATCGGCTTCGGCCGGTACTCGGTCTCCTCGCGCAGGCGGGTCCCCTGACCCCCGCACAGGATCACCACGGGGAGCTCTTCGATCGGCACACGTCGTTCGGTCATGGGAGGGGCACTCGTCCGGTCGTTCGGGTTGGAGGGGGGCCGGTCGGGGGATAGTATCGCCCCCGTGAGCGAGCCAGCCTCTCTTCTAGCAGAAACCGGTGCGGGTGTCGAAGCCGATCTGGCCGATCCGGTCGACCCGGCGCCCGAGATCTCGGTCCTGGTGCCGGTGCTGAACGAGGCGGGCACGGTCGAGGACCTGGCCGCGCGCGTCGCCGCGGTGATCGGCGGCCTCGGCCGCAGCTTCGAGATCGTCTTCGTCGACGACGGCTCGAACGACGGCACGCCGGAGCGCGTACGGGCCGCGCACGAGGCCGACCCCCGGGTCAAGCTGGTGCGCCTGCGCCGGAACTTCGGCAAGGCCGCAGCGCTCACCGCCGGGCTCGACCACAGCCGGGGCGCGATCGTCATCACCATGGACGGCGACCTCCAGGACGACCCCGAGGAGATCCCCCGCTTCCTGGAGGCGATCGAGGAGGGCGGCTTCGACCTCGTCTCGGGGTGGAAGCGGCGCCGGCGCGACCCGTCGCTCAAGCGGATCTCGTCGAAAGTCTTCAACTGGGTGACGCGGACGCTCGCGCGGGTCGACCTCCACGACTTCAACTGCGGCTTCAAGGCGTACCGGCGCGAGGTGCTCGACCAGGTGTCGATCTACGGCGAGCTCCACCGCTACATCCCGGTCCTCGCCTCCCGCCGCGGCTTCCGGGTGGGCGAGATCGCGGTCCACCACATGCCGCGCCGCTCGGGCGTCTCGAAGTACGGCTGGGACCGCTACTACAAGGGGCTTCTCGACCTGATGACGGTCCTCTTCCTGACCCGCTACACGCCCCGGCCCCTCCACCTGTTCGGCGCCCTCGGCCTGCTGCTCCTGGGCGGCGGCTTCGCGGTCAACCTCTACCTGGCGATCGCCTGGCTGGGCGGCGAGGCGCTCTCCCGCCGGCCGCTCCTCTTCCTCGGCGTGCTCTTGATGGTGATGGGGCTCCAGGTGCTGACCACGGGGCTCCTCGCCGAGATGATCGCGCACACGGGCTTCAGGCGGCGCGACTCGTACTCGATCAAGGAACGGGTCGAGTAGGCCCTTCCGCATGACCATCCTGATCGTCGGCGGGGGGATCGTCGGCCTGGCGACGGCGCGCGAGCTGGCCGGCCGGGGGCACGCGGTGACCGTGCTCGAGGCGGAGGACCGGATCGCAGCCCACCAGACCGGCCACAACAGCGGCGTCATCCACTCCGGCCTCTACTACGTCCCCGGCTCGGCCAAGGCGCGGCTGTGCACCGAAGGGCGCGACGCGCTGTACCGCTTCTGCCAGGAGGAAGAGATCGCGCACCGGCGCACCGGCAAGCTGGTGGTGGCCCGGAACCGGACCGAGGTCGACCGGCTCGACGAGCTCGAGCGCCGGGGGCGGGCGAACGGTCTCGACGGGATGGAGCGGCTCGGCGAGGACGAGATGCGGGCGCGCCACCCGGCGGTCGCGGGGGTCGGGGGGCTCTGGGTGCGCGAGACCGGGATCGTCGACTACCGGGAGGTGGCGGCGGCGCTGGCGCGGCGGGTGCGCGAGGCGGGCGGCACGGTGCGCACCGGCGCGCGCGTGGTGGCGATCGAGCCGGACGCGGCCTCGAACGGGGCGGCCGGCGGGGTGCGGGTGCGGCTCGCGGGCGGCGAGGAGCTCGCCGGCGGGTTCCTGGTCAACTGCGCCGGGCTCCAGTCCGACCGGGTGGCGAATCTCTGCCGCGACGGCGCCGGCCGCTGGAAGAACCTGCGGATCGTGCCGTTCCGGGGCGAGTACCGGGAGCTGGCCGCGCCCGCGCGCTCGGAGGCCGGACCGGCGATCGACTTCCCGATCTACCCGGTGCCCGACCCGCGCTTTCCGTTCCTCGGTGTCCACCTGACGCCGACGATCGACGGCCGCGTGGAAGCGGGGCCGAACGCCGTGCTCGCCCTCCACCGCCACGGCTACCGGCGCCCCGACCCGCTCGCCGTCTCCGGCCTCCGTCACCCGCGCGACCTCGTCGCCACGCTCGCCTTCCCCGGCTTCTGGCGCCTGGCGCTGTGCCACTGGCGCTTCGGCGCGGCCGAGCTCGCCCGTTCGTGGAGCGACCGGCTGTTCCGGCGGGAGATGCGGCGGCTGGTGCCGGGGGTGGATGAGCGCGAGCGGGTCGAGCGCGGCCACAGCGGCATCCGGGCGCAGGCGGTCGACCGGCAGGGCAACCTGGTCGACGACTTCCGGATCGTCCACCGGGAGCGGCAGGTCCACGTGCTCAACGCGCCGTCGCCGGCCGCCACCGCCTCGCTCGCGATCGGACGCCACGTCGCCGACCGGGTCGAGGGGAGGATCGACGGCTGGGACGAAGAGGAGGACTCGTGACGCAGACGACGAGATCGGAGAGCTCCTGGGCGCGGCGGCTGGTCTGCTCCGCGACCGGGGTGATCGCGCCGCTCGACCGCCCCGCCTTCCTCTCGCCCGCCGGCAAGCCCTGGCTGGTCGAGTACGACCTGGAGGGGAAGAACGGCAAGACCTGGGCGCAGGAGCTGCCGGGCCGGCGCTGGACCCTCTGGCGCTACCGCGAGCTGCTCCCTCTCGCCGACCCGGAGCGCGCCGTCGACCTGGGCGAAGGCGGGACCCCGCTGCTGGCGCTGCGCCGCACGGCCCCCGGCGGTGCGCGCGTCTGGGTCAAGGACGAGAGCGGCAACCCGACCGGCTCGTTCAAGGCGCGGGGGCTGTCGCTGGCGGTCAACCGGGCACGCGAGCTCGGCGCGCCCGGGGTCGAGCTGCCGAGCGCCGGCAACGCCGCCCTCGCGCTCGCCGCCTACGCCGCCGCGGCCGGTCTGCCGGCGCGCATCGCGGTGCCGGAGGACACGCCGCCGACGATCACCGAGCGCTGCCGGCTGCACGGCGCGGAGGTCCTGACCGGCGGCCGCGACCTGACCGAGAGCGCCGCCCGCCTCGCCGCCGTCGATCGCGGCTACTGGAACCTCTCGACCCTGAAGGAGCCGTACCGCGCCGAGGGGAAGAAGACGATGGGACTGGAGCTCGCCGAGCAGATGGGCTGGGAGCTGCCGGAGTGGATCGTCTACCCGACCGGCGGCGGCACCGGGATCGTCGGCATGCGCAAGGCGTTCGACGAGCTGCAGGCCCTCGGCCTGGTGGGGGAGCGCCGGCCGCGTTTCGTGTCGGTCCAGATGGCCGGCTGCGCGCCGATCGTCCGCGCCTTCGAGGCCGGGGCCGAAACGGCCGAGCCGTGGGAGAACCCGAAGACCGAAGCCTACGGTCTGCGGGTGCCGAAGGCGGTCGGCGACTTTCTGATCCTGCGCGCCCTGCGCGAGACCGACGGTCGCGCCCTGGCGGTCGAGGAGGCCGAGCTCGCCCCGACGGCGCGCCGGATCGCCCGCGACGAGGGTCTGCTGATCGGCCCCGAAGGCGCCGCCTGCTTCGCGGCGGTCGAGCGCCTCGCCGCCGAAGGCGCCTTCACCGAGGGCGACCGGGTCGTCGTCTTCCAGACCGGCCACCCGGCGAACTATGACTGGCGGCCGGACCGCTCGAAGTGACAGGCGTGTAGAGTGGTTCCATGGTGAACCTACCGGGATCGTCGGCCGCGGACCTCCGCCGCTGGGTAGAGGATCGACGAGAAACGGAGGATCGCGAGCGGCGGCACGTTCGGGAAGCCTCGTTCGCCCGGGACTCGATCGGCGCGGCACTCGACCTCGTCGCCCTCGCCGGCCGGCTTCACGGCTGGCCGATTCCGGCGGACCCGGTCCGGCAGCGCGAGGACGCGCTAGCCCGTGAGCGCTGGTCCCGCCTTCGAGAGGCCCTGCGCGCTCCGTGACGGTGATACCGGACCGTGGTCTGTTGCAGGCGCTCGTCGCGTTGAGCCGAGCTCTCGCTGCGACGAACGCTCCCGCCATGGTCATCGGTGGGATCGCCGTCATCGCGCGCGGAGTGCCGCGTCTCACCATCGACGTGGATGCCACCATTTGGGGCGCCGACGTCTCGCTCGACGAGCTCTTTCGGGTTCTCGAACGGCACGAGATCGTGCCGCGGATCACGGACGCCGAAGAGTTCGCGCGGCGTCGCCAGGTGCTCCTCCTCGAGCACCAGCCCAGCGGTACGCCGCTCGAGATCAGCCTGGGCTGGCTGCCGTTCGAGAAGGAGGCCCTCGACCGGGCCAGTCCGGTCGACTTCGGTGGAACGACGATTCCGGTGCCGCAGCCGGAGGATCTCGTGATCTACAAGGCGGTCGCGTGGCGAGAGCGGGACAAGGAGGACGTCGAGAGGCTTCTCCTGCTCCATGCGGACCGGATCGACCTCGACCGCGTACGGGACCTCGTGCGCCAGTTCGCGGAAGCGCTGGAGGAGCCGCGCCGGGTCGAAGAGTTCGAGGCGCTGGTACGGCGAACGCTGGGAAGCGGAGATTGAGCACCCGCGGGGAATCGATCCGTGACATGATGCGTTGACTCGGGCAGCCGGACCCACTGTGGCCGCCGGCCGAGCACTACATCTCGCGGGCCAGCCCCCCTCGGAACCGATCTTCGGACCGGCTCTTCCCGGGGCCGGGGCGCCCGGACGGCAGCCTCCCCGGCAAGTCTCCCGTTTCCCCCTACATTTTCGGCCGGTCCCCAGCGCAGGCGGAGCTCCGCTTCGGCGGTTCCGCGTGAGCGCAGAGAAGAGACATACACCCTGATGAGCTTCAAAGATTTCGACTTCAGCCCGGACATCGAGCGCGGCATCGCCGACCTCGGCTTCGAGACCCCGACGCCGATCCAGACGACGGCGCTACCGCCGGCGCTGGACGGGCGGGACGTGCTCGCCTGCGCCATGACCGGCAGCGGCAAGACCGCCGCCTTCGCCCTGCCCGTGCTCCAGCTCCTCGGCGAGCGGCGCGGCGGGCAGAGCCGGGGCACCCGTGCCCTCATTCTCACGCCCACCCGCGAGCTCGCCTCGCAGGTGGAAGAGCACCTCTCCGGCCTCGGCCGGTACACCCGCGTGCGCTCCGCCACCGTCTTCGGCGGCGTCGGCGCGCGGCCGCAGGAGCAGGCGCTGCGCTCCGGCGTCGATGTGATCGTCGCCACGCCGGGCCGGCTGCTCGACCTGATGGGGAGCGGCCACGCCCGCTTCGAGGGCCTGGAGATCCTGGTCCTCGACGAGGCCGACCGGATGCTCGACATGGGCTTCCTGCCCGACATCCGGCGGATCCTCGCGGCCCTGCCGAAGAAGCGCCAGACGCTCTTCTTCTCGGCCACCCTGCCGCAGCCGATCGTCGCCCTCGCGCGGGACATGCTGCACGATCCGGTGCGCCTCGACGTCGAGCGCCCGTCGGCCCCGGCGAGCGGTGTCGAGCAGCGGGTGCTGCCGGTGCCGCAACGGCTGAAGCCAGCGCTCCTGTTCGAGCTGATCCAGCGCGGCGAGGTCGACACGGCGCTCGTCTTCACCCGCACCAAGCACCGGGCCAACCGGTTGGCCGACTACCTGGTCAAGCGGGGGGTCGCGTGCGATCGGATCCACGGCAACCGCAGCCAGCGCCAGCGCGAGGCCGCGCTCGCGGACTTCAAGGACGGCAAGCTCGAGATCCTGGTGGCGACCGACATCGCCTCCCGGGGGATCGACGTCGAGGCGCTGCCCCACGTCATCAACTTCGACGTGCCCGGCCAGCCGGAGGACTACATCCACCGGGTCGGCCGCACCGCCCGCGCCGAGCTGACCGGAGACGCCCTGACCTTCGCGGCGCCGGAGGAGCGCAAGGAGCTCGCGGCGATCGAGCGTGCGGTCGGCAAGACGATCCCGCGCTGGAAGCTCGACGGCTTCGACTACGACGCCGCGCCCGAGGGCCGGTTCGAGATCCCGGCGAAGGAGCGCATCGCCGCCATTCGCGCCAAGAAGGCCGAGGACCGGGCGCGTGCCCGTGCCAAGGCGGAGCGCAAGGTCGCCAACCAGGGCGGCCGGGGCGGCGGCGGGCCGCAGCCGGAGGCGAACCGGAGCCGGAGCCAGGAGCCGGGCCGCGATCCGAACCGCAACCGGAACCGGGGCCGCGGGCGGAGCCGGACGAACGCCGGCCGCTCGGCCGGCGCCTCGAACCGCTGACGGCCCCGGCTCACCGGGCCGGCGAACCGGTGGCGCTCGATACCTCGTCGGATCGAGCGCCACGACGAGGCCGGCCCGGGACGCCTTAGAGTGTGGTTCGTGCGCAGGAGAGATCGGACCACCAACGCGACCGAGGAGATTCTGCCATGCCGGATTCAACGCCCGTCCATCACATCCCCGAAGGCCATCACACCGTCACGCCGTACCTCGTCGTCCCTGACGGCGACGCGCTGATCGAGTTCATGGAGAAGGCGTTCGATGCCCGGGTGATCGACCGCAACTACGACGGCGAGGGCCGGCTGATGCACGCCGATCTCGTCATCGGCGACTCGCACGTCATGCTCGGCCAGGCGAACGAGGAGTTCACGGCGACCCGTGCCATGGTCCACCTCTACGTCGAGGACGTCGACGCGACGTACCGCCGCGCTCTCGACGCCGGAGCGGAGTCGATCCGGGAGGTGGCGGACCAGTTCTACGGCGACCGCTCCGGCGGCGTGCAGGATCCCTCGGGCACCCAGTGGTGGATCGCCACCCACGTCGAAGACGTCTCGCCCGAGGAGATGGAGCGGCGGATGAAGGAGATGGGCGGGTAGGGGCGCGATCGAGATGAGGAGAGTCTCCGTGCTCGTGTGCGCGTTCGTCCTGCTGATCGCCGTCGCCGCTCCGCCGCTCCTGGCGGAGGCGCAGGCCTCGCCCTCTCCGTACACCGGCCTCACCGTCCGGGAGATCAAGGCGCTCTCGCCGGAAGAGGTGGAGCAGTACCTGGACGGCCAGGGGATGGGCTACGCCCTGGCCGCCGAGCTGAACGGCTATCCCGGACCGAAGCACGTCCTCGAGCTGGCGGACGAGCTGGCGCTGAGCGAGGAGCAGACGGTGGCGGTCCGGGCGTCGTTCGACCGGATGCAGGCGCGCGCCCGCGACCTCGGCCGGCAGGTCGTCGAGCTGGAGCGCCGGGTCGATCGAGCGTTCGCGTCGGGCGAGGTCGAGGCCGAGACGCTCCGGGAAGACCTGACGGCGCTGGCCGCGCTCCAGGCCGACCTCCGCTTCGCCCACCTGGACGCCCATCTCGAGACGAAAGCGGTCCTCACCGCCGAGCAGGTGGCTCGCTACGCCGCGCTCCGAGGCTACGGCGACGGCGAGCACGCCGGCCACACCGGCCACGATCACCGCCACCACCGATGAGCGACGCCGGCGGATCGAACGGCCGAGTGCCCGACGGTCCGCTCGTGCCGGCCCGATTCGGCCACGTCAACCTGGTGGCCCGGGACTGGCGGGAGCTGGCGGCCTTCTACGAGCGGGTCTTCGGCTGCGAGCCGGTGCCGCCGGAGCGCGACTACGCCGGACCGGAGCTCGCGGCCGGGACGGCCCTACCCGGCGCTAACCTCCAGGGGATCCACCTGCGGCTGCCGGGGTACGAAGCTCTCGGCGCGAACGGACCGACGCTCGAGATCTACACCTACGCCGAGCCCCCGCCTCCCGGCGGTGCGGACGCCGG
>CAZLLV010000051.1:0-2810 GCA_964560325.1 uncultured Thermoanaerobaculia bacterium | reverse complement strand
CGGGGCCGGTCGGTGGGGAGCTCGGGAGCGGCCGCGCCCGCCAGGCGTTCGCGCCACCAGGCGACCTCCCGCTCCAGCGTCGCGCCGCGCAGCCAGCGACGCTGCCAGAGTGTCCAGTCGGCGTACTGGGCCGGCAGCTCGGGCAGGACGGCGGCCGCGCCGTGCCGCGAGCGCGACCGGTAACCGGCGGTGAGCTCACGCTCGAAGACCTCGCTCGACCAGCCGTCCGAGACCAGGTGGTGGAGCACGATCAGGAGCGCGTGGTCCTCGGGGCCCAGGCGGACGACGACCGCCCGAACGGAGTGCTCCCGTGCCAGGTCGAACGGACGCTCCGCCTCCTCCTGGAGCCGCCGCCGCGCCTCGCGCAGCCGGAGCCCGGCGGGCAGCGCCGACAGGTCGACGACCGGCAGCGCCGGGCCGGCCGCGGGCGGATCGATCGCCTGGACCGGTGCTCCCTCGACCTCCGGGAAGCGGGTCCTCAGGATCTCGTGGCGCCGGACGAGGTCGCCGAGGGCGGCCGCGAGCGCCGCCGGAGCGAACCCTCCGCGGAAGCGGAGCGGGATCGGGATCAGGTAGGCGCTGCTCGCCGGGTCGAGGCGGGACAGGAACCAGAGCCGCTCCTGGGCGAACGACAGCGGCGCCGTCCGGCCGCTCCAGCCGCCGGGCCGGACGTCGAGGGCCGGCCGCTCCTCCCCGCGTCCGGTCCGGCGTGCCATCTCCCGGGCGAGGTCGGCGACGGTGGGGTGCTCGAAGAGGTCGCGGACGGTGAGCTGGGCACCGGCGGCCTGTCGCAGCCGCGAGACGACGCGGACGGCGAGCAGGGAGTGGCCGCCGAGGGTGAAGAAGTCGTCCTCCGGACCGATCTGCGCGACGTCGAGCACCTCGCCCCAGACCGCCGCGACGAGCCGCTCCTGCGGCGTTCGTGGCGAGCTTCCGGTCCGGCCGGTGGCGGTCCGATCGGCCATGAGGGCGCTCAGCCTTTCGGCCGCCCAGCGGCGGTCGACCTTGCCGCTCGGCAGGCGTGCCAGCGCCGGCACCGTCTCCACCACCGTCGGCACCAGGGCGGCGGGGAGCCGGGCGTGCAGGAGCTCGCGCAGCTCGCCGGCCGCCGGAGCGCCCTCGGCCACCTCGACCAGGGCCGCCAGGACGGCTTCTCCGGTCGTGCCGGTGACCGGAGCGACGACCGCTGCGCCGACCGCCGGGTGCGCGCTCAGAACCGCCTCCACCTCGCCCGCTTCGATCCGCACGCCGCGCACGCTGACCTGGTGGTCGATGCGGCCCACGAACTCGAGCACGCCCGCCGCGTGGCGGCGCACCAGGTCGCCGGTGCGGTAGCAGCGGCCGCCCGCGAGCTCGCCGAACGGGTCGGGAACGAAGCGCTCGGCGGTCGTTCCGGGCCGCCCGAGATAGCCGCGGGCGAGAGCCGAGCCACCGACCAGCAGCTCGCCGGGAACGCCGATCGGCACGGGGCGAAGCTCCGCATCGACGACCGCCAGCGTGGCGTGTGGGAGCGGCCGCCCGAGGGCCGCGGAGGGGGCCGCGGAGTGGACATCGGCCGGGCCGAGCCGGGTCCAGGAGGCGATGGCGGTCACCTCGGTCGGCCCGTAGAGGTTGTCGAGATCCACGTCGGGCAGAAGTGCGCGCGACCGCTTCACCAGGGCGGTGGGGAGAGCCTCGCCGCCGAAGAGCAAGCGCCCGAGCCGCCGCGGCTTCGGAGCCTCCCCCCGGTCGATGGCGCCGAGGAGCGCTCCCCAGACGGTGGGCACGAGGTTGAGCGACCGTTCGCCCTCGGGGGCCCCTCCGGCCCGATCGAGCCACGCCACCAGGTCCGCCGGGCGCTCGAGGATCCCCGCAGGGGGGATCCAGACCGCTCCGCCCAGCGCGAGCGGCGCGAAGACCTGCTTGAGGAACGCGTCGAAGACCGGCCGTGTCGTCCAGGGGATCGCCGGCGGTACTCCGTCGAAGAGCGACCCGCATGCCCAATCGAGGTAGCGGGCGAGAGCCCCCCGCGAGACCGCCACACCCTTCGGCCGGCCGGTCGAGCCCGAGGTGAAGACGACGTAGGCGAGCGCCTCCGGCGGCTCCGGAGGTCTCGGCGTCCGGAGGGCCGTGGCTTCTTCGCCGTCGAGCGGGACCCGCGGCAGGCCGGGTGGATCGCCCGGCTCGGGGGGCGGGAGGGGCCCACCGATCAGCGCGACCGCTCCGGCGTCCTCCAGGATGCCGGCCAGGCGCTCCGGAGGCTCTGCCGGATCGACCGGCACGAACGCCGCGCCCGCCTCGAGCACCCCGAGGAGCGCGATCACGGCATCGAGCGACGGCGCCAGGGCCACCGCCACCACCGGCTCCGCCGCTGCGCCGCCGAGCCCCTGTCCGTCCAGCCAGCGGCGCAGCGCCGACGCGAACGAGCCGACCCGCCGGGCGAGCTCTTCGTGCGTCACGACGCCTCCGGGGTGGATCACGGCCGGCCGCCGCGGAGCCTGTGCGGCGGCATCGCGGAAGCGCTGCAGGAGCGGCTCCGCACCCTGCCGGGGCGGTCTTCCGCTCCATTCGACGAGCACCTGGTGGCGCTCCTCCGGGGCCAGCCAGGCGAGGGTGGCGAGCGGGGCCTCCGGCTGCTCGACGGCCGCCTCGAGCAGGCGCCGGAGCTGGCCCAGGGCCCGCCGCACGGTGGTCGCGTCGAAGAGGTCGCGCCGGTAGCGGAGGAACCCGGCGAGGCTGCTCCCGGTGGCCTGGAGGCCGAGGCTCCAGTCGAGCTTGACCGCTTCGGAGCCCGCTTCGAGCAGCGCACCGGCCACGGCCGGCGGCTCGGC
>CAZLLV010000050.1:0-8676 GCA_964560325.1 uncultured Thermoanaerobaculia bacterium | reverse complement strand
ACGCCCTCCTCGGCGAGCCGGGCGAAGTCGTAGATGCGCTGGATCTGGGTGCGCGAGGCGAGGGCGAGGATGCGGACCTGGGTGGCGCTGTCGGCCACCGAATCGAGGGCGGCGGCATCGACCCGCACGTCGGAACGGCCGGGAGCGGCCGGCGCGGCGGATCTGCCCGGCTTCGACGGTCGCGCGGCCGGAGCGGCCGGGGGCGGCGCCTCGCCGGCGTCCGGCTCGCTCTCCTCGTTGCCCTCTCCCGCCTCTTCGGCCGCCGCCTCCACCACCGCCAGCCGCTCCTCGAGCTCCGCCAGCAGCTCCGGATCGGGCTCCGGCACGCCGCCGGCGGCGACCGTGTCGACCATGCCCGACAGGCGGGCGACCACCCGCGGCAGGGCGCCGGCGACCTCCGTGGGGACGGCCAGCACCAGCTCCTCGGTGGCGTGGGCGATCTCGGCGATCTGGCCGAGCTGGAGCATGCGCGCGGCGCCTTTGACCGTGTGCAGCTCGCGCTTGATCGAAGCCTTCGCCTCCTCGTCCGCCTCGGCCAGCCGGGGCGCGAGGCTGGCGAGCCGGTCGAGCCGGTCCCGCACCTCTTCGACGAAGATCGGGACGAGCTCCTGGAGCTCGGGATCGAGGGACTTCCGCTTCTTCGCCACGAAGTCAGCACCCGGGAACCTGGCGCCGAGCCAGGGTCATCTAGATCTTGGTCCAGGAGTCGACGTTGACGTCCAGGCCGAGCACACCCATCGTCTTGCCCTCGCCGCTGCGCACCGGCGCCGCGACCGTGAAGCACGACTCACCCGACAGGAGCGATTCGTAGACCGGCGTGATCACCATGCGGCCCTCGCGCATGACACCGCGGAACCAGGGGCGCTCGGTGAGCCCTTCGCCGGACCGGAGCGGCCCCGGGATCTCGCCGGTGCCGGCGACCGCTTCGTTGATCGAGATGGCGAGCTGGCTGCCGCTCGCGTCGATGACGTAGGCGAGCTCGAGGTAGCGGTTGTCGGCGAGCAGCTCGTCGAGGAGCGACTCGATCGCTTCCCAGCTCCCGAAGCGGCGGTGGATCTCGCTGGCCCAGCGGTTCGCCTCCCGCTTGAGCGAGTGCGGCGAGTCGAGGTGGAACGACTGGGCGACGAGCTGGATGCCGAGCCCCAGGTCGTTGAGCTGGTCGGCGGTCGAGGAGAACTGCTTCAGGCTGTCGGCCATCCGCTGCACCACCTGGCTGACCTCCTTGAGCGTCAGCACCACCTGGTCGGAGGCCGCGTTCTGCTGCTGGGTGGCGAGCGAGATCTCGCGCGCGACCCGCGCGGTGTCCGACGAGGCGCCGCGCAGCTCGTCGATCGCGGAGGCCGCGGCGCGCGCCCGTTCGAGCACCCGCGCCGCCTCCTTCGAGCCCGGTTCGGTCGCGACGACGCTGGCGCGGATCGAGCCGGTGACCTCGTCGAGCACGTGGCGCACCGAGTCGACCGACTCCTGCGAGCGCTGTGCGAGGCGGCGGACCTCCTCGGCGACCACCGAGAAGCGGCGCCCGTGCTCGCCCGCCGCGGCCGCCTCGATGGCGGCGTTGAGCGACAGGATGTGGGTCTCCTGGGCGATGTCGGTGATCAGGTCGAGCACCCGGTAGATCTCCTTCGAGCGGGTGCCGAGCGAATCGGCGCGCGTGGCGATGCCGGAGATCCGCTTCTTGACCTCCTCGACCCCCTGGACCGCCTCGTCGACCGCCTGGGAGCCGGTGTTGCCGGTCTCCTCGGCGCGCGCGGTGAGGTCGGCCTGGGTCGAGGCGTTGTCGGCGATCTGCGCCGCCGTGCGCGCCAGCTCCTCCATGGCGGCGGTGATCTCGACCACCGAGGCCGCCTGCTCCGACGAACCGGAGGCGAGCTCCGAGGCGATCTGGTTGACCGAGTTGGCCGCCGCCGCCACGTCGATCGAGCTGTTCTGGATCTGCTGCGCGAGCGAGTTGATCGCGTCGGCGGCGCTCACGAACGAGTCCTGGATCGCCTTGGGCAGCTTCTGCGCCTTCCTGGCGCAGGCGACCATGTCGCCCGCCCGCAGCTCGTCGAGCACCGACAGCAGGTCGGTCTCGATCGTGCGCCGGGCGGCGCGCAGCTCGAACAGCTCCTCGTTTCGGCTGCGATGGTCGCGGTAGGTCAAGGCGAGGTAGGTCACCGTGGCGCCGATCGACAGCACCACGAAGACCCCGAAGGGCCAGGACGACCCTCCCTCGTCGTGGGCGACGAGGAGGAGCACGAGCCCGGCCGCCACCAGGGCGAGCAGCACGCCCAGCCCGGCGCGGGCGGGATCCCACATGCGGTTTCTCGGTCTATCGATCGTCGACATCGGCTCTCTCCGTCTCCTCGTCCGACCGCAGGAAGGAGGGCACCCGCGCGGGATCGACCACCACCATCGGGATGGCGGCATGCACCGTCAATCCCCCCGCGGGCTCGCTCCAATAGCGATCCATCACCCCGCCGGCGGGCCACACCGGCAGGTCGTCCACCACGCCGACCAGCTCGTCGGCCGTCAGCTCTTCGTCGCCCCCTCGCGCCTCGCCGGCCAGCCGCAGGAGGTACCCGCCGCCCCCGCGCTCCACCCGCGTCACGTCGCGCACGGCCCCGTGGGCGACGCCGAAGAGGGTGCCGGCACGGCGGACCACGAGGACCCGCTGGCGGACCGCTTCGCTCATGACGCGCGCCCGAGGCCGTCCGTCCCGGAGTGGGAGCCGAGCGCCGCGAGGCTGATCACCCGCACCGCCCGGTCCCGGACGGTCGCCTCGCCCCGCACCACCCCCTCGCCGCCCGCCACCGTCGAGCCGGCCGCGACCGGCACCACCTCGAGCACCAGGTCGACGGCCAGCCCCACCAGCTCGCGCGAGCGCCAGGGGCCGGCCCAGGCGATCACGGTCACCGAGTAGGGCGGCGTGGCGCCGGGCGCCGCGCCGACGATCTGCCCGAGATCGAGGACCGGCAACGGCTCGCCGCCGAACTCCGCCAACCCCTTGAGCTGCGCCGAGGTGCCGGGGAGCGGCGTGACGTCGAGGTCGCGCACGATCCGCCGGACGCGGGCGAGCGGCAGGACGCAGAGATCCTCGCCGGCCTGCACCAGCAGGTAGCGGTCGCCGGTCCCGGGCGCGTCGTCCCGCTCGCCGCCGGACACGGCCTTCGCCGCCGGAGCCGTTCGTTCGCGACGGCTCACGCGGACCTCCGTCCCACTCCGATGTAGGGCACGGACGGGAGGATAGGGAATTCCCGCTTCTCTGGCAAGGCGGCAGGCGACCTGTCGGGATGCACAGGTACTTCGGTGCCGGGACCGTCCGGAGGGGGACAGCGAGGTCCCGAATCGGCGACCGGGAGGTGGCGGAAGGCGGCGGAAAGCGAAAGAGCCCGGGTCGGCTGCCGATCCGGGCTCTCGAGCTCGCGGGAATGGTCGGGGCGAGAGGATTTGAACCTCCGGCCTCACGGTCCCGAACCGTGCGCTCTACCAGGCTGAGCTACGCCCCGTCAAAAGAGCCGCCGGGACGCGAACGCCCCGGCGGGGACGCGAAAGATTACCGCCTGACCCTCCGGCGGTCAACCCTCCGGCGGCTGCCAGGTCGGGAAGCGCCCCGGCGTCCACGGCGCGCCCGCCTCCTCGAGCCGCCGCTCGATTCCCGCCAGGTCGCTTTCGACCAGCGTGCGCAGCTCGGCCAGGAAGCCGGTGAACGCCTCCGCCGCCGCCCGGTACGACTCGCGCTGGGTCCCGGTCGGGCCGGAGCTCGCGCCCCACTGGCCGTAGATCACCCGGAACACCCGGTCGCTGATCGCCGGAGCGGTCGCCTCGCTGTAGCCCGCGATCACCTCGTCGCCGTACAGGTCGATCTTCAGGTCGGAGAGCCGCTCCTCGACCGCCCGCAGGTCGTTCAGGACCTGGTAGTCGGCGCCCGGCGTGTCGAGCAGCGCCTGGCGCAGGTGGGCGATGCGGTTCTCGGCGTCGTCGACCACCCGCATCGACCCCATCATGGCGCGCTGGAGGTCGGCGGTGGCGCGCTGGAACTCGACCACGGCCGCCCGGTCCTCGGCCGGCAGCGCCGCGAGCCCGAGCGGACGGGTGGTGAAGGTCCGCTCCTCGCCGAGCGGCGTCACCTGGTCGTCGATCACCTTGGCGAGGCTCACCGTGTAGGTGCCGGGGACGGTCGGCGGACCGGCGGGCGCCGAGGAGAACAGACCGGCTCCCTGGGGCTGGAGCGACGTCGGCACCGCCGGCGGGTAGCGCAGGTCCCAGGCCACGCGGTGCATGCCGGCGCCGGCCGGACCGGTCAACCGCCGCACCACCTGGCCCGAACCGTCGCGGACGGTGAGGAGGATGCGCGGCTCCTTCTCGCGCGCCTCTTCGCGCAGCTCGTCCCAGCTCGGAATCTCCAGCACCTCCTCGTCCTGCACCGCCTCGGCCTCGAGCTTCCAGCGCTCGTCGCGCCGGGTCTCGTAGCCCTCCTTCAGGTGGTAGGTGAAGACGGCGCCGAACGGCGGGTTGGGGGCGGTGAAGAACGACGCGCCCTGGAAGCCCTGGCCGGCGAGGCCGATGCGCGAGTAGTCCGGGTTGAAGACCCACGGATCGTCGACCGGGAAGAGGGTCGCTTCGGCTTCCAGCGTCTCGCGGGTCAGGCCGCGCAGCGGCGTGTAGTCGTCGAGCACATAGAAGCCGCGGCCGAAGGTGCCGGCCACCAGGTCGACCTCCTCGTCGTGGATCGCCAGGTCGCGGACCGCGATCGGCGGCATCCCGCCGGTGAGCTGGATCCACTTGCCGCCCTCTTCCAGGGTGAAGAAGACCCCGAACTCGGTGCCGGCGAAGAGCAGCTCCGGCCGCTCGGCGTCCTGGGCCAGCGAGTAGACCGAGCCCCGCTCCGGCAGGTCGCCGGCGATCGAGGCCCAGGTCCGGCCGCGGTCGGTCGACTTCAGGACGTACGGCGCGAAGTCGCCCATCTTGTGGTTGTCGAAGGCGGCGTAGACCGTGTCCGGATCGTGGCGCGACGCCTCCAGGCGCGAGACGTAGGAGCGCTCCGGCACGCCCGGGAAGCCCTCCTCGCCGCGCCAGGTGGCACCGCCGTCCTCCGACACCTGCACCAGCCCGTCGTCGGTGCCGGCGTAGAGCAGGCCCTCGACGAGCGGCGACTCGGAGAGCGCCACCAGGTTGCCGTAGATCGAGGTCGAGCTGTTCTTCGCCACCGCGTCGATCGACCAGATGCGGCCCATCACCTCGAGCTGGTTGCGGTCGATTCCGCGGGTCAGATCGGGCGAGACGGGGGTCCACGAGTCGCCCCGGTCGTCGCTCCGGAAGAGCCGGTCGGCGCCGAAGTAGAGCCGGGTCGGCGAGTGGGGGCTGATGATGAGCGGCGCGTCCCAGTTCCAGACCAGCGGCTCGTCGCCCGGCGCCGGCTGGGGCTGGATGTCGATCAGCTCGCCGCTCGCGCGGTCGAAGCGCACCAGGTTGCCGTACTGCGACTGCGAGTAGACGATGTCCGGGTTGCCCGGCTCGACCCGCGCCTGGAAGCCGTCGCCGCCGACCACCACGTACCAGTCGGCGTTGGTGATGCCGGAGGCGCTCGCGGTCTGGGTCGGGCCGCCGAGGGTGAAGTTGTCCTGGGTGCCGCCGTAGACGTTGTAGAACGGCTTCGCGTCGTCGATCGCGATCTTGTAGAACTGGGTCACCGGCAGGTTCGGCACGAAGCGCCAGGAGACGGCGTCGTGGGTCTCGTAGAGCCCGCCGTCGTTGCCGATCACCATGTGGTCGGTGTCGTCCGGATCGATCCAGAGGGCGTGGTAATCGACGTGCATGGCGCCCTGCGGCGGCGAGGTCCAGGTGGCCCCGCCGTCCTCGGTGAGCTGGAGGAAGGTGTCCATCGAGTAGACCCGGTCGACGTCGGTCGGATCGGGGAACAGCTCCTGGTAGTACTGCGGGCTGCCGGAGACGTAGTCGCTACGCTTCTCCCAGCTCTCGCCCCGGTCGGTCGAGCGGTAGAACCCGCCCACCTTCTCGCCGCCCTCGACGATGGCGTAGACCACGTCCGGGTCGACCGGCGAGACGGCGAGGCCGATCCGCCCCTTGTCGCCCGGCGGAATGCCGTTCTCGAGCTTCCGCCAGCTCTCGCCGCCGTCCTCGGACTTGTGGATCGCCGACTCGGGACCGCCGTCGATCAGGGTCCAGACGTGACGCCGGCGCTGGTAGGCCGAGGCGTAGAGCACGTCCGGATCGCGCGGATCGAGCCAGACCTCGGAGACGCCGGTGTGCTCGCTGATCTCCAGGACCTTCTCCCAGGTCGTGCCGCCGTCGGTCGTCTTGTACAGGCCGCGGTCGCCGCCCGCGCTCCAGAGCGGCCCCTGCGCGGCGACGAAGACGGTGTTCGAGTCGCGCGGGTCGACCACGATCCTCCCGATGTGCTCGGACTCTTTCAACCCCATGTTCTTCCACGACTTGCCGCCGTCGGTCGACTTGTAGACGCCGTCGCCGTAGGAGACGCTGCGCTGGCTGTTGTTCTCGCCGGTGCCGACCCAGACCACGTCCGGGTTGTTCGGATCGATCGTCACGCAGCCGATCGAGTAGACGCCGGTGCCGTCGAATACGCTGGTCCAGGTGGTTCCCGCGTCGGTGCTCTTCCACACGCCGCCGGAGGCGACGGCGACCCACCAGACGTCGTGGTCGTCGGCCTGGACGGCGATGTCGCCGACGCGGCCGGAGGTGACCGCCGGGCCGATGCCGCGCAGCGCCAGGCCGGCGAGGGTGCCGGCGGAGAGGACGTCCTTCTCTTTCGTCTCGTCCGCCGCCTCGGCGTCTTTCTTCTCTTCGCTCCCCCGCTGCGGGGCGGGAGCGGCGCCGGCCGGCGGCGGGACGGTCCAGAAAACGGCCAGGAAGAGGGTGAGGGCGAGGGTCGACAGGCGCGCGCTTCGCGTCACGGAAAGGCCTCCTCGGAGTGCTCTGTGTAGGAAGATGGTGAGCCGCCAGGTTGTCACAGTGCCGCCCCAAGAGCCCACACGGCCCCCCGGGCGCCGGCGGCGCCGAACGCTGTTACGAAGACGGGGCCGCGATGTTGCATCGGGTCTCGGGGCGCCCGATCTCCGCGGCTCCCCCCGGGCACGACGGTAGAATGATCCCCGCGCGCCCTCTCGACCGAACGCTCCAGGAGACCCCCATGGCCGTCACCACCCTCGCCCAGCTCTTCTTGCACGCCGCGGGACACCGCAAGCCGGACGCCCTGCTCCACAAGGTGGGCGCGACCTTCCACCCGATCTCGACCGTCGAGCTGGTCGACCGGGTGCGCCGGCTCGCACGCGGGCTCGAGAAGCGCGGGGTCGAGCGCGGCGATCGGGTGGCGCTGATGGCCGAGAACGGCCCCCACTGGCCGATCGTCGACTTCGCGACGCTCTGCCGGGGCGCGGCGACGGTGACGGTCTACCCCACGCTGCTCGCGGAGCAAGCGGCCTACATCCTGGCCGACAGCGAGTCGAAGATCGCCTTCGTCCACCACCTGGAGCAGCTCCAGGAGCTCCTGGAGCTGCGGAGCGAGCTGCCGAAGGTCGAGCTCTTCGTCCTGATCCGCGGCGAGGTGCCGGCGGAGGTCGTGGCCGGCGGCGCACCGGTCGTCACCATGGCGGAGCTCGACCGGGAGGGCTCCGACGCCGACCCGGAGGCGTTCGGCGACCGCGTGCACTCGATCGAGCCCGGCGATCTCGCGACGCTGGTCTACACGAGCGGCACCACGGGGCAGCCGAAGGGCGTGATGCTGACCCACGACAACATCGTCTCGAACGTCCACGCGGCGCTCGAGGCCTTCCCGATCGACAGCCGCTTCACCGCCCTCTGCTTCCTGCCGCTCGCCCACGCCTACGAGCGGATGGTCGACTTCCTCTACTTCCACCAGGGCTGCACGATCGCTTACGCCGAGTCGGTCTCGACCCTCGGCGAGGACCTCGGCCTCGTCAAGCCGCACGTCTTCGTCTCGGTGCCGCGGGTCTACGAGAAGGTGCTGGCGAAGATCCAGGAGAACGTGGCGCGCGGCTCGGGGACCAAGAAGAAGATCTTCGACTGGGCGGTCGAGGTCGGCCGCGAGGCGATCGACCACCGGCTCGCCCGCGAGCGGCCGCCGGGCCTCCTGGGCGTCAAGCTCGCGCTCGCCGACAAGCTCGTCTTCGGCAAGATCCGCGAGCGCCTGGGCGGCCGCTTCGAGCTCGCCCTCTCGGGCGGCGCGCCGCTCGCGCCCGAGATCGCCGCCTTCTTCTGGGGCGCCGGGGTCGAGATCTACGAAGGTTACGGACTGACCGAGACCTCGCCGGTGATCGCGGTCAACACGCCGAAGGCGGCGAAGATCGGCACCGTCGGCCGGCCGATCCCGCGCGTCGAGGTGCGGATCGCCGCCGACGGCGAGGTGCTCTCGCGCGGGCCGAACACCATGAAGGGCTACTGGAACCGGCCGGAGGACACGGCCGAGACGATCGACGCCGACGGCTGGTTCCACACCGGCGACATCGGCGAGATCGACGCCGACGGCTTCCTCTCGATCACCGACCGCAAGAAGGAGATCCTGGTAAACGCCTACGGCAAGAACGTGGCGCCGGCGCCGATCGAGAACCGGCTCAAGGCGAGCCGCTTCGTCAACCAGGTGGTCGTGATCGGCGACCGGCGGAAGTTCCTCTCCGCGCTGATCGTCCCGGACGTCGA
>CAZLLV010000049.1:0-9774 GCA_964560325.1 uncultured Thermoanaerobaculia bacterium | reverse complement strand
GAGGCGAAGCGCCGCGTGGTCCGCGAGATCGGGACCCGCCTCGGCTTCGACGACCTGACGTTCCGCTTCGTCGAGCTGCTGCTCTCGAACTACCGGCTGCAGCACCTGCCGGCGGTGCTCGAAGCGCTCGAGGCGGAGATCAACCGGCGTCTCGGCGTGGCCACCGCGGAGGTGACCACCGCCCAGACGCTCGACGAGGAAGAGACGTCGCGCCTGCGCGACGCGCTCTCGAAGATGCTCGATCGACGGATCGACCTGAAGCTCTCGGTCGACCCCGCGCTCATCGCCGGCTTCCGTGCGCGGGTCGGCAGCACCCTCTACGACGCCAGCCTGTCCGGGCAGCTCGACCGTCTCGCGGCGAAGCTGGCCGACGCAGGCGCCTAGCGGGAAGATCGTCGGGCGGAGCGCCCCGGAGACAACGAAAAGACCACGGCGACCGAGGGGGCCGCGAGCGCGGCTCCCCGTCGACAAGGAGTGCCGTTTCGATGCAGATCAAGGCAGACGAGATCACCGCGATCCTGGAGCGAGAGCTCGCCGGATACCAGGCCGACGTAGACGTGGCCGAGGTGGGGACGGTGCTGTCCGTGGGCGACGGCATCGCCCGCATCTATGGCCTGGAGAAGGCCATGGCCAACGAGCTCCTCCAGTTCCCGAACGAGGTCTACGGCCTCGCGCTCAACCTGGAGGAGGACCAGATCGGCGCCGTGCTCATGGGCGACAGCCGGAAGGTCCAGGAGGGCGACGAGGTGCGCCGGACCGGGCGCGTCATCGACGTGCCGGTCGGCCCCGGCCTGGTCGGCCGCGTGGTCGATCCGCTCGGACGCCCGCTCGACGGCAAGGGGCCGATCGAGGAGGCCGACCGCTTCCCGGTCGAGCGCATCGCCCCCGGCGTGGTCGACCGCAAGTCGGTCGCCGAGCCGATGCAGACCGGCTTGAAGGCGATCGACGCGATGATCCCGATCGGCCGCGGCCAGCGCGAGCTGATCATCGGCGACCGGCAGACCGGCAAGACCGCGGTCGCCCTCGACGCGATCATCAACCAGAAGAACACCGACGTCATCTGCATCTACGTCGTCATCGGCCAGAAGCGCTCGACGGTGGCGCAGGTGGTCAAGACGCTCGAGGACAACGGCGCGATGGACCACACGATCGTGGTCGCGGCGACCGCCTCCGAGCCGGCCCCGCTCCAGTACCTGGCGCCCTACTCCGGCTGCGCGATGGGCGAGTACTTCATGCTCCAGGGCGGCCACGCGCTGGTGGTCTACGACGACCTCTCGAAGCAGGCCGCGGCCTACCGCGAGATGTCGCTCCTGCTCCGCCGTCCGCCGGGCCGCGAGGCGTACCCGGGCGACGTCTTCTACCTCCACTCCCGCCTCCTCGAGCGCGCCGCCAAGATGTCGGACGCCGAGGGAGGCGGCTCGCTCACCGCGCTGCCGATCATCGAGACCCAGGCCGGCGACGTCTCGGCCTACATCCCGACCAACGTGATCTCGATCACCGACGGCCAGATCTTCCTCGAGAGCGACCTCTTCTACTCCGGCGTGCGCCCGGCGATCAACGTCGGCATCTCGGTCTCCCGGGTGGGCGGCGCCGCGCAGATCAAGGCGATGAAGAAGATCGCCGGCACCCTGCGGCTCGAGCTCGCCCAGTTCCGAGAGCTCGAAGCGTTCGCCCAGTTCGGCTCCGACCTCGACAAGTCGACCCAGGCGCAGCTCGCCCGCGGCCGGCGCCTGGTCGAGATCCTCAAGCAGGGTCAGTTCCAGCCGCTCTCGGTCGAGCTCCAGGTGCTCTCGATCCTCGCCGGCACCCAGGGCGTGCTCGACCCGATCGTGGTCGACCAGGTCCAGGGCTACGAGGCGGAGATGCACCGCACCTTCCGCAACGAGCACCCGGAGGTGCTGGAAGAGATCCGCACCCAGAAGGAGATCTCGGCCGAGCTGCAGGAGAAGATCCTGTCGGTGATGGCGGAGGCCCGCGAGGACTTCTTCGCCCGCGAGCCGAAGGCCCGCGTGGTCGAGGCCGCGGCCTGAAGACCCGACGCCCGAGACCCGTCACCCACGAAAAGCCGACTAGAGAGCCATGGCGAACCTCCACGACATCAAGCGCCGGATCCGCTCGGTCAAGAACACCCAGCAGATCACCAAGGCGATGAAGATGGTCGCGGCGGCCAAGCTCCGTCGCAGCCAGGAGCACATCCTGGCCACCCGGCCGTACGCCCTCGAGCTCGCCAAGGTCACGGCGAAGCTCGCCCAGGCCGCCCGCGCGGCCGAGGCCGAGGCGGAAGAGGCCGTGGCCGACGACGGCGAGGATTACGAGTCCGAGGGCTTCGACGACGGGGCGGCCGGCGCCGGCACCGGCGGCACGCGGCACCCGCTGCTCCAGGCGCGCGAGGAAGAGAAGGTTCTGCTGGCGGTCGTCACCGGCGACCGCGGCCTCGCCGGCTCGTTCAACGCCAACGTCATGCGCCGGGCGCGGCAGACGATCGGCCGCTGGGAGAGCGTCGAGCTGCTGCTGCTCGGCAGGAAGGGCGCCGACTTCTTCGCCCGCCGGAAGACACCGATCCGGGACGCGCACCGCGGGATCTTCGCCAACGTCACCTACGCCATCGCGCAGGAGATCGCGAAAGAGGTCTCCCGCGCCTACTCCGAGGGCGAGTACGACGCGGTCTACGTGATCTACAACCAGTTCAAGTCGGTCATGCAGCAGGAGCTCACCGAGGAGCGGCTGCTGCCGATCCCGATCGGCGAGGCGGAGAGCGAGGCGTCGGAGGCCACCGGCGACACCGCCGCCACCGACTACCTGTTCGAGCCGTCGCCGGAAGCCATCCTCGCCCAGGTGCTGCCGCGCTATCTGACCTTCCAGGTCTACCGCGTGCTGCTCGAGTCCCAGGCGGCGGAGCACGCCGCCCGCATGACGGCGATGGACGCCGCCACCTCGAACGCCGGCGACATGATCGAGAAGCTGACCCTCAACTACAACCGGGCGCGCCAGGCCGCGATCACCACCGAGCTGATCGAGGTGGTCTCCGGCGCCAACGCGTTGGAAGGATAGACATCGTGAGCGTGAACGACAGGGCCGTGAAGAAGGGCGTCGGCCGGGTGGTGCAGGTCATCGGCCCGGTCCTCGACGTGGAGTTCGCCCCGGAAGACATGCCGGAGATCCTGAACGCCGTCGAGCTGAAGGACCCCGGGACCGAGACCGGCATCCCGATCGACCTGGTGGCCGAGGTGGCCCAGCACCTGGGCGAGAACCAGGTGCGCTGCGTCGCCATGTCGCCCACCGACGGCGTGGTGCGCGGCATGGAAGTCACCGACACCGGCCAGCCGATCTCGGTGCCGGTCGGCCGCGCCACCCTCGGGCGCATCCTGAACGTCACCGGCGAGCCGGTCGACGGTCTGGGCGCGGTCGTCGCCGACGAGCGCTGGCCGATCCACCGCGACGCCCCGACCCTCGAGGAGCAGACGGCCGAGACCGAGATGTTCGAGACCGGCATCAAGGTGATCGACCTCCTCGAGCCGTACACCAAGGGCGGCAAGACCGGCCTGTTCGGCGGCGCCGGCGTCGGCAAGACGGTGCTCATCCAGGAGCTGATCAACAACGTCGCCCTCCAGCACGGCGGCGTGTCGGTCTTCTCCGGCGTCGGCGCGCGCACCCGCGAGGGCAACGATCTGCTGCGCGAGATGGTCGAGTCGAAGGTCATCGACTTCGGCGAGTCGTTCTACGAGCACATGGAGGCGACCGGCGAGTTCGACATGTCGAAGGTCGACATGGGGACGCTCACCCAGTCGAAGATCGCCCTGATCTACGGCCAGATGACCGAGCCGCCGGGCGCCCGCCTGCGGGTCGGCCTGACCGGCCTGACGGTCGCCGAGTACTTCCGCGACACGCAGGGCCAGGACGTGCTCCTGTTCATCGACAACATCTTCCGCTTCACCCAGGCGGGCTCCGAGGTGTCGGCGCTCCTCGGCCGCATGCCGTCGGCGGTCGGCTACCAGCCGAACCTCGCCTCCGAGATGGGCGCGCTCCAGGAGCGGATCACCTCGACCCGCAAGGGCTCGATCACCTCGGTGCAGGCGGTCTACGTTCCGGCCGACGACCTCACCGACCCGGCGCCCGCGACCACCTTCGCCCACCTCGACGCGACCACCGTGCTCTCGCGCCAGATCTCCGAGCTCGGCATCTACCCGGCGGTCGACCCGCTCGACTCGACCTCGAAGATCCTCGACCCGCGGATCGTCGGCGACGAGCACTACGGCGTCGCCCGCGAGGTGCAGACGATCCTCCAGCGCTACAAGGACCTCCAGGACATCATCGCCATCCTGGGCATCGACGAGCTGTCGGAGGACGACAAGCTCACCGTGTCGCGCGCGCGCAAGATCCAGCGCTTCCTGTCGCAGCCGTTCTTCGTCGCCCAGCAGTTCACCGGCCTCGAGGGCCGCTACGTGAAGGTGGCGGACACGATCGTCGGCTTCCAGCAGATCATCTCGGGCGAGATGGACGAGTACCCGGAGCGGGCGTTCCTCTACAAGGGGACGATCGACGAGGTGATCGAGCACGGCAAGAAGCTCCTCGAGGAGGCGGCGTAAGCTCGCCGAGCCGCGATGGCTGATCCGACGACACCGCATGGGCAGTCGACCAAGCTCCGGCTGATCCTGGTCGCCCACGACCGGCAGCTCCTCGACGTCGAGTGCGACGAGGTGCAGGTGCCGGGCAGCGAGGGCATGCTGGGCATCCTGCCCGGCCACACGCCGCTGATCGCCACGCTGGCGGTCGGCGAGGTGATGTACCGGCAGGGGAAGGTGGAGCACTACCTGGCGCTGTCGGAGGGCTTCGTCGAGGTGGCAAACGACCTCGTGACGGTGCTCACCGAGTCGGCGGAGCTGCCGGAGGAGATCGACGTCGAGGCGGCGCGCACGGAGGCCACCGAGGCCGAGCGCGCGCTCCACGCCGCGGCCGACTCCGACTGGCCTGGCGCCCAGGCCCGCTTCGAAAAGGCGACCTCCCGCATCCGCGTCGCCGAGCGCCGGCGCCCGTAGCGGGCTTCCCGTTCCGTCCCGTCGGCCGCGTCCCGTTGGCCGCGCGGCTGCGGGCACCCCCGCATATCGTCGTCTGCTACGCTTCGGGCGACCTCCTTCCCGGGCGTCCCCGCCCGCGAGTTGACTCGTCTCGTGGGTCGCTGTTAGGGTCTAGGCGTAACGAAGGCGTCAATGAGATGAATCGAGACAGTCGGAAGTTCCGCGAGATGATCCTGTACGTCGCGCGTAGGGCGGAGCACGATCCGCGCTGTGGAGCGACCAAGCTCAACAAGATCCTGTTCTACGCCGATTTCTGGGCCTATCGGAGCCTGGGGCGATCGATCTCGGGCCGGGCGTATCGGAAGCAAGAGTTCGGGCCGGTTCCGCACCGGATGCCGCAGACCGTCGAGGGGATGGCGGCGAAGGGGGATTGCGCCTGGGCCAAGCGCGACTACCACGGGCGCGAGCTCAAGAAGCTTCTGCCGCTACGCGAGGCCGAGCTCTCTCTCTTCGATTCGCAGGAAATCGACCTGATCGGAAGGGTGATCGACGAGCTCTGGGAGCTCAACGCCACGGAGGTGAGCGACCTCTCCCATCGCTTCGTCGGCTGGCAGTCGGCCTCGATGGGTGACGAGATCCCCTACGAGACGGTCTTCCTCGGTGAGCCGGCGCCGCTCGGAAAAGAGGACGAGGCGTGGGTGCTCGAGGCGATTCAGGAGTTCCGTGGCGAGGAAACGCGAAGTCGTTGAGACGTCGCGCTTCGAGCGGGAGTGGGCTCGAATCCGCCGGCGGGAGAAGCGGGCCGACGAAGCTCTCATCGGTCTCCGATCGGTACTCGGCTCGCGCCCCGAGCTCGGTATGGCGGTTCGGGGAGAGCAGAACTTTTCCAGCTATCCCGTGCACCTCGACGAAGGGACCTACCTCGTCGTCTACACCTTCGACCGGGCCTCGGTCACCCTGATCGCGGTCCGCAGGGCGGTCCGAAACGCCTTCGGCGACTCATGACCGTGCCGAGCCTCGACGACTACGGCTGGGCGCCGTTCTTCGCCCGGTCTTTTTCCTCTCTCCTCGAAGATCTCTCGGCAGGCGAGCGGGATGCGCTCGTTCCGGGCCGGGTGGTGGCGCCCGGCCGCGGGCTGCACCGCGTGGTGACGGCCGAGGGCGAGGTCGTGGCGGCGGTCGCCGGGCGCCTGGAGTCGGCGGGGGAGGTGCCGGCGGTGGGCGACTGGGTGGCGGTCGACCCGACCGGCCCGGTGATTCGCGCGGTGCTCCCCCGGCGCACAGCGCTGTCGCGCAAGGTCGCCGGGCCGCGGAGCACCGAGCAGGTGATCGCGGCGAACGTCGACACCGTCTTCCTCGTCCTCGGCCTCGACGGGGACTTCAACCTCCGCCGGCTCGAGCGGCTGGTGGTCCTGTCGCGGGCGAGCGGAGCCGAGGCGGTGGTGCTCCTGACCAAGGCGGATCTGCTCACCGCCGAGGAGCTCGCCGAGCGCATCGCCGAGACGCGGGCTGCCGCGCCCGGCCTGCCGGTGCACGCGATCAGCGCGCTCCCCGGGAACGGCGACGCGGCCGGGCTGGATGCGCTCGAGCTCTACCTCGGCTCCGACGGGACCAGGGGCCACACCGTCGTGCTCGTCGGCTCGTCCGGTGTCGGCAAGTCGACCCTGATCAACCGGCTCGCGGGCGAGGAGGTCCTGCGCACCGGCACGGTGCGGGCGCGCGACGAGCGGGGGCAGCACACGACGACGCATCGCGAGCTGGTGCGGCTGCCGGGCGGCAGTCTCCTGATCGACAATCCGGGGCTGCGCGAGGTGCAGCTCTGGGTCGAGGGCGAGGGGGCGGTCGCCGAAGCGTTTCCCGACATCGAGGTGCTGGCGAGGGAGTGCCGCTTCCGCGACTGCACGCACCGGCACGAGCCGGGGTGCGCGGTGACGGCGGCGGTGGAGGCTGGAGAGCTCGAGACGGCACGGCTGGAGAGCTTGCGGGGGCTCGAGCGGGAGGTGGAGGCGCTGGAGCGTCGGCGGGACGTGGCGGCGGACCGGGCGTTCGGGCGGCGGCAGGGGGCGCTGTACAAGCGGATCCAGCGGGAGAAGGACGAGCAGGGGCGGCGGTAGCCGGGCTAGACCAGGCCTGCGAGGGTGTAGATGACGGCCGTGGCCGGCTCCGGTGTCTCTTCGTCCGCGTGGCGGTGGTGGCGGTCGAGGAGGAGGGCGCGCATGCCGACGTTGGCGGCGCCTTCGACGTCTTCTTTCAGCCGGTCGCCGACGTGGACCGCCTCCTCGGGGTCGGCGCCCTGGGCCGGGCCGTGGCCGAGGCGGTCGAGGGCTTCGAGGAAGATGCGCGGGTCGGGCTTCTCGTAGCCGACCTCGGAGCTGTGGACGACGGCGTCGAGGCGCTCCGCCAACCCGAGGCCGCCGAGCAGGGCGGGCAGGCGCTCGTCCCAATTGCTGACCACGCCGATCCGGACGCCGCGGGCGCGGAGCGCGTCGAGCGCGGGGACCACGTCCGGGTAGACCTCCCACGCCTCCGGGCGAGCGAAGCGGTCGTAGAGCTCGGCGGCGGCGAAACGGCTCGGCGGCTCGACCCCCAGGTGCTCCGCCACCCGCTCGCCGAAGCGCCGCCACCAACCGCGGGCTCCCTCCGGGTGGGAGCCGAAGCGGTCGGTGCTGCCGTCGGTCCGGCAGGCGAGCTCCTGCCAGACGCGGGCGATGGTGCGCGCGACCTCGCGCTCGTCCGGCTCGACGGGGAGGCCGTGCCGGCGGAAGACCTCTCGGTAGAGCGCACCCAACCGGGGGCTCCGGATCAGCGTGCCGGTGACGTCGAAGGTGACGACCTTCGCGGAGAGTGCCACGAGCCGTCCTTCAGGAGCGGTACAGGTCGAAGAGGTAGACCGACGAGAGCATGAGGGCGTGGCGGATCTCGCCGCGCCGGACGAGGTCGGGGATGTCGGCGAGCGGCACCTCGACCACCTCGATCTCCTCGTGCTCATCGGCCGGCGGCCGGGCCGACTCTTCGCCCGTGCGAGCGATCGTGCGCTCCTCCAGGCGGAAGAGAGGGTTCTCCGCGACGGTCCTCGACGAGACTCTGCGCCATCCCTCCATGGGTCGAGAGGATACCCCGGCAATGCAGTAGACTTCCGCCTTCTCATGCCCCTTCGCGACCGCCCGACGCTGCGCGCCGCCCTCGCCCTCGTGTCTCTCTCGGCGTGGCTGGTGCTGCTGTTCAACGGATGGACGGCCGCGGGCGCGATCCACCTGCTGCTGGCCGCGGCCGCCGCGCTCTTTCCGTGGCGAGCGACCGTGGCGCCGGACCGCGTGGAGGACGCGAGCGGGGGCGCGACGACGGAGGAGCGACGATGAGCGCGAAGAAGATCCTCGGCATCATCCTCCTGGCGGCGGGCATCCTCGCCCTCGCCTACGGCGGCTTCACCTACACGAAGGACACGCACGACGCACAGATCGGGCCGATCGAGCTCTCGGTCGAGGAGAAGGAGCGGGTCGACATCCCGATCTGGGCGGGCGCCATCGCGATCGTCGCCGGCGCCGCGCTGCTGCTGGTCGGGAAGAGGTAACTACTCTTCACGCCGGCGGATGGTGCGCGGGCCCTTCCTGCGGTACATCCGGCCGAGGCGCTCGCTCGTGCCGAGCGACGTGTAGACGAGCCCCCCGACGGCGATCGCAACGAGCGCCGCGTGGCCGGCGAAGAAGTGGCGGCCCCAGAAGAGCACGAGGAAGGTGAGGAGGGCGGAGGCCACGCCCGCCACGGCCTTGATCCAGAGCTTCATCGCCGGTGAGAACCGGTGAGCCCCCGCATTCGTTCCCGCGCCGCGGCGCCTACCGCGCCCACGCCTCGACCGGCGTCCGCAGCACGCCGACGCCCGACACCTCGGTCTCGATCGTCTGCCCCGGCGCGAGCGTCGCGACGCCGGCCGGCGTGCCGGTCAAGATCACGTCGCCCGGTTCGAGCGTCATGAAGCGGGCGACGTAGGCGACCAGCTCCACGACGCCCCACGCCATCTGCGACGCGTGCCCCCGCTGGCGCTCCTCGCCGTCGACTCGCAGTACCACCTCCAGGTCTGCGAGCTCGGCGGCGCTCGAGGTCACCCGGATCGCCGGCCCGAGCGGGCAGAAGGTGTCGAACGATTTGCCGCGGGCGAACGTCGCGTCCCTCTTCTGGAGATCGCGCGCCGTGACGTCGACCGCGCAGGTGACGCCGAGAATCCCGGCCCGCGCCTCCTCCTCCGTCGGCCGGGTGAGCCGGTGGCGGACCACCACCGCGATCTCCCCCTCGTGCTCGACCCGCTCGGACTCGGGCGGCAGCACCACCGGCGCGCCGGGGCCGATCACCGACGACGGCGCCTTCAAGAAGATCAGCGGCTCGGGCGGCATCGGGTTGCCGAGCTCGGCCGCGTGGTCCTTGTAGTTGCGGCCGATGCCGACCACCTTGCCGGGCACCACCGGCACCAGGAGCCCGTCGCCGTCCGGACCCTCCGGATCGACCGCGCGCCCGGTCTCCCAAGCCTCCGGCGGCGTCTCGAACGGGTCCGAGTGGAGGAGCCGCACCGCCCCGTCGAGGCTGGCCACGGCGTAGAACCCTTCGGGCGCCAAGCGATAGAGGAGCATTGGTAGATCCTTACACTTTCGTCGGCGGTCGCCCGCCGTTTCGTGTGTCAAGACCCCCGTTCAAACCGTGCGTGCGGATTTCCCGCACACGGCTTACGGGTGGACTCTCGGGCTGTCGCATTACGCGGCTCCCGGGT
>CAZLLV010000048.1:0-11994 GCA_964560325.1 uncultured Thermoanaerobaculia bacterium | reverse complement strand
CGCCAGCACAACGAGGGAACTTACTGGATGGCTTGGCCGCGGAAGATCTACTTCTGCTGCCTGACGGCGGCGGAAGAGGGGGGCGAGACTCCGATCTGCGACGTGCGGCGAGTCTACGAGGGGATCGATCCCGCCGTCCGGGAGCGCTTCGAGCGCGAAGGTGTCATGTACGTGCGCAACTACAACCCCGGGATCGGTCTGTCGTGGCAGGAGGCCTACCAGACCGACTCGAAGGAGGAGGTGGAGGAGTACCTGACGACGAACCGCATCGATTTCGAGTGGGTCGACACGGGCGGCGACGGCGAGCGTCTGCGGACCCGCCAGGTCCGGCCGGCGGTGCGCCGCCATCCGGAGACCGGCGAGCCCCTCTGGTTCAACCATGGCGCCTTCTTCCACATCTCGTCCCAGGAGCCCGGCGTGCGGGAGACCCTGGTCTCGTCCTTCGGTCTCGACGGGCTTCCCTACAACACCTACTACGGCGACGGCTCGCCCATCGAGGACGAGGCGGTGGCCAACGTGCGGGCGGCGTACGAGGCGGCGATCGTGAAGTTCCCCTGGCGGGAGGGAGACATCCTGATGATGGACAACATGACCGTCGCCCACGGCCGCGAGCCGTATCGTGGCGAGCGGAAGATCGTCGTGGCCATGGTCGACAAGGAGACGGGAGAGAGCGCGGCGGCCTGACGCGGGCCGCCGCGGCCCGTGAGCTCCCCTGACGGCGTCACCGATCCGGAAAGTGAATCGATGCAAGACGAGCAGAACATCCACGGCTTTCGACTCTCGCCCCAACAGCGCCACCTGTGGGCCCTTCGGCCCCAGGAGACGGCGGGGGCGTACGTCTCCCGCTGCCTGCTGGGGGTCACCGGCCCCTGGACGCCGGATGATCTGGCGGCGGCCCTCCGCGAGGTGACGGCGGCCGAGGAGATCCTGCGGACCCGCTTCCGCCGGCTGTCGGGCATCCGCCTCCCCCTGCAGGTGATCGCCGAGAGCGCGGAGCCGGAGGTGGTGACAGTCGATCTGTCGGACGTTCCGGAAGCGGAACGGCCGGCGGCGTTCCGGGAGCGCGCCGGTGCCTTCGCGGCAGCGCCCCTGGATATCACCGGGGAAGGGGACGCCGCCGCCGGTCCCCTGCGGGCGCTGGTGGCCGAGGTCGTTCCGGGCGACTCCGGGGCGGCTGAGCTCCTCGCGTACCTGGTGCTCCCGGGTCTCTGCGCCGACGCCACCGGAATGGAGCGCCTGGCCGGACGCTTGGCCGCCGCCCTCGCCGGCCGCCCGGTGGCGGACGATGAGGCCCTCCAGTACGTCGACGTCTCCGAGTGGCAGAACGAGCTCGCCACCGGTGAGGACGAGGACGCTGCCGTCGGCCTGGAGTTCTGGCGCGCCGACCGCCTGCCAATACCCCGGGGCGGTCTGCTGGAGGGGGAAGCGATGGCGGACGATCCGTTCGCGGTCCGCTCTCTTCCCCTGAACCTCGACCGGGAGCGGACCGGTGCGCTGGAAGCCCGGGCAAAGAGCGCGGGAGTCGCTCTGCACGAGCTGCTGCTGGCGGCCTGGCGGGTTCTGCTGGGGCGCCACGGCGTCGTCGGCGCCGACCTTCCGGTGGGGGTGGTCTTCGAAGGACGCTCCTTCGACGAGGTGGCGGACCTGGTGGGGCTCCTCTCCCGCCGCCTCCCGCTGATCCTGCCGTACGACCCCGCGTCGTCGCTGGCGGAGATCGCTCGCGCCGCCGCCGGCGCCCGAGAGGCGGCGGAGCCTTGGCAGACCCTTTTCCCCTGGCACGAGGTGCCCAGCGCCGTGGGCGAGCCGTTCTGGCCGTACGGATTCTCCTTCCGGCGGACGGCCGGTCCGCTGCCGGCGGGGGCCGGAGAGGTGCGGATCCTCGACGTGGAGAGCGACACCGACCGCTTCGTGGTGGAGCTCGACCTCCGGCTGCGTGACGGGCGCCTGGAGGGGCGGCTGCGCCACGATCCGGCCCGCTTTCCCGAGGCCTCGGCGGACGGCCTCCGAGACCGCTTCGCGGTGCTTCTCGACGCCCTCGCCGCCGGCGCCGGGGCGCTGGAGCGGCCGGTGGCCGACCTCCCTCTGGCGACCGGGGAGGCGATCGCCGCCTTCGAGCGGATGGCCCGGGGGGCCGACAGCCCGGCGGCCGTGGGGGCGCCGCCGGTCCACCGGTCGTTCTTCGCCGTGGCCGACGAGCGCGCCGACGCGCCGGCCGTGATCCTGGGAGAGCGGTCCCTCAGCTATCGACAGGTCGCGGACGGGGCCCGGGCGCTGGCGGACCGGCTGCGGCGGCACGGCGTCGGTCGGGGCGACGTGGTGGCTCTGCTGGCGGAGCGCTCCCCGGAGACCGTGATCGGCATCTTCGGCATCCTGGCGTCGGGCGCCGCCTACGTGCCCCTCGACCCGGCCTACCCGGAGGAGCGCAACTGGAGCGCGATGGCGGACTCCGGCGCCCGGCTCCTGGTGACGCCGCCGGGGGATGGCTCGGAGGAAGCCGGCCGGGCGCTGATGTCGAGGAGTGCCGGGGAAGACCCACCGGCTCTCGTCACCATCCCCGATCCGGCGGAGGCCGAGGGAGCGGAAGACGGAGGTGCGGACTCGGCACCCGGTGAGCTCGCCTATGTGATCTACACGTCCGGCTCCACCGGCCGGCCGAAGGGGGTCGCGGTCTCCCACGGAGCCCTCGCCGCCTCCACCCGGGCCCGTCTCGACGTCTACGGAGAAGAGCCTCCCGGGCGCTTCCTGCTCCTGCCCTCCCTGGCCTTCGACAGCTCGGCGGCGGGTCTGTTCTGGACCCTGACTACGGGCGGTGCGCTGGTTCTCGTTCCGGAGGAGGAGAAGGCGGACGCCGGGCGGCTCGCCGAGCTCATGCGGGGAGCGGAGGTCACCCACCTGCTGACCCTGCCCTCCCTGTGGTCGGAGATCGTCGGCGAGCTCGCCCAGAGGGATGAGGCGGCGCTGGCCGGTCTCGATGCCGCCGTGGTGGCCGGAGAGGCCTGTCCACCGGCGGTGGTCGGGCGCCACGCAGAGCTGACCTCCGCGGCCGGAGCCGACGTCCCGCTGTGGAACGAGTACGGGCCGACCGAGGGGACGGTGTGGGCGACGGTGGAGCGCTGCGCCGTCGGAGACGAGCCGGTGGCCATCGGTCGTCCGGTACCCAACGCCCGCACCTACGTCGTCGAGCCCTCCCTCGCTCCGGCCCTGCCGGGGATCAGCGGTGAGCTCTGGATCGGCGGCCCCGCCCTGGCCCGGGGATACCTGGGGGCGCCGGCGGCGACCGCCGAGCGCTTCGTTCCCGATCCCTTCACCGGCGCTTCCGGCGAGTCGGGCGCGCGGCTGTACCGCACCGGCGATCTGGCCCGCTTCCGTCCCGATGGCCGGATCGATTTTCTCGGGCGCATCGATCACCAGGTGAAGATCCGCGGCCTGCGGGTCGAGCTCGGGGAGATCGAGTCCCAGCTGGATGCTCACGACTCGGTGCGCGAGGCGGTGGTGGTGCCGCGCGGCGACTCGCCAGACCGTCTCCACCTGGTTGCCTACGTGACCGCGGCGGAGGGCGGCCGGCCGGAACCGGACGCGCTCCGGGAGCGATTGGCCGGGCGCCTGCCGGCACATATGGTGCCGCGGCGGATCGTGGTCCTCGACGTTCTGCCCCGGACCCCGGGGGGCAAAGTCGACCGCTCCGCGTTGCCGGAGCCGGAGAGCGAGGAGGCAGAGGCGGAGCGAGTGGCTCCCCGGGACCCCATCGAAGAGGTTCTGACGGGGATCTGGTCCGAGGTGCTGGGTCGGGAGCCGGTGGGCGCGCGGGACGACTTCTTCCGCCTCGGCGGTCATTCCCTGATGGCGACCCGCGTGGTCTCCCGCATCCGGAGCACCCTGGGGGTCGACATGTCGCTGCCGGAGCTCTTCGCCGCCCCGACGCCGGAGGCGATGGGCCGGGCCGTGGCCCGGCGTCTGGCCGACTGCGACGGCATCGTGTCCGAAGAGCCCCTGGTGCCGGTCCCCCGGGGGGGCGACCTGCCTCTCTCGTCGGCGCAACGGCGGCTCTGGATCCTGTCGCGCCTCGATCCGGATGACACCGCTTACGTGGTCTCCTCCTCCGTGCGCCTCCGGGGCGACCTCGACAGGGAGGTCCTGGTCCGGTCGCTACGGACTATCGTCGAGCGCCACGAGACCCTGCGGAGCCGCTTCGTGGAGACGGACGACGGCCCCCGGGTGGTCATCGATCCCGAGCCGGTCTTCGACTATCGGGAGGTCAGCCTCACCGGCCTGCCGGAGGGCGAACGGGAGACGCGGGTCCGGGAGGAGGCCCGCCGGGAGCTGGCGACGCCATTCGACCTCTCCGCCGGTCCCCTCCTGCGGGTCCGCCTGCTGCGGCTGATGGAGGACGACCACGTCCTGCTGGTGAGCAATCACCACTCGGTCTCCGACGGCTGGTCCCTCGGCGTCTTCGTCGGCGAGCTGGCGGAGCTCTACCGGGCTGGTCTACGGGGGGAAGCCCCGGACCTGCCGGAGCTTCCGGTGCAGTACGCCGATTACGCCGACTGGCAGCGCCGGTGGTTTGACGGCGAAGTGGCGGACCGGCAGGTGGAGTACTGGCGCCGCCGCCTCGCCGGAGCGCCGTCGGCGTTGGCGCTGCCGACCGATCGGCCGCGTCGGGCGGTCGCCGGGCACCGTTCGGAGAGCCTGTCGTTCCGCTGGCCGGCGGAGGTCACCGCAGGGCTCCGGCGGCTGGCCCGGGACGAGGGAGCGACCCTCTTCATGGCGCTGGTGGCGCTCTATCAGCTCCTCCTCTCCCGCTACTCCGGCCAGGACGACGTGAGCGTCGGCACGCCGGTGGCGGGACGGCGCCACGTGGAGGTCGAGCCACTCGTCGGCTTCTTCGTCAACACCCTGGTCCTGCGCACCGACCTGTCGGGAAACCCGACGGGGCGGGAGCTCCTGGGCCGGGTCCGCCAGGGGACGCTGGAGGCGTTCGCCCACCAGGACATTCCCTTCGAACGGCTGGTGGAGGAGGTGGCTCCCGCCCGGGACCTGCTGCGGAGCCCCCTGTTCCAGGCCCTCTTCGTGTTCCAGAACGCCCCGGTGGGAGAGCTCTCCCTGGAGGGTCTCGAGCTCGAGCCCTTCGAGGTCGACCCCGAGTCGGCGCCCTTCGAGCTGAACCTCTGGATGCGGGAGGCCGGCGACTCGCTGGTGGGCTCGCTCCAGTACGCCGCCGATCTCTTCGACCGGGCGACCGCCGGGCGACTCGTGGAGCACCTGGGGAACCTGGCCCGCGAGGTGGCGGCGGGGCCCGATCGGCCGGCCAGCGACCTGCCGCTCCTTGGGGAGGACGAGCGCCGCATCCTCCTGGAGGAGTGGAGCGGCGCTTCCCGGCCGGCCCGGCGCCCGGCGGAGACGGTCCACGAGCTGTTCGGGCGGAGCGTGGCCGAAAGGCCCGACGCCGTGGCTCTCGAGGCCGCCGACGGCCAGCTCTCCTACGCCGGGCTCGCCCGTCGCGCGGATGGGATCGCGGAACGCCTGGCGGCCGCCGGAGTCCGGCGAGGCGACCCGGTGGGCATCCTGGGCGGCCGGCGGAGCGCCCTCGTCGCCGGCATGCTGGGCGTGCTCCGGGCCGGCGCCGCGTACGTGCCGATCGATCCCGCCTACCCCGAGGACCGCATCCTCTTCCAGATCGAGGACAGCGGCATGAAGATACTGCTGGCGGACGAGGACCTGCTCGAGTGGCTCGATCGCGAGGGGCGGTCCGGTGTCCGGGTACTGCCCCTGGGCGGTGCCGCTCCCACGGGATCGCCGGAGCCCGGCGCCCACCTCCGGGGTGAGGGGATGAGCGGGGACGACCTGGCCCTGATCATCTACACCTCCGGCTCCACCGGGACCCCGAAGGGGGTCGCGATCACCCACGGCGGGATCACCGCCCTGGCGGGCTGGGCCCAGGAGTCGCTTTCCGACGGCGAGACCGAAGGTCTGCTGGCGTCCACCTCCGTCTGCTTCGATCTGTCGGTGTTCGAGGTCCTCACGCCGCTGGCCCGGGAGAGAGCGAGCGGCGGGCGGGTGTTCCTGGCCGACGACGCGCTGGCCCTGGCGTCGCTGCCGGGACGCCACCGGGTGACTCTGATCAACCTGGTGCCGTCGGCCCTCGGTCCGCTGCTCGATCTCGAAGCCCTGCCGTCGTCGGTTCGCACCGTAGCCGTGGCCGGTGAGCCTCTGGCGCGCTCCGTGGCGGATCGGGTGAGCGCCGAGACCGCTGCCGCCCGCATGCTGAACCTCTACGGCCCGTCCGAGGACACGACCTATTCGACCCTGGCGGAGATCGACCTCGACGGGACCGAGGCACCCACCATCGGGGCTCCCGTCGACGGGACCCGTCTCTATCTGCTCGGTACCGCCGGCACTCTCGTTCCCGCCGGCGCCCTGGGCGAGATCCACCTCGCGGGAGCCGGCCTGGCCCGGGGGTACCTGGCGCGCCCCGCGCTCACCGCCGAGCGCTTCGTACCGGACCCGTTCGCTCCGGAGCCCGGGGGGCGCCTGTACCGGACCGGCGATCTGGGGCGTCACCTGCCGGATGGCCGTGTGGTTTTCACGGGCCGCATCGACCATCAGGTGAAGCTCCGGGGTTACCGCATCGAGCTGGGGGAGGTGGAGTCGGCGGTCTCCGAGCACCCGGACGTGATGGAAGCCGCCGTCCAGGTCCGCGGTCGCGGCGACGGCGAGGGGCTGGTCTGCTGGTTCGCTCCCGAGGCCGGTGCGGAGATCGACGCCGCGGCGATCCGAGACCACCTCCGTCGGTCGCTGCCGGCCTGGATGGTGCCCTCGCGCTTCGTCGCCCTCGAGGCGCTCCCCCGCACCCCCAATGGCAAGGTCGATCGCTCCGCCCTGCCCGAGCCGGGGTGGGACGACCTCGCCACCGCGCCGGGGGACGCGTCGCCGTCGACGCCGACGGAGGAGGCGGTGGTCCAGATCTGGCGGGAGGTCCTGGGCCTCGAGGCCCTCGGGATCCACGACGACTTCTTCGACCTCGGGGGCCACTCCCTGCTGGCGACCCAGGTGATCTCCCGCGTCCGGAGCCGCATGGGGGTCGAGCTGCCGCTCCGGGCGCTGTTCGAGCACCCCACGGTGGCCGGCCTCGCGCGGGTCGCCGACCGGTCCGCCGGACGGCTGGCCTCCGACGAGCGGATCGCCGCCGCCCTCGACGATCTCGACCACCTGTCGGACGAAGAGGTCCGGACGCTCCTGGAAGCGGGTGGAGCGAGGGAAGGGTGACGGTGGGCGTGACGACGCTACGCGACAAGCTCCGGAATCTGTCGCCGGAGCGCCGGAAGCTCCTGGAGCGGCTCCTGGAAAAGGACGGGGTCGACCTGGGCGACCGGCTGGAGATCCCTCGCCGGAGCGATCGGAGCCGGGCGCCGGCCTCGTACGCTCAGGAGAGGCTCTGGTTTCTCGATCGTCTGGATCCGGGGAGCGCCGCCTACGCCATGCCCACCGCCTCGCGTCTGGCCGGGGCGCTGGACCTCTGCGCCCTGGTGCGGGCCTTCGCCGGGGTCACCCGGCGGCACGAGGTTCTGCGCACGACCTTCGACGCCCGGGACGGCGTGCCGGAGCAGGTCGTCCATCCCCCCGGGTCGCTCCCGGTGCCGGTGGCCGACCTGTCGGCCCTCCCGGAGCGCCGCCGGTTGGCCGAGGCGGTGGCGCGGACCCGGCGGGACGCCGCTCGCCCCTTCGATCTGGAGCGGGGGCCGCTCTTCCGGTTGCTGGTCTTCCGGCTCGCTCCGGACGACCACGTGGTCCTGGCAAACCTCCACCACGCCGTCGCCGACGGCTGGTCGCTCGCCGTCATGATGCGGGAGGTCGACGCGCTCTACGGCGCCGCCACCGGCGGTAGCACCGGGAGCCTGCCTGAGCCGAAGATCCAGTACGGCGACTACGCCGCCTGGCAGCGGGACCGCCTCGCCGGTCCACCACTGGAACGCGGCCTGGCGTTCTGGCGCGAGCGTTTGGCCGGCGTGCCCGAGGTGCTGGATCTGCCGGTGGACCGGCCGCGCTCGCCGGACATCGGCTCCCACGGGGCCACCGTTTCCTTCCGGCTCGACGAAGCGACGGCCGAGCGGCTCCGGGCCCTCGCCAGGCGAGCCGGCGCCACGCTTCACATGGCCCTCTCCGCCGCCTTCCAGATCCACCTCTACCGCATCTGCGGCCAGTCCGCCGCCCCGGTGGCGTGGCCGGTGGCCGGGCGGTCGCGGGAGGAGCTCGAGGAGCTGATCGGGCTCTTCGTCAACACCCTCGTCCTCCACGCTCCGATCTCCGGCGACCGCTCTTTTGCCGACCACTTGGCCGCCGTCCGGCGGATCGCCCTCGACGCCCACGAGCACCAGGAGGTGCCTTTCGAGCGGGTGGTGGAGGAGATCGATCCGGAGCGCAGCCTGAGCCATGCGCCTCTCGCCCAGGTGGCGCTGTCGATGGAGACCGGGGCCGGGGCGTCGGCCTCCGCTGGCGGCGCGCCGGTGCCGGAGGGCGCCCGCTTCGGCAACGGCCTGGAGCTGCGTCCTTTCGACTTCGCCGCCGCCGGCGCCAAGTTCGATCTCGCCCTGACCTTCTCGGAGCTAGACGGCGGGCTCGCCGGGCTCCTGGAGTACCGGTCCGATCTCTTCGACGGCACCACTGCGCGGCGGCTGACGCGGAGCTTCCGCACCCTCCTGCACGCCGCCCTGGCGGCGCCGGACCGGCCGGTGGACAGCTTGCGGCTCCTGCTCCCGGTGGAGCGTCACCAGGCGCTGGTGGAGTGGGGGAGCGGACCGGTTCCGGTCGGTGTCGGCCGGACGGTGCACGGGGCGTTTGCGGAGCGCGCGCGGGAGTGCCCGGACGCCGTCGCAGTCCAGACGACGGCGCTCGCGCCGGGTGGTCCGGAGCACCTGACCTACGGCGCGCTGCTGGCCCGGTCCCGGAAGCTGGCGCGGCGCCTGGCGGAGACTCTGGGCCCAGATCCCACGGCGGGGCGCCGGATCGGGCTGTGCTCACCCCGGGACCTCGATCTCCCGGTGGCGATCTTGGCGCTCCTGGAGCTGGGGGCCGTCTGGGTCCAGCTCGACCTGGCGTACCCCTCGGCTCGGCTGGCGGGGATGGTAGAGGCCGCCGGAGTCGACCGGATCCTCACCCGGAAGGAGCTCGAGCCGGAGCTCGACGGGCTGAGCGTGCCGAGGATCGATCTGGAGACCGAGCGCGCGGCCTCCGAGGTCTACGACGAGGGGCATGGGCCGGTGCTCCCGGCGGTCTCCCGCGACGCCCTGGCCTACATCATGTTCACCTCCGGCTCCACGGGCCGGCCGAAGCCCGTGGCGGTGCCCCACGCCGCGGCGGCCTGGTACGGCTGGAACGCCAGCCGACGTTTCGGAATGCTCGCCGGCGACCGGCTCCTCCAGTTCTCCGCCCTGAGCTTCGACATCTTCGTGGAAGAGCTCCTGGGTTCCTTCTCGGCGGGTGGGACGCTGGTCCTACGAGACGCCGCCGCGGGCTCGCCGCGGGAATTCCTGCAGCGGTGCGTGGCGGAGCGGGTCAGCTACGTCTGCCTGCCTACCGCTTTCTGGCACGAGCTGGTGCCGCTTCTCGAAGCAGGCGCGGAGCTGGCGGGCTCGTTTCGAGGCTTCGTGGTGGGAGGGGAGCGGATGCTGCCGGAGCGGGTCCGCTCGTGGCGGCGCCACGTCCCGGGAGTGCGGCTCTTTAACAGCTACGGACCCACCGAGACCACGGTGGTCGCCACGGTCCATGACGTGCCGGTGGAGGACGAGGCGGCCGACTCCGTCCCGATCGGCCGGCCGATCCCCGGCGCCGCCGTCCGGGTGGTGGACCGCCGTCTGCGGGCTGTGCCGGTGGGCACGGTGGGGGAGCTGTTGCTGGGCGGCGAGGGAGTCGGAGGCGGCTATCCGGGGCGTCCGGCGGAGACCGCGCGGCTCTTCGTGCCCGACCCGTGGCCGTCCCGCGCCGGCGATCGCGTCTATCGCACCGGGGACCGGGTTCGGTGGCGGCGAGACGGTGTGCTGGAGTTCCTCGGCCGGACCGATCGCCAGCTCAAGGTGCGGGGGTACCGGATCGAGCCGGCAGAGATCGAAGCGGTGCTGGAGGCCCGCGCCGAGGTGGCCCAGGCCTGGGTCGTGGGGTGGTCCCCGGAGGGTGGGGACACGGCGGACGCCCCCGCCGAAGCGCTGGCCGCCTACGTCGTCCCGGCCGGCGCCGAGGAGCCCGACGCGGGGACGCTCCGGTCCTGGATCGCGGAGCGCCTGCCGGCCTACATGGTGCCGGCCGCCCTCGTCCTCGTCGACGCCTTCCCTACCACTCCGGCGGGGAAGCTGGACCCGAAGGCGCTCCCGGACCCTGCCGAGCACGCCCTGCCGACCGCCGCCCACGAGCCGCCCCGGGGGCCCGTGGAGGAGGTGCTGGCCGGCATCTGGAGTGATCTCCTCGGACGCCGCAGGATCGATCGCGGGGACGGCTTCTTCGCCCTCGGCGGTCACTCCCTGCTGGCGACGCGGCTGAGCGCCCGGGTGGAGGAGGCGTTCCTCGTCGAGCTGCCCCTGCGCGTCCTCTTCGAGGCTCCGGTCTTCCGAGATCTGGCGGCCCGCATCGACGAGCTCCGGAGCCGGGGGCTCCCGGCGCCCCCACCGATCCGTCCGGTGGCGCGGGACCGGCCTCTCCCCCTCTCGTTCGCGCAGCGGCGGCTCTGGTTCGTCCATCGCCTCGATCCGGAGAGCGGGCTGTACAACATCCCCTCCGGCCTGCGCTTCCGTGAGCCCTTCGACGCTCCGGCGTTCGCCGCGGCTCTCACCACCCTGGCGGCTCGCCACGAACCCCTCCGCACCCGGTTCGAAGCGGAAGACGGCGAGCCGTTCCAGGTGGTGGCGGCGCCGGCGGCGATCCGGCTGCCGGTGGTCGACCTCCGGGGACTGGTGCCCGACCGGCGGGAGAGGGAGGCCCGTCGGATCGCCGGGGAGGAAGCCGAGTGTCCGTTCGATCTCGCCGAGGAGCCCCTCTTCCGGGCCGCCGCCGTCCGCCTGGACCGGGAAGACCACCTGGTGCTCCTCACCTTCCATCACGCCGTCGCCGACGGTTGGTCCACCGGCGTGCTCGCCCGGGACATGACGGAGCTCTACGGCGCCGCCCGGGAGGGCCGCGCGCCGCGCCTGCCGGAGCTGCCGATCCAGTACGCGGACTTCGCCGTCTGGCAGAGGGAGTGGTTGCGGGGTGAGGTGCTGGAGTCGCTCCTCAGCTTCTGGCGGCGCCGCCTGTCCGGGGCTCCGTCGCGCCTGGATCTGCCGCCGGCGGCCGGCGACGACGCGGCGGTGGGGACCGGGTGGCTCCATCCGGTGGCTCTGGGACCGGACGTGAGCGGCTCGCTGGCGGACCTGGCCCGGCGCGAGCGCGCCACCCTCTTCATGGTGGTTTTGGCGATCGTCCAGGCCGCGCTCCACCACTCCACCGGCGCCGTCGACCTGGTGGTGGGGACCGACGCCGCCAACCGCCGCCGGCCGGAGGTGGCGGACCTGGTCGGCTTCTTCGTCAATCATCTGGTGCTGCGTACCGATCTCTCCGGCAATCCCACTTTCCGAGAGCTCCTGACGCGGAGCCGGGAGACGGTGCTCGAGGCCTACGCCCACGAGGACCTGCCCTTCGACCTGCTGGTCTCGGAGCTGCGGCCGGAGAGCCGGACGGGCGAGGACCCCCTGTTCGATTTCCTGCTGCTGGTGGAGGACGAGGGCGAGGAGGAAGCCGACGAGACCGGCGACGACGCCACGGATCTCACACCGGGCTCCGGCGGGGTGGCGGTGCGCCGGGACCTGACCCTCGGGCTGCGCCGGACCGGGGCCGGGTTGCACGGCGCGTGGACCTATCGGAGCACCCGTTTCGACCCCGGCGGGATCCGTCGTCTCGGCGAACGCTTCGAGCGCATCGCCGCCTGCGTGGCGGAGGCGCCGGAGACCCGGCTGAGCGACCTGGGAGAGCCGG
>CAZLLV010000047.1:0-3920 GCA_964560325.1 uncultured Thermoanaerobaculia bacterium | reverse complement strand
CCCCGGCATCCCGGTCGCTGCTCCCAACTTCCCCCCCCCCCCCGCCCGGGCCGAGGCAAGGCTCGGCCCCTACACCCGAGGTTGCGCCGCGAGGAGGTTTCAGTCGTCCAGGTCGAGCGGATGCTGACCCTGCGGGAAGCCGAGGAAGACGGGCTCGGGGTGGATGAGGACGCCGAAGGTGCCCAGGACCCCCCGCCGCACCTCCCGGGCCAGCCCGATCAGGTCCGCGGTCTTGCCGCCGCCGTGGTGTACCAGCGCCAGCGCGTGCCGGGAGGAGATCCCCACCGGCCCCCGCCGCGTTCCACGCGCGAAGCCCGACCGCTCCACCAGCCACCCCGCCGCGAGCTTCACCCGCCCCCCCGGCGCGTCGAAACGCGGCACGGCCGACTCGTCGGGCACGATCCCGGCCGCCAGCGCCCGCTCGACCACCGCCTCCGCCTCCTCCGGCGACACCACCGGGTTGACGAAGAACGACCCCGCGCTCCGCCGGTTCTCGTCGCCCTCCTCGATCACCATCGACTTGCCCCGCCGCAAGGTCAGCACCGTCTCGCGCACCGACGCCAGGCTCGGGCTCGCCCCCCCCGCCTCCTTCACCGCCCGCTCGAGCTCCGGGTAGCGCAGCGCCGGCTCGCCGCCGACCGTGAACCGGAACGTCACCCCCAGCACCGCGTAGCGCTCCGGCTGGCGCCGGAAGACGCTGTCCCGGTACGCGAAGGCACACTCCTCCGGCGCCATCTCCCGCACCTGGAAGCTCTCCCGGTCGAGCACCCGCACCGACTCGACCACCTCCTCCACCTCCTGGCCGTAGGCGCCGACGTTCTGGATCGGCGTAGCGCCGGTGGTGCCCGGGATGCCGGAGAGGCACTCGATGCCGGCGAGCCCGGCCTCGACCGTCGCCGCCACCAGCGGGTCCCACGGCTCGCCGGCGGCCACCGTCCAGATCTCGTGCCCGTCCCCTTGCCGGACTTCGCGCCGCCGCTCGATGCCGCGCTGGGCGGCGTGGACGACCAGCGCGTCGAGCCCGTCGTCGGAGATCACCACGTTCGAGCCGCCGCCGAGGACGAGCGCCGGCACCCCCTCCTCGCGCGCCCAGCGCAGGGCCGCGACCAGCTCCCCGTCCGTCTCCGCCTCGACGAACCAGCGCGCCGGGCCGCCGAGCCGGAGCGACGTGAGGGGGGCGAGCGGGACGTTCTCGCGAAGGGAGGGCGCCATGGCGCCGGAACGATAGCAGGCGGCCGCCCCGGACCCCGGCCTGGGAAACTCGTTTACTGACGGATTGCGCAAGGGTGCGTACGATGCACCCAGTTCGCTTTCCGATTCTGATCGAGAGCTCCGGCGGCGCCGGAATCCTTCCGGTGCGGGCCGGCCCTCTCACCCTTCTGCCAAGAGGAGATCCGACATGCCCGTTCGCCCGCAGTATCCTTGTCTCGTGCCACGCCTTCGCGCGTCGCTCGTCCTGACCCTCGCCCTCGCCGCGGTGCTCTGCCTCGCGGCACCCGCCGACGCCGGCGACCGGAGCGCGCCGATGCGCTCGATGGACACCGACCTGGCCGCGATCAACGATCAGCTTCCCGGCTTCGGCGGCATGTTCCTGGCCGCCGACGGCACGCCCACCGTCTATGTCACCTCCGACCGCGCCCCGCTCTACCGCAAGTCGTTCGGCGCCGGCGTGCGGGTGCTCGAGGGGCGCTACGAGTTCCGCGAGCTGCTGCGCTGGCGCGGCGACATGCGGACCCTGCTCGACGCCCCCGGCGTGGTGCTGCTCGACGCCGACGAGGCGAAGAACCGGGTGCGGGTCGGCCTCGCGCCGGGCACCTCCGCCGCCACGAAGCGGCTGATCGAGGCGCGCCTGCGCGGTCTCGGCGTGCCGGACGGCGCGGTGGTCTTCGACGAGGCGGAGCCGATCGTGCCGCTGGTCACCCTGAACGACGCCTTCAGCCCGGTGCCGGGCGGGGTCGAGATCCACTTCTCGAACTTCCTCTGCACGCTCGGCTTCAACGTGCGCCGCAGCGACGCCTGCTACTTCATCACCAACGACCACTGCACCGACGTGCAGGGGCAGTCGACGGGGACGATATACATGCAGCCGGTGTTCGGGGTGCAGATCGCGCAAGAGGTCTTCGACCCGCCGTTCTTCACCGGCGCGCCCTGCCCGGCCGGCCGCATCTGCCGCTACAGCGACGCGGCGGCGGCGCAGTACTTCGACCCGGCGAACTGCGAGTTCGGCAAGATCGCCCGAACGACCGGCATCGGCAGCCTGACGATCGACCCCGCGAACCCGCGCTGGGACATCGTCGCCAAGGTGGCCTCGCCGCCGGTCGGGCGGATCGTGGCGAAGACCGGCCGCACGACCGGCTGGACGGAGAACGTGGTGGCGGCGACCTGCGTCGACACGAACGTCTCGGGCTCGAACATCACCCGGCTCTGCCAGAGCTTCGTGAACGCCGGCGTGGGCGGCGGCGACAGCGGCTCGCCGGTCTTCTTGCGCCGCGTCCCGACGTCGCAGGCGGCCCTGGGCGGGATCCTCTGGGGCGGCAACCTGGCCGGTACGCAGTTCGTGTTCTCGCCGATCGAGAACATCGAGCAGGACTTCGGAATGAGCCTGACGGTCCACTGACCGCCTGGACTTCGAGAAGCTTCACGCCCCCCGCCCGAGGAGACACAGGGTCGGGCGGGGGCGCCCTTTCTCCCCGCGCGGGGAGAAAGGGACGGGGTTCAGAGGGGCGATCGGATCAGTTCCCGCGCCCCTTCTGCACCTCGCCCGTCATCGGCACGAAGCGCACCGGGGCGATGCGCTGCTTGGTGTAGTCGTGCGGGCCGGTCTTGGTGATGAGCTGGAGATCCTGCAGGTAGTCCCCCACCGGCACCACCATCTTGCCGCCGATCTTGAGCTGGTCGATCAGCGGCTGCGGCAGCCGCGGCGGCGCCGCCGTCAGGATGATCGCGTCGAACGGCGCCTGCTCCGGCCAGCCGTCGTAGCCGTCCCCCCGGCGCACGTGGACGTTGCCGTAACCGAGCGCCCGCAGACGCACGCTCGCGCGCGAGGCGAGCGGCTCGATGATCTCGATCGTGTAGACCTCGTCCGCCACCCGCGACAGGATCGCCGAGTGGTAGCCCGAGCCGGTGCCGATCTCGAGCACCTTCTCGTCGCCGTCGAGGTCGAGCAGCTCGGTCATCAGGGCGACGATGTACGGCTGCGAGATCGTCTGTTCGTGGTCGATCGGGACCGGCTTGTCGTCGTACGCCTCCTCGCGGGCGCGCTCCGGGATGAACAGGTGGCGCGGTACCGTGCTCATCGCCGACAGCACCTCCGGCTGGCGCACGCCGCGGCTCCGGATCTGCTCCTCGACCATCCGGTCGCGCAGCTCTCCGTACGCGTCGGGCCCCTGCGCCCCGGCCTCGCAGGCTCCGAGGGAGAGAGCGCACGCGAGCGCGAGCACCCAGCCGAGGGCGCGGAGCCGCCGGGGAGGGAGCGTCGTCACCGATCGTCCTCCCGCGCGTGCACGATCACGCCGTCGACCAGTGTGTAGTCGACGCTCACGTCGGGGATCTGCGCCGCCGGCACGGTCATCGGGTCGCGGCCGAAGACCACCAGGTCGGCCCGCTTGCCCGGGTCGAGGGAGCCGATCTCCTCGTCGAGGAAGAGCGACCAGGCGGCGTCGAGCGTGAAGCCTCGCAGGGCCTCCTCGCGGGAGAGCCGTTCGCCGGGCAGCCATCCGCCCTCGGGGTTCCCCTCGCGGTCCTGGCGGGCGACCGCAGCGTAGAGGCCGAGCCGCGGGTCGGCCGATTCGACCGGGAAGTCGCTGCCGAGCGCCAGGCGACCACCGGCGGCGAGCGCCTTCTGCCAGGCGTAGGCGCCGGCGAGGCGCGCCTCGCCCACCCGGTCGCCCGCCCACGGCATGTCGGAGGTGGCGTGCGTC
>CAZLLV010000046.1:0-15109 GCA_964560325.1 uncultured Thermoanaerobaculia bacterium | reverse complement strand
GGGTGCCGGGTTTTAACTCCCTTTGTCATCCTGCGCGCCGCGATGTATCGGGGGGGGGGCGTGGGGGGGGCCCGTGGTGGGCGCGGCGGGGGGCGCGGGGCGTCCGGGGGGGGCGGGGGGCTCCCGGCCGAGGGACAGCGGGCGCTCGTCGGAGCAGGGAACCGTAGGCGCCCGCTTCGTCAGAACCTCCCCGCGTGAGGATCGGTGCCCGCCGACCCGCCGCAGAGCGGGGTCGGTTCAGGCGCCCTCGGTCGGGAGCCCCCCGCCCCGACCGAACGCCCTTCGGCGGGGGTGGTGGATGAGAAGAGCGCGTAGGGGTGCGACCGTGTCGCACCGGCCCGGCGGAGGGACGTTGCTCTATCCGACCGTTCCTCAGCGGGAGTGGCCGTAGGCCGCCAACGCCCGTTCCAGGATCTCGCCGGCGACCTGCATCGGGCTCACCTTCCGCCGGTCGTCGCTGAGCAGGCGCGCGAGCTCCTGGAGTCGGGCTTCCGTCTCCGGTGTCATCGGAACCTTCGGCCGTCGGCTCCACGACGGATTCGTGGGCCGCCCCGGGCGCTTCCCGGAGCTCGGTTCCAGACGTTCGCGAAGCCCCTTGGCCAGAGCGGCGACTCCGAACGCGCCGGCCGAATACTCCGGCACCTCTCCCGCTACCCGGGCGCCCAACTTCTCGGCAAGCCGTTCCACGTTCTCAGCCATGTCGGTTCTCCTCCAACGGAAACTCGATCTCCAGATAGTGCCGATCGACGACGAAACCACGGACGGTCGATGCGGTCTTGTCGGCCGAAACTGCAGCCATCCGAATCCTCCTACTTTTGACCCAAAAAGTCGAGCCGTCGTCTCACCGGAGCCGCGACGGGCCGGAAGAGGCGGTACGGACTCCTCCGGCTCCAGATCGGCGTCGACGGTGTTACCATGTCGGTAAGGAGGGAGGAGTAAGGATGGCTGCTGTCACGAGTAAAGGACAGATCACGATTCCGAAGAAGGTGCGGGATGCTCTCGGCATTCGTACCGGTACCGAGCTGGAGTTCCAGGTGGAAGGGGACTCTCTGCGTCTGCGGAAGGCGGACAACAGGGAGGCGATCGATCGCTGGCGCGGTGTCCTCGAGCTCGATGAGCCAGTGGACGACTTCGTGAACCGGCTGCGGGGCGCCCGGTGACGACGGCGCTGGACACGAACATCCTGCTCGATCTGTTGGCATCCGGCTCGCCATTCGGCGAAGTATCAGCCGATGTCCTGGCACGTGCCGGTCGCGCTGGCTCTCTGGTGGTCTCGGAGATCGTCTATGCCGAGCTCGGCGCGGCCTTCCGGGGCAACCGAGAACGTCTCGACCGGTTTCTAGGAGATCTCGGGATCGAGCTCGTCGCCTCCGATCGCCGGGTACTTTCAGAGGCCGGTCGTATGTGGCGTGACTACAGGGACGGCGGTGGCTCGCGGGACAGAATCGTCTCCGACTTCCTGATAGGCACCCACGCACGCCACCAAGCGAAGGAGCTCCTCACCCGCGACCGCGGTTTCTACCGACAGTGGTTCGAGGGCCTGACGGTCGAGGACCCGTCCCGGAGCTGATCCCGTAGTCCGGAGTGGGCCGCTCCACCCCTATCCACTCGGAGGTGGAGCGGCGCGTGCCTTTCGCCGAAGTCACGCGGGGAGGGAGGAAGGGCCGGCGCCAGGGGTCCCGAACCGGGTCGCTCGGCGGACGCGCCCGCCTGGCCGCGCCCGGGTGGACGAACCTCCGTCGGAGCCGAATCGGTCGGCGCTCGCGGTGATAACCCGGAGTCTCTGGAGCTTCGACCAGGGCGCGGCGGTGGCGGTGCACAGGTGGTCGTGCTTTGCCACCGGTCCTACGACCACTTCTTCCGCCGGATGCGGGCCCGGGAGCCGACGCCCGGGCGGGAGCCCCTGGCGCCGGCCCGGGGGGATATCGGCTCGGCTGGGCGACCCTCAGCCCACGAGCACCATCGGCCCGGTCGGCTGGGGCACGCCGCCCGCCGGCTCGATCGTGACCGCCCACCCGTCCGGCGCTTCCTCCGGCACGTTCTCCACCCGGTGGATCGCCGTGCCGTCCGCCACCGTCTCGAAGATCCCCGCCGGCGCCGGCGTGCCCTCGCTCAGGCTCCAGAGCTGGTACACGCGCCCCTCCGGCAGCGGCGGCAGATCGCCGGCGAGGAGCACCGCCTGCCGGTTCGCCGGGTCGACGATCAGCCGGCCGTACCCCTCCGGCGCCGTCTCCAGCCCCGCCAGCAGCACGTCCTGCCTCGGCGAGCTCCCGGCCAGGAGCGCCAGCACCGCCTGCGCCGAGCGCAGCTCCGACCGCGACCGCGCGACCTCCGCGTCCGCCACCTTCAGCCGGTTCTCGAGCTGCGCCACTTCGTCCTGCAACGCCTCGACCTCGCCGCGCAGCCGGCTCTGGCCGACGAGCCCCCAGGCCAAGGCGGCGAGCGCCACTGCCGCCAGGGCGACCACCGCCGCGAACCGGAAGCGTGTGCCGCGCGCCGTCGTCGCCCCGGGCCGCCGCTCGGGCCGACTCCGCTCAACCGGCCGCTCCTCCGGGGCACCGACGCCACCCGCGCCCTCGGCACCGATCTCCGCGAGCAGCCGCTCCCGCACCGCGGGCGACGGCGCGACCGGCTCCGCCGATCCCGCCAGCTCCTCGGCCGCCCGCCGCCAGCGAAGAAGCTCCTCGCGACACTCCGCGCACTCCGCCAAATGCTCCTCCACCCGAGATACCTCGTCCGCGTCGGCGGCGCCCAGGGCGTACGCCGGCAGCAGATCCTGGACGTGGGCGTGGCGTTCGAAGGCGCTCATGAGGCCTCCAGGCTCCTGCGCAGCTTGCGCATTCCGAGGAGGATGCGGGACTTGACGGTGCCCAGGGGCTCGTTCAGGTGCTCCGCGACCTCGCGGTGCGAGAGTCCCCGGAAGAAGGCGTGCTCGATCGCCGTCCGTTGCTCGGCCGGAAGCTCGGCGAGCGCCGAAGCGACCCGTTGCCGGCGCTCGCGCTCTTCGAGCCGCTCCGGCCCGGACGGGGCGACGCTGGCGCCCACCGGGCCGGCGGTCGCCTCCTCCCGCCGCGCGCGGGCGCCCGCGGAGCGCATCCGGTCGATCGCGCGGCTCCTCGCCAGCAGGAAGACCCAGCCGCGGGGCGTCGAGCCGTCCGGCCGATAGCGCTCGGCCTCCCGCCAGACCTGGAGGAAGACCTCCTGGAGCATCTCCTCCGCCTCGGCGCGCTGGCGCAGCATCTTGAACAGGAGGCCGAGCACCTGCGAGGCGTGCCGGTCGTAGAAGGCGGCGAAGGCGGCCGAGTCCCCACGCGCCACGCGGGCCACGAGGGCCAGGTCTTCGGACTCTTCGGGCGGTGCGCCGTGCATGGGGCGGAGGTCGAGAGATCGGGGCGGGGTCATTGTAGCCCGGGATCGGGCGGGGGCTCAGCGCCCGGATCGTTCCAAGGTGAGCGAGGTCCAGACGCTCTGCCACTCCGTGCCGTTTGCCGTGCCGGCCGGGTCGTCGGGCGGCAGCAGCACCACGGCCGTGGCGAGGAGGCGAGGCGCACCGGGCGGCAGGTCGAGGATGACTTCGCCCGCGGCGTCCGAGACCGCCGGCGCGGACGGCTCCGCGGTCGCCTCCGGATCGAGCGGACGCAGGTCGACGCGCACACCGGGGGCGGGCGCGCCGGCGAGCAGCACCCGCAGCCGGAGCGCCGTCGCCTCTGAATCGAACGGATCGTCGAGCGGGACGAGCTCGAGCGGCAGTCCGAGCGCGCGGTCGAAGCCGGCCGCCTCCGCCGCTCCCTCACCGCCGACGCGCACCAGGCTCTTCACCGAGCGCGAGAACGCCTCGTGGACCACCCCGTCGGCGTAGACCGTCTCGGCTCGCTCGCGCGCCGCCGCCTCCAGGCCCTCCTCGGCGAGATAGCTCTCGAAGCCGGCGACCGCCATCTCGTGCTCGGTGGCGGCGCTCTCGAGGCTGAGGGCGTAGAGCCCCGCCTCTTCGAAGCGCGCGTAGCCGGCCGGGTCGGAGCCCGGGACGCCCCGGATCTCTCCGTTCACCGGCCCGGCGTAGACGAACCGCTTCATCCAGCCCGGCCGGTAGGGCAGCGGCTCGGCGGAGGCCGGGTCGTGGCCGACCCGGACGTGCACGGCCACCGGCTCTCCCGCCGTGGGGGCGAAGCTCGACGGCACGAGCCAGAGGTCGTGGGCCGCCGCCGGCCGCGCCGCGAGACCGAGCAGGGCGACCGCGACCCCCAGGAACAGGCCGAGGAGGGCGCGATGCCCTCCTCGGCCTGTCGTTCCCGTGGACGAGGTCACTCGTCGTTCGGCGAACCCGGGATCGGGGTCCGCAGGTAGGGGAAGCCGGTGTCGAAGAAGCTCGCGTCCACGTACGCGCCGTCGGTGAACGGTAGGTCGCCGGACGGAGCGTCCTCGGGGCCGCAGCCGAAGGTGCCCGGGAAGGCGTGGCAGAGCACGCCCATCGCCACCCGCAGCTCGATGTCGACCACGTCGTCCCCCGGACGGCGGCCGTTCGGGAAGCCGGCGTTGTCGCCGCCGAGCACGCCGAGGCTGCTCTGGGCGGCCGCCGGGGTCGGCGGGATCGAGGTGTTCAGCCGCAGCATCTCGCCGAAGCCGAGCTCGTTGAGTCCCGGCACGCCGGTGACGAACGCCGCCACCAGGTCCTGGCGCGGGAAGTTGTTCGGCGCCGTGACCGGGAAGAGGATCTCCAGCAGCTCGGGGAGCGTCGGGTTCGTCACGTAGGTGGCGAGGGCCGCGTCGCCCGAGGGCTGGCTGGCGTTGAACAGGTTCTTGTCCGGCAGGCCGATCACGACCTCATTGACGAGCGGCATGCCGAGCCGGGAGACCTGCACGTAGTCGCCGCTCTCGGTCGTCGGGCGGTCGAAGGTCGGCTGGTCGAGGAGCTGGCGCGTCCTCGGCAGCCAGGCCGTCGTCCAGGCGCCGACCACCGGACCGTCGCCGGTCAGGCAGTCGATCGGCACCTCCAGGATCAGCGAGGTGACGTTCTTGTCGGCGAGATCGTCGGTCTCCGCGTCGCGCGGCCCCACGGGATCGTCGATGTTCACCAGGTCGAAGGTCTCGCCCAGGTTGACGACGAAGGGGTCCTTGCGCTGCCCGGCGAAGACGCGGCCGGGTCCGCAGCCGGGGATCGTCGCATCGTGGACGAACTGGCTCGCGTAGGCGTCGTAGTCCGGGAAGGACTTCTCGCCGATGTTGTCCTCGGGGCTGACGAAGCGGTTCGGCTGGGCGCCGCCGCCGTCGAGGAAGCCGACCTGGCTCGACGGATCGTTCGCCGGGCCGCGGATGATCCGGGTCGTGTAGCTACGGAGCCGGTTGAGCGACGAGCGGCCGACGCCGTTCACCGTCGGCGCGAGGTTGATCAGCGGGATCGGCACCATCTGGCCGCCGACCGGGATCGCGAGCTCGCGCAGGACGGTGCCGAACTTGAAGCGGAAGGTCACGTCCTCGACGCCGTCGCCGTCGTCGTCGACGTGGATGTCGTAGAAGGCGTCCGGATCGAGGTCGAAGTAGTTCGGACCGCCGTACGGGTCCTGGAGGGGCAGGTAGTTCGCGACCAGCGTCACGTACCCCTCGCGGCCCGGCTCGTAGCTGCGGAACATGTAGAAGTCGGTGCCGTCGACCTTCGGCATCTCGGTGACGAGCGGCGCCTCACGGTGGCTCGAAGCGTCGGCGGGCGGAGCGCCGAGAACCGCGGTGGTGACCAGCGCCAGGATCGCGAGCGCGACCGTCGCTCCGCGGCGGCCGAGGCAAGACAAGGGATACATCGCACGAGTTCGGTTCATCGAGACTCCTCCAGATCGTTCAGTTGATGCTTCTTTCCCCGAGACGTCGATACGCGGGCGCGGTGTCGCGCGCCTCGCGCGCTATTCGTGGAGGGCTACGGAGCCGTCGGGCGGCTGGATGAATCGGCGGAGGGGACCGCTCCCGTGGGCAGGGCGGCGAGGCGCAATCGACTTCCACCAGGCGCGCCGCCATCGGCCGCGGGCTCCACCCAGGCGAGGAGCAGGCGGTCGCCTTCCGAGGTGGGGTCGAAGAGCATGCGGGGCACACCGCTCGCGCGCGAGCTCTCGGTGCGGGCGACGTCGACCACCGGGCCCATCGCCGGAACGGCTCCCCCGGGACCGGCCGCCAGGCGGCGCACCCGGACCACGGCCACCCGCTTGCCGTCCGCCCCGTCGGCGGTGCCGAGCCAGCTCACGAAGGCGTCGCCCGCGCCGTCGGGATCGGCGACCAAGGCAAGTCGGCCGAGCGGAGCGGGAGCGCCCTCGGCGGCGGCGGCGTCGACCCGGAGCGGCTCGGAGAAGGTGCGACCGGCGTCGGTCGAGCGGGCGGCGTAGACCCGCGCCTCGCCGCCGGCGGCGGTGAACCAGGCGACCCAGAGCGCGTCGCCGGCGACCGCGGCGGCCGGGCCGTTGACCGGGCAGGCCGCGATCTTCCACCCGTCGGAGGCGACCTCGTACGGCGCCGACCAGCCGTCCGGGATCCGCCGGACCGCGCGGTGGTCGCGCATCTCCTCTCCGGTGCGGTCGCGGTAGACGACCAGCGGACCGTCGGCGGTCACGACCGCGGCGGTGTTGCAGCAGTCGCAGACCGATTCGTCGAGCAGCTCTTCGGTCTCCCGCTCGACGCGTTCGCCGACGTGCACGGTGCGGAGCGTCATCGGGCGCCCTTCGACGGTCTCTCGGCCGTCGAGCCAGAAGGCGCGCACGCCGTCGCCCTCCGGCACCATCGAGACGAATCCGTGCTCGGCCGGGGTGGGGTCGCCGTGGAGCAGGCCGAGCGGCCGCCAGGTAGCGCCCAGGTCGTCGGAGCGGGCGACGTGGACGGAGTAGGCGTAGGTGCTGTCGCCGCTCTTGGCGAGCCACCAGGCGAAGAGCGCTCCGTCCGGGCCGCCCCCCTGGACCACGCCCGGGCGATCGGCCCAGTTGGCGAACAGGCCGTGCTCGTCAGCCGCGCGCGATTCGACCAGCGTCACCGGCTCGGCGCCGCTCCCCAGGCGGGCGAATCGGACCCTCTTGTCGCCCTCCTCGTTCAGCAGCTCCGTCCAGGTGAGGGCGGGCTCGCCGCCGACCCGGGTGAGCTCCGGCGCGATGGCGTTGACGCTCACCGGGGCCGGCAGCGTCTCGAGCGCGGCGGCTGCCCTGGACGCACGAGCGCCCTCGCTCTCCGGCGGGCTGCAGCCGGAGAGGACGAGGGCGAAGACGGCGGCCCAGGCGCCGAGGCACCGGTGGGCCGCCGGAATCGATCGCGCAGAGGAGGGCGTCAGTACTCCGTCCCCTCGTCCTCGGTGTCGTCGCCGAGGTCCATCGCGCCGTCGTCCATGCCGTTCATGCCGTCCATGCCGCCGGCTTCCACGATGCCGCACGCGAGGCGGTCGCCGGCGTCGCCGGTCGGCTGGGTCGTGCAGTCGTCCTCGCCGGTGTGCAGGATCACGGCGTGGCCGATGATGCTGGTCGGCCCGGTCTCGAGCGTGATCAGGTCGCTGTCCTGATCGAGCGTGCCGGAGCCGCCGGAGATCTCCACGTTGCCGAAGTCACCCGCGTGGCGCGGCGTGGTCGGTGGGCAGGCGTGGTCGACGTTCTCCGGGTTGAAGTGGCCGCCCGCCGATTCGAAGGTCGGAGCGGAGCACTCGGTGCCCTCGTGGATGTGGAAGCCGTGCATGCCGTCGCCCTCGACGTCGTGCAGATCGGCGCTGACGTTCACGCCGCCCATGCCGTTGGCGGTGAAGGTGACCGTGCCGACCTCGGTGCCGTCGGCGGTCATCAGCGTCGCGGTGGCCTCCTCGGTGCCCATGTCGGTCGTCTCCATGGGCTCCTCGACCTCCTCGTACGCCGTGTCGTCCATCGGCTCGACTTCCTCGTTCATCTCTTCGTTCCCCGGTGCGCAGCCGAAGGCCGCGAGCATCAGGAAGACGGAGAGGGCGATGAGGCTTCTTGGTTGTTTCATGAGTCTCCTCCTTGGGCAGTGAATGCCGGTAACGCAATGCAAATCATGTGCGAGGCGGCCGGGAAAGCCACCCGCGAAGCACACTGGACTATAGCAAGAGACCGGAGGTTAGAGCGGTTGGTCGAGCTTGAGGCGGACGCCGACGAGGCTGCGGTCGAAGTGGATCTCGACCGGCGTGGCGATCGCGTCCTTGGCGAGCCAGAGGTCCATGTGCCCCTTCCAGAGGCGTTCGCCCTCGATCTCGAGGCCGCGGATCTGGAAGTGGCGGGTCGGGACCTTGCGGCCGCTCGGGAGGGTCCGCACCGAATCGCCCTTGGGGACGACCAGCACCGGGTAGATCTTGCCGTCGGACCAGATCTTCATGCGCCGCGGCTTGCTCGGCGGGTCCCGGCGGATCTGGTAGATGCCGGAGGCGACGTCGATCACGCCGGCCTGGTCGATCCGCTCGTTCTCCGACTTCGTCTCGCCGCGCCAGAGGTAGGAGCTCCAGGCGCGCAGGGTGCGCCCCGCCTTGCGGTCGATCACGGCTCCGTAGCGCCAGAACTCTCCGTCCTTGCTCTGGTCGGAGGTGATCAGCAGCTCCGACTGGAGCCGGCCGTTCGCCTGCGGCTCGTAGGTGAGCAGGCCCTCGCCCTGACCCGGGATGAGGATCCCTCCGACCAGCGCGGCGAGCTTCTTGAGCTCCCACTGGTAGACGTAGCGCTCCTCGCCGCCCGGTTCGGCAGCGGCCGCCGGGACGGCGGCGAGGCCGATCAGGAAGAGAGCGAGGCAGGCTGCGAGGCGGGACTGGGTCATCGAATGCGGTTCTCCTGCCCGGGTAACAGGCCCGGGAGCCGAATGTTTCCGTGACGGTCGAGCGAGGGTCTACTCGACCGTCACGCTCTTCGCCAGGTTGCGCGGCTGGTCCACGTCTTTGCCCAGCCGGACGCCGACGTGGTACGCCAGGAGCTGGAGCGGGACCACGTTGACGATCGGCTGCAGGAGCGCCGACGAGCGAGGTACGCGCACCACCTCGTCGGCCAGGCCCCCGAGGTCCGCCGGATCGTGGTCGGTGATCGCGATCACGATCCCTTCGCGCGCCTTGACCTCCTGGAGGTTGCTGACCACCTTCTCGTAGATCACGTCGTCGCCGGTCGCCACCGCCACCACCGGCATGTCGCGATCGATCAGGGCGATCGGCCCGTGCTTCATCTCGCCCGCCGGATAGCCTTCGGCGTGGATGTAGGAGATCTCCTTGAGCTTGAGCGCGCCTTCGAGGGCGATCGGATAGTTGATGCCGCGGCCGAGGTAGAGGAAGTCGGAGTGATCGCCGAAGCGGCGGGCGAGCTTCTTCAGCCGGTCGCTCTCGAGGAGGGCCTCGTCGACCGCCGCCGGCAGGTGAGCGAGCGCCTCGAGCATGCCGGGCTCGAGCGCCATCCCCTTCGCCTGGCGCAGGTAGAGGGCGAGCAGGTAGAGGGCGACGAGCTGCGTGGTGAACGCCTTGGTCGAGGCGACGCCGATCTCGGGGCCGGCGTGGGTGTAGATCGTCCCCTCGCTGATGCGGGTGGCCTGGCTCCCGGGCACGTTGGCGATCGCCAGCAAGCGCGCGCCGAGGCGCTGGGCCTCCTCCATGGCGGCGAGCGTGTCGGCGGTCTCGCCCGACTGGGAGATGCCGACCGCCAGCACGTCGCCGTCGATGATCGGCTCGCGGTAGCGGTACTCGGAGCCGTAGTCGACCTCGACCGGGATGCGCGCGAGCGCCTCGATCATGAACTTGCCGATCAGCCCCGAGTGCCACGACGTGCCGCAGGCGAGCAGGTGCAGGCGCTGGACGGCGGCCAGGTCCTCCGGCGGGATCGCGAGGTCGGCGAGCTCGACGCGGCCGGAACCGAAGCTCACGCGTCCGCCGAGCGTGTCCTGCACCGCCTGCGGCTGCTCGTGGATCTCCTTGAGCATGAAGTGCCGGTAGCCGCCCTTCTCGGTCTGCACCGGGTCCCAGTCGAGCCGCTGGGCCTTGCGCTCGACCGTCTGCCCCGACGCATCCCACACCTCGACGCCGTCCGGGCGCAGCCGGGCCACGTCGCCGTTGGCGAGGAAGATCACCCGCCGCGTGTGCTTGAGCATGGCGGCCGGGTCGGAGCCGAGGAACTGCTCGCCGTCCCCCAGGCCGATCACCAGCGGCGGCCCCTTCCTGGCGGCGACGATCTCGCGCGCCGTGCCGTCGCCGTTGCCGTCGTGGCCGGTCACGCGGATGGCGGCGAAGGCGTACATTCCCTCGATCTCGCCGACCGTGGCGACCACCGCCCGCTGCAAGTCACCGGTCTCCTCCAGGTGGGCCGAGACGAGGTTCGCCACCACCTCGGTGTCGGTGTCGGAGCGGAAGCTCCACCCCGCCTCCTCCAGCCGGCGCTTGAGCGGCAGGAAGTTCTCGATGATGCCGTTGTGGATGATCGCCACCCGCTCGCGCATGTCGACGTGCGGGTGCGCGTTGGTCTCGTTCGGCGGCCCGTGGGTGGCCCAGCGCGTGTGGCCGAGGCCGAGCGAGCCTTCGAGGGTCTGCTCTTCGAGCTTGGCGAGGAGGTTCGAGAGCTTGCCCGGGGCGCGCACGCGCTCGAAGCGGCCGTCCTCGACCACCACGACGCCGGCCGAGTCGTAGCCCCGGTATTCGAGCGCCCGGAGGCCGTCGAGGAGGATGGGCACGGCCTGTTGCGGGCCGACGTATCCGATGATGCCGCACATGGTGTTCGACCTTTCCCTGGAGGGTGGAAGCGTGTCTCGGCCGGCCGCGGCGGTCCGCGACCGACTCCGTGGGCGTGTCGAGGTGCAAGAAGCGCGCAAGCCGGGCGCGGGTGACGCCTACCGCTCGTCGAGCAGTCTATCCACTCGCGCGAGCTCGGCGCGCGTGTTGACGCCGAAGCCCTCTTCCGGGTCGGCGAGCGGCACCAGCCGCACCGGGTGCCCGTCCGCGGCCGCCGCGCCGAGCGCGTCCGTCAGGTAGAGCTCGCCCTGCGCGTTGTCGGTGCCGAGGGCGTGCAGGTAGGGGAAGATCGCGGTCGGCAGGGCGTAGATGCCGGCGTTGATCGTGCCGTTGGCGCGCTGCTCGGGGGTCGCGTCCTTCGCCTCGACGATCCGGTCGAGGAGCGCCGGGTCGTCCGGCCGGCGGAAGACGCGGCCGAGCGAGCCCGGCTCGTCGAGCTCGGCGACCGCCATCGCGCCCCAGCCCGCCCCGCCGTCGCCGGCCGCGGCCCGCGCCAGCGTGCGCAGGGTCTCCGGCCGGACGAGCGGCACGTCGCCCGAGAGGACGAGGAGGAGCGAGCCCTCCGGCACCTCGTCCTCGACCTGGAGGAGCGCGTGCCCGGTGCCGAGCTGGCGCTCCTGGAGCACCCAGCGGATGTCGGATTCGCTCCCGGCGAAGCTCTCGCGCACCCGCTCCGCCTGGTGGCCGACGACCACCGCCAGCCGCTCGCAGCCGGCGGTGCGGGCGGCGTCCATCACCCAGGCGAGGAGCGGCCGCCCCGCCGCCTCGTGGAGCACCTTGGCGAGGTCCGACTCCATCCGCGTGCCCTTGCCGGCCGCGAGCACCACCGCCACGATCGGCCTCGCGTCAGTCAAGGCCGTTGCCCAGGAGGTCGACCACCAGGTCGCGCAGGACGCGCGGATCGTGGCGGATGAGGTCGCCCTCGGTCAGCAGGTCGCGGGCGATCACCCGCACCCCGCGCGCGGCGAGGGCCTCGGCGTCGATCCGCACCGGCCGCGCGCCCTGCTCGGCGTAGACCGACAGGCGCTCGTCCGACGGCCGGCCCGTGCTCGCGGCGACCGCGTCGATCAGCCCCGGGCCGACGTGGTGGAGGAGCGCGTCGAGGTGGGCGGCCGCGTCCATGCCGTCGGTCTCGCCCGGCTCGGTCATCAGGTTGAGCACCAGGACGACCGGCGCCTTCGAGCGGCGGATCGCGTCGTGGATGCCGGGGATCAGCAGGTTGGGCAGGATCGAGGTGTAGAGCGAGCCGGGGCCGAGCAGGATCAGGTCGGCCTGGTCGATCGCCTCGACCGCCGGCGGGAACGCCTCCGGCGCCTCGGGCACCAGGCGCAGGTCGCTCAGCCCCTCGTGCGAGTGGCCGACTTCGACCTCGCCCTGGTAGATGCGCCCGGAGTGGCCGCGGCCCCGGAGCTGCACGTCGTGGACGGTCGACGGCAGGATCTTTCCGCGCACCGAGAGGATCTCTTCGGCGGTCAGCACCGCCTGGTGGAAGTCGCCGGTGATCGCGGTGAGCGCGGTGAGGAAGAGGTTGCCGAACGAGTGGCCGGCGAGCCCGGCGCCGTTCGGGAAGCGGTACTGGAAGAGCCGCGTGAGCAGGTCCTCGTCGCCGGCGAGCGCCGCGATGCAGTTGCGCACATCGCCGGGCGGCAGCACGCCGAGCTCGCGGCGCAGGATGCCGGACGAGCCGCCGTCGTCGGTCATCGTGACCACCGCGACGAGGCGCGCCAGGCCGTCCGGGTCGCCGGTCAGCCCCTTGAGGCCGCGCAGGACGCTCGACAGGCCGGTGCCGCCGCCGACGATCGTGACGGTCTTGCCGCGGACCGCGGCCGGCGGCTCGACGTCCCGGTCAGGAAGCGAAGAGGTCGGAGTGGGCGCCACTCTCTCGGAGGGCGGTGAAATCAGGGTCGTGGAAGGCATGGACGCGATTCTTCTTGTTCAGCTCGATCGCCTTGCCCAGCGCGCCGGCCGCGTCGTCCAGCCGGTCTTCGAGCGCGTGGATCGAGGCTTCGAGGTACGCGAAGCGCTCGTCCTTGCCCGAGCGGCCCCCCTTCTTCGCGAGCTCCAGGGCCTCGGAGTAGTTCCCCCGGTTCTTCTCGTACACGGCGTGCAGGAAGGGGTCGTCGGTCTCGGGACCGGCGTTCTTCGGCGTGCGGGCGGCGGCGAGGAGCTGGCGGGCCCGCTGGGTGAGCTCGGGCTGGTCGCACTCGTCGATCACCTTCGTCAGAAGCTTCTCGGCCTCGGAGCGCTTGCCCCCGTAGAGCGCCTGGAGACCCTTCTCGTAGGTCTCGAGGAGCGGCTCGTTGCCCAGCCGCGAGCCCTGCGCGTCGCCGTCCATGGCCTCCAGGCCGAGATCGGCGAGCTTCTTTCGCACCTCCGGCTCGTCGGCCTCCATGCGCTGCGCGAGCTCGGCGAGATCCTTGGTCGCCGCGTACCGCTTCAGGTAGGTGATCTCCTTGCTGCTCCACTCTTTCGCCATGTGTCAACGCTTTCTCAGCTCTACCAGGATTTGCTTGGCCACGGACTTCAACGTGTCGAACACTCCCACGCCGGTGGTGGCGACGGCCTCGAAGGTGGGCTCGCGCTTGAAGTTGAGCACGCGATACAGCTCGTCGACCGGCATCACGTTCGGCAGGTCCCGCTTGTTGAACTGCAGGGCGTAGGGAATCGCCGACAGGTCGAACCCATGCTCTTTCAAATTCTCCGCCAGGTTGCGGATCGACTCGATGTTGGCCTCCATCCGCTCCTGCTGGCTGTCGGCGACGAACACGACGCCGTCGACGCCCTTCAAGATCAGCTTCCGGCTGGCGTCGTAGAACACCTGGCCCGGGACCGTATAGAGGTGGAAGCGGGTGGTGAAGCCGCGAATGTTGCCCAGGTCGAGGGGCAGGAAGTCGAAGAACAGGGTGCGGTCCGACTCGGTGGCGAGGGAGATCATCTTCCCCTTCGCCTCGGGGGCGGTCTTGTTGTAGATGAACTGGAGATTCGTCGTCTTGCCGCCGAGACCGGGGCCGTAGTAGACGATCTTGCAGTTGATCTCTTTGCTGGCGTAGTTGATGAACGTCATCGTGAGCGTTCCGGGCTCGGGCACGGCGGCACCCCCGCGGGTACCGTGGACTTCCCGCTATTCGCTGAAGAGGGCGTCGATGTCGTCGTCGGTGATCTCGGAGAACGGGCTCGCCGTCGTCGTCGTCCCCGAGGTCTGACCCTTCTGATGCATCGATTCGAAGATCTTCTCCAGCTCGGCGCTCGCCCGCTTGACCCGCAGCCGCACCAGGCCGAGCGAAGAGCGCTCGTCGAAGATCACCACCAGGATCGCGCGCTTGGCGACGATCGAGATGTGGATGTGGTCCTGCTGCCCTTCGTGGAACAGGACCGAGAACTCGCGTTCGCCGATCAGCTTCGCCAGGCCGTCGGTGGCGGCGACGTTGCCCGCCGTCAGCGATGCCAGCGAGGTCGTGTCGAACTGCTCGACCTCGCCCGCAGCGGCGAGCTGCTGACCGTTCTTGTCGATGAGGAACACTGCGCGGCCGTTGGCCTCCTGGCGCAGCCGCTTGAGGGCCCCCTCCAGATTCTGGAACTCCTCTTCGTACAGAACGAAGTCGGAGGAAGTAGCCATGTTCATCCTTTCCCGAGCCGCGAGACGATAGCACACGCCCCGGAAAGGGCGCCCGCCGGGGTCGTCAGTTGAAGAGCCGCCAGCCCCTCAGGATGTCGGCCTCCCGGAGGACGAGCTGCTCCCCCTCCAGGTGGTGCTCCAGGGGGACCGGGCGGCACCCGCCGCCGCCCTCGTTGACGTTCTCCAGGTGCGAGGCGGTGTCGCACTTGTTGTCGACCAGCCAGTCGCCCTCGTGCCGGAAGCCGCGCCCCACGCGGGCGTGGGTCTCGCTGGCGTCGAACCCGACCTGCACCGTGCCGCTCGTGTCGCGGCCGACCAGGAACTTGACCTCCTGGTTGCCCCGGTTCAGGAAGCGGTAGAAGCGCACCTGGCTCGGCTCGAGGCTCGACACGTCGAGCCGGACCTCGCCGTCGGCGTCGGGCATCACCCGCTCGTGGCGCGACAGCCCGAAGCCGCCGGCGAGCAGAAAGATCCCGACCACGAAGAGCGGCACGAGGAGGAGTCCGTGGATCGGCTTGAATCGAGTCATCCGGTCATCCGGGGTCATGGGGGGGTCGCCCTACGAGTCGGTCGGTCGAGTGTACTGCGGGCGGGGGGTCGGCCTCCACCCCTCGTACAATCGTCGCATGGGCGCCCCGCTATTCCCTCCGGTCACCCGCCGGCTGTCGCTCCCCGGCGTCTCCATCGGCCACGGCTCGGACACTTCCGGCATGACCGGCGTGACCGTCGTCCTCTGCCCCGCCGGGGCCACGGCCGCGGCCGAGGTGCGCGGCTCGGCGACC
>CAZLLV010000045.1:0-4348 GCA_964560325.1 uncultured Thermoanaerobaculia bacterium | reverse complement strand
TCCTTCACCTCCCCGATGATCGGAGCTTGCCCGCCGAACACCACGCTCCGCACCCGATCCGGGTAGGTGGCCGCCACCTTGCCCGCGACGAACGACCCGCTCGAATAGCCCACCAAGTGGGCTTTCTCGATCTTCAGGTGGTCGAGCAACCGGACCACGTCGGCGGCGACCTCGGCGTCGTACTTCGCAGGGTCGTGCAGCTTGTCGCTCTTGCCGTGCCCACGCAGATCCAGCGCGATCAACTGAAACTCTTCGGTCGCGGGGTTGGTGTCGAGCCGCCCCCACATGCCGGAATCGCTCATCCAGCCATGGATCAGGACGACCGCCTCCCCCTTCCCCGCCGTGACATACCAAATCTTCACGCCGTTCGAGTCGAACACGTCATCGGCCGCATCGACCGTCCTGGGAACGAGACAGCATGCGACCAACAGCGCTACCAGAGCCTGGCACTTCATCAATGGTGCTCTCTTCATGGTGGGCACCTCCTGGGGGGTATCGGATGCGGAGCAAGTGCCCCGGCGACGTCTTGGATACGCAGGAGGCGGCCCCTCCATTCAGGCGACAGAACGCTCCCCGTGCGCTTCCAGGACCGCGAGGGTGTGGTCGAGGAGCTCCACTCCACCGGGAACGCCGTGTCCGGGAACGACCACCTCGGCCTCGGGGTACCGCGCCTGGATGCGCCGGATGGCGGTGGGCCACGTGCCGAGGTCGGCGTGGGAGAGATTGCCGGGTGTGGTCCGCGACGCCTCGTGCACGGCGCAGCCGCCGAAGAGCACACGCGCTTCGGGCACGTAGACCACGACGTTGTCCGGGGCGTGCCCGGCACCCACCCGCGCTGATCGATCCTCGATGACATCCGTGGAACCTTTCGAGGAGCGAGGATGCTCATCGGGAAGTCTACTGCCCGAGCTCTTGGGCAAGCCCGATGAGGATACCTTCCGGGCCGCGGATGTAGCAGAGCCGATACGTGTCCTCGTACCGGACCACTTCGCCCACGAGCTCCGCGCCGCGTTCGCCGAGCCGGGCGAGCGTATCGTCGATGTCCTCCACGGTGAACATCACGCGCAGGTAACCGAGGGCGTTCACCGGCGCGCTGCGGTGATCGGCGACCACGGGCGGCGCGAGGAACCGGGACAGCTCGAGCCGGCTGTGACCGTCCGGCGTACGCATCATGGCGATCTCGACGCGCATGTCGCGCAACCCGGTGACGCCATCCGCCCAGTCTCCTTCGATCGGCGCACGCCCCTCGAGCTCGAGGCCGAGCTCGGTGAAGAACTCGATCGCGGCGTCGAGATCTTCGACCACGATGCCGACGTTGTCCATGCTCTTGACCGTCATGACGTGTCTCCTCAGCGGCTCACGGCGCTTCGATCAGCAAGCGCTCGATCTGGCGGCTGACGCTGCGCGTACCCAGCGGGACCTCGACCCGAGATCCGGGCGCCGAGAGGGCCACCGAAGGTGGTTCGCATGAGCGTATCCAGCTCGAACGACGTGGCGGACGACCCCCTGAATCGAGCGGAGCTCTTCCTCCTCGGCGGCAGGATTGCACACGGCCTGGAAATCTTCGTCCGTGAGCCCCGCGATCAGCCGGCCGAGCTGGTTGGCCGCCTCCTCGAATAGATCCATCAAGGCACCCACGGCCGGAGCCGTCGAGCAGCTCGAAGAGAACGTCGTCACAATCCTGCCGGCCGGCGATTGCCCGAGCTCCCAGCCCGTAGAGCACATGCCGAGGAGACAACTCGGCGTAAAGCTCGCGCGCCAGGTTCACGACCGAAGTTCCATCCTCGATCGGGTGCCAGGGAACCAGCCAGTTGATCGCTTCTTTCGGGCTCACGTTTCGAACCTGCATTCCGCTCCGAATTCACTCTATGATCAGGTCGCCTCGGGACTCTCAGGAGTCTCGGATGAAGACGATCCCGGCGTGGCTCGACGATCCAGCACACCAGGCTTCGGCGAAATCTTTGGCCATCAATCGGTAGAAGCAGCCATCGGTTTCGCATGATCGATTATTCTTACGATACAGAACGAAGGTTGGACCGATGTCGAGCTGGATCCACAGGTACCCTTCCGTCGGCCGGGGCACAGGCTGGTGCAGGACTGGCGCCGGGAAGGTGACCAGAGAGATCTCTGCATCCGAGCTCTCCGGCTCCTCCACGAACTCCAGATCGTCGACACAGGCCGTGATCTCAGTGCGTAGGGCCATCTCCAGCATCTTGCCCAAGTAGTTGTTGCGATGAGGCGTCGCGATGAAGAAGCGGTTCACGCCGGCGAACATCCCCGGCGGCGCGGCGCCTGAAGGGCCTACCAGTCTCGGCTCCCGCGGATAGCAGCCATTGAGGACCAGAAGCAGGAGCAAGGCCCACGGTCCTACGCACTCGCCTCTCCAAAGCTCCTGCCCGATCCGTCCATGGCGAAGCATTCTGTCGCGATTCTTCAACGGTCCTCGATTGTCCCCTCCACCCTCTCCCTTGCGTGCGAGAGGATTGGCGGTTGGATCTATAGTCATTCCGAGCTCCGCGTCACGCCTCTACCGTTTCGTCGGGGCGTGTGGTCTCCCCTGATGCCCACGCGGTAATCGACTCCAGGTAGAAGACGACTCGGACCGCGAGGAACGCTGCAACCACGCCCAGCACGCCGCCAGCGACGCCGAACAGGGTACCGAGCTGCTCGGCGCCGGGATGACCCTGTGTGAACAGCAGACCGCCGATGTTTCCGGCGAGGTTGCCCACGGCGAACGCGATCCACCAGCAGAGAATCAGCCTTCGACGAGCACCCCCCGGAGGAGACGACTTCTCGGCGACCTCCAGTGCCATCAGAGGTGGGAGAAAGAGATTCACGATCGGCACGATGAAGCCCCAGATCGCCCACGCCGTGTGATGGCCAGCTTCCTTCCCTGGTAGTCGCGCGTTGATCGTGTAGATACGGTGGAACCAGATGATGAACACCGTCGCGGTCAGAACCAGAGTCGGGATCTCCAGAAGCGAGACGCAACCGACGGCGACGAGGGACGACTCCGAGAGTGCATCCGAGCCGTAACCTCGTCTATGGCTGTCCAAGGCATAGAAGCGCAGGGCGTACGCCGCGATGTCCAGAACCTGGAGGAGCCCCATCGCCGAGAGCCCTATGACCGACGCGATCCAGCGCCACCCGGTGATTCGTCGTTCATCCGCCACGTATGCGACTCTCCTCTCCGCCGGAAGCAGGCGTCAGAAGCTGCTCCGCCGTCTCTCCATTCGGCCCGGAAAAATCCAGATCCTCGAGAAAGCCGACGACAAGAGCGTTCTTCACGTCTCGGTTGCCGCGGCTCCACACCTCAGCGGCGTGACCGGCGGTGGATGCGCAGCCAGAGCAGCGGCAGTGGCAGGCCGAGCAGGACGATGGACCAGTAGGGCAACATGATCATCCGCACCTGCACGCTGACGGGCCTGCCGACGCTGTCGACCGCCTGCTGAGCGTCGGCGTCCCACGCGAACCCCAGCCGACGCGCCCACGGACGGGAGTCCGGCATTCGATCGAATGCAACGGCCCGCGTACGCGCCGGGCCCGGCAGGTCGATGATCAGCGACGGCGGGGATGCGTACACCGCGTGCAGGTTGCCGCCGTAGTCAGCGGCCTGGGCGACCAGCGACCGTCTCCCGGACCGGCTCCGCGCCCACACCGCGTCCCAGTACCCGTAGCGTGGGGCGTCGGATTTGTCGACTGGCATCATCGAGGCGACCGTGCTCCGCTCGAGGTCGACGCGCGTCAAGTCCGCCGAATGCGCCATCCCCAGCAGATGCCAGTCGAGCGGCCGCGCGTAGCTCATCGCCCATGCCAGAGCGGCCGTGAGCGACAGCAGCAGCGAGACGGCGGCGACGAGGTTGAGCCTCCGCTTCATGAGTCGGGGTCCCCACGCCGCCAACCACTGAGTGAGCGACGCGGCAGCGTCGAGACGCGTGTCGATGCACGTCGGAAAATGCACCGGACAGTCGGGTCGATCATCTCGCCAAGCGGCTGTCTCCTCGGCACTTACGGACTCTAGCAGCGCCTCGCGCAGAGGGTCAACGGAACACGTCGCCGCAGGCAAACCCCGACCTCGAGCTCGCCCTTTGCCCGAACGACCCAGAGTGGCACCCTTCTCCTTGACAGCTTAGGAGAGCGGCGCTAACCTCTCCTAACCGAATTAGGAGAGACGCCATGACCGCGACCGCACAGCTACTCCCCGGCACCCTCGACCTGCTCATCCTGAAAGCCGTCTCGCTCGGTGAGCTGCATGGCTACGGGGTCCTGCTCCGCATCGAGCAGATCTCGGGGGGTGCGCTCCAGGTGGAGCAGGGAGCCCTCTACCCCGCCCTCTACCGGCTCGAGC
>CAZLLV010000044.1:0-2632 GCA_964560325.1 uncultured Thermoanaerobaculia bacterium | reverse complement strand
TGTAGCCGGTGTCAGGGGTGAGCATGTAAGAGTGGCGCACGGTGGTCTGCGGGATCTCGGCCCGTGTCACCGTCATCTCGAGCGGGTCGTCGATGCCGCGGCGCACGATCGTGATGCCGACCTCGGTGCCCTTCGGCCCCTTGAGCTTGTCGACCGCCTCGTCGACCGTCATCGTCTCGGTCGGCTCGCCCTCGATCGTGTCGATCACGTCGCCGGCCCGGATCCCCAGCCGCGCCGCGGGGGTTCCCTCGATCGGCGTGATCACGGTCAGCCGGCCGTTCCTCGCGCCGACCAGGATGCCGAGCCCGTAGAAGCTCTCCTGCTGCTTGTCGCGCATCCGCCGGAAGGCGGTCGGCGGCAGGAAGCTCGTGTGCGGGTCGAGCGTCCGGAGCATCCCCTCGATCGACGAGAAGACCAGCTCCTTGTACTCCACGTCGGAGCCGTAGCTCTCGTGGGCGAGGGTGACGAGCTCGGTGTAGGCCCGCAGGTTCTCGCGGGTCTCCTCCGAAAGGGCGAGAACGCGGTCACCCACCAGGGTGCCCACGAGCACGGTCAGGGTGAAGACGGTGACGGCGGCGACTCTCCACGGCTTGCGCATCGTAAGGATGCTAACACCCCCAGGCCAAGGCCGATTCCGGTCGAACGCCCGGCGCGCTCCTTGACTTCGGGGAGCGGCTGCCCAATCATGGACCCGCGATGCTCGGCTCGATCGGCTGGCCCGAAATCCTCACCATCCTGGTCCTGGCGCTCCTGGTCTTCGGGCCGCGGCGCCTGCCGGAGCTGGGGCGGACCCTGGGCCGGGCGCTGTCCGAGTTCCGGCGCGCCAGCTCCGATCTGAAGCGCACCCTGAACGCCGAGCTCGCCCTCGAGGACGACGAGCGCCCGCGGGCGACGCGCCGGCCCGAGCTCGCGGGCGAGCCGCCGGAGGCGCGTGTGACGCCCCGCGCGCGGCCCGCCCCGGAGGCCGCCCCGCCCGCCACCACCCCGCGCGGCGCGGTCGACGAGCCGACCACCCACTGATCCGGTCCTTCCCGGCATGACGATCGGCTCCGGCCGCGACAGCTCCCACACCGGCGCGGAAGAGCTGCCGGCGATGACGCTCCTCGACCACCTCGAGGAGCTGCGCCGCCGCATCGTCTACTCGCTGATCGCCCTCGGGCTGGGAATCGGCGGAGCTTGGGGTTTCCGGGAGCAGATCTTCGCCTTCCTCGCGCGCCCGATCCAGCCCTACCTGCCGGAGGGACGGAAGCTCGCCTTCCTGGCGGTGACCGATCCGTTCACCATCTACTTCAAGATGTCGGCGCTGGTCGGGCTCTTCGCCGTCTCGCCATTCCTGATCTACCAGGTCTACGCCTTCATCGCCCCCGGGCTCTACCGGCGGGAGCGCCGCGCCGCGGTCCCGTTCGTCCTCTGCGGCACGCTCTTCTTCCTGATGGGCGGCTACTTCGCCTACCGCGTCGCCTTCCCGTTCGCGGTCGAGTTCCTGCTCGGCATGGGAGAGAGCTTCGAGGCGATCATCACGGTCCAGAAGTACTTCGGCTTCTTGATGACGATGGTGCTCGGGCTGGGGCTGATGTTCGAGCTGCCGATCTTCCTCTTCCTGCTCGCGACCTTCGGGGTGGTGACGCCGGACTTCCTGCTGCGGCACTTCCGCTGGGCGGTGCTGATCATCTTCACGATCGCGGCCGTCGTGACGCCGACCCCGGACGTGGTGAACCTGTGCATCTTCGCCCTGCCGACGATCGCGCTCTACCTGCTCGGCGTGGCCGCGGCGTGGGTGGTGGTGAGAGGAAAGAAGAGGCGCCGGGCGGAGGCCGAGGCGGAAGACGTGTAGGGGACGAGCCTTGTCTCGTCCCGTGGTTCGGTGGCCGCTTCACCTCGGGCGGAGGCAAGGCTCCGCCCCTACCTGGACCGTCGGTGGCTAGTCCAGGTATCCGAGGGACCTGAGCTTTCGGCGGTCCTCCTCGCTCAGCTCCCGGCTCTCGGCCGCGGGCGTCTCCCGCCGGTCGCGGAGCCAGCGGTCGAGGAGCGCCGAGAGCTCGGCCTCGACCGGCAGGCCGCGGCCGGCCAGGTCGCGGGTCTCGCCCGGGTCGGCCGCCAGGTCGTAGAGGTGCGGGCCGTCCGGCACCTCCCGCACCCCCGCCATCCGCACGTAGCGGTGGCTCGGCGTGCGCACCATCACGCCGCTGCCGTCCGAGTGCTCGGCGAAGACCGCGCGGCGGCCCGGACGGCCGTCGTGGGTGAGCTGGCGCAGATCGGTGCCGTCGCTCGGCGGCGCCTCCAGGCCCGCGCCCGCGAGGAGCGTCGGATAGAGGTCGAGCGTCTGCACCAGGCCCTCGAACCGCCGCCCCCGCGCCCCCGGCTCCGCCGGCCGCTCGGCCGCCCCCGGCCCGGCGCGGCCCGGCCAGCGGATCATCAGCGGCACGTGGGTCGTCGTCTCGAAGAGGCCGGTGTGGCGGTAGTCGATGCCGTGCTCGCCCAGGTTCTCGCCGTGGTCCGAGACGAAGGCGACGATCGTCTCCTCGAGCAGGTCGCGGCTCTCGAGGAACCCGAGCAGCCGGTCGACCTGGCGGTCGAGGTAGGCGACCTCGCCGGCGTAGAGGTCGCGCTCGCCGCCCAGCACCGGCTCCTC
>CAZLLV010000043.1:0-3383 GCA_964560325.1 uncultured Thermoanaerobaculia bacterium | reverse complement strand
TGAGCTTCAGCGCCAACGCCTCGAACTGCTCGCCGACCGCGAACGGCTGGACCTGGTCGGCGACCGGGGTGAGCGTGTCGGACACCGACTCCTCGATCGCCGTCTCGTTCCCGAGCGCCGGCAACAAGACGATCACCGCGCGCAACAGCGCCTGTGGCAGCGTCCAGGGCACCCGCGTCGTCACCATCTCCGGCGGCGGCGGTGGCGGTGGAGGCGGTGGTGGTGGAGGAGGAGGCGGCGGTGGAGGAAACGGCTTCAACGCCAGCTTCACCTTCTCCCCGGCCCAGCCGGCCGCGGGTGAGACGGTGACCTTCGACGGCGGAGCCTCGACCGGCCCGAACCTCGCCTTCTACTGGGAGTTCGGTGACGGCGAGAACGCCTTCGGCGAGACCACGACCCACGTCTTCGAGACGGCCAAGTCGTACCAGGTCAAGCTGACGGTCAGCGACTCGACCTGCCTTTCCGCCGGGTGCGTGTCGAGCACCAGCGCGAAGACGATCACCGTCGGCAACGGCGGGCCGCCGGTCGATGCGAGCTTCGATACGAGCGCCACCTGTGTGCAGCAGTTCGGCATCCACAGTTGCAGCTCCACCACCGGTCAGAAGGTCGACTTCACCGGCACCACCGAGGGGGCGACCGGCCACCAGTGGGACTTCGGCGACGGCACCACGGCCAGCGGCAAGAACGTGACCCACACGTGGGCCCAGCCCGGCAGCTACGCTCTGACCTACACCGCCACGAACGAGGGCGTCTCGGACACGACGATCCGGACTTTCGTCGTCACCGGCGCGCCGGTGTCGCAGCTCAGCTCGGTCGTGGTGCCGTGGATCGCCCGCGCCGAGGCCGACAAGGCGCTGCCGCAGTCGAGCGACCTCGACGTCCACAACCCCGGCGCCGAGCCGCTGACCGTCAAGCTGACGTTCCGAACGCGTGGCCTGCCGGAGCCCGATCCGCCGCAGGTCGAGCGGACGATCGCGCCGAACGGCACGCTGCACGTGCCCGACGCGATGGCCGAGCTGTTCGACCGCGCCAACAACTCCGGCTTCGTCTTCGTGGAGCCGGTCGAGGGCTCCGGGCAGCCGGTCGTCACGTCGGCGAACCACACCTTCCGCGCGGACGGCGCCGTCTTCGGCCAGGTGGTGCCGGGCCTGCGGGTCGACGGGAGCGGTGTCAAGACAGGGACCGGGTCCGCGATGACCCACCTCGTCGGTCTCAACGCGAACGACGAGCGGCTGGCTTACTTCGGGATCAGCAATCCGAACGACGAGCCCTTCTTCTACCACCTGCGCTTCTACGACGCGCTCGGCCGCCTGGTCGGCGGGACCGATGAACCGGGAGCGATCGCCCGGTTCGGGCAGAAGCAGTACCAGTCCGAGGTTCTGGCGGAACACTTCGGCATCGATGCGCTCGACGACTACCGGATCGAGATCGTGCCGGAAGAGGGGAGCCCCGTCCCCTTCGTCTACGGTGCCAACCTCCGTCGCAAGTCGTTCGACCCCTCGTTCGTGCGGGGGGGCCGGACCGACGCGAGCAAGGTCTTCCTGGTCGGAGCGCTGAACACGCCGGGCCTCAACGACAGCTTCTTCCGCTCGGACGTGGTGCTCGGCAACACGGCCGGCGAGTCGGTGCTGTGCGACCTCGCCTTCACCAACGCCGGCTTCCAGTCGGAGGCGACGTCGCCGATCTCGGAGACCCTCCAGCCGGGCGAGAGCCTGCGGATGGTCGACGTGGTCGGGGAGTGGGACCTGGGCAACTCGGTGGGCGCGCTCACGATCGCCTGCGAGGCCCCGGGCGGGGTCTTCCCGGTGGTCCAGGGCGAGAGCTACGACACGTCGAAGCCGGATGAGTACTACGGCCAGTTCATGCCGGCGCTCACCGAGGACGACGCGGCGGTCGCCGGCGGGGCCCACACGCTGGTCGGTCTGCGCAAGGACGAAGACCACCGGACCACGGTCTGGCTGTTCAACCCGTCGGATGACGAGGTGGCGGAGTACGACCTGCGCTACTTCGACGTCGACGGCAACGAGCTCGGCAGCGAGACGGGCGTCCGCCTCGGCCGCGGCAAGTTCCGCCAGATCAACCCGGAGGCGCACCCGCTTCCGGCCGCGGTCCCGGGCGGCTTCGTGGTCCGGATCGACGTCAAGTCCGGCAAGCTGCTGACCGCCGGGCAGGTGGTGAACCGGACCAACGATCCGGCCTACATCGTCGGCCAGTAGGGGCTTCGGCCGCCACACGGAGTGATCGATCGAGCCGCCGGGTGCCTCGGTGCCCGGCGGCTCTTTCACATGAACCGAACGAACCGAGTCGCCGAGCGCGCCCGAGCGCTCCTCCCGCTCCTCCTGGCGCTGCCCGTCGCCTGGGCGCTCGGGTGCGGTGCGGTCGGTGAGGATCCGGATGCCGACCGCGCCGAGACGGCGCCGGCCGCCGCGGCCGTCGGGGAGGGCGCGTCGAGCGACGATCCGACCACGGGCAAGTGGCGGCCCGCACGCACACCGGTGCCCGCCGCCGGCTCGGAGGCGGACGAGGCCCTCCTCGCGATGCCCTACCTCCAGGGCTACCGGCCGGCCGGCGAGACGGCGGAGGTGGTGCCGGTCCACCGGCCCGAAGCGTGGGACGGGCTGAACTTCTACACCTCCGGCCACGCGCCGGAGGCGCTCCTGACGGACATGGACGGGCGGGTCCTCCACCGCTGGAGGTATCCGCTGCGCCGGCTCCGGCCGGAGCTCTACCGCGACCCCGAGACCCGCGATCAGATCCGCAGGATCGAGTACTTCCGGCGCGCGCGCCTGCTGCCGGACGGCTCGGTGCTGGCGATCTACGAGGGGCTCGGGCTGGTCAAGCTCGATCGCGAATCGGCGCTCGTCTGGTCGTACGAGGGCGGCGCGCACCACGATCTCGACATCGCTCCGGACGGCCGCATCTGGGTCCTCGACCGGGAGGGCAAGGTGATTCCGCGGCTCGGGCGCGAAGGCGCGGTGCTCGAGGACCAGGTGAGCGTCCTCGACCCCGACACCGGCCGCGTGGAGCGGAAGATCTCGATCCTGGAGGCGTTCGAGCGCTCCGAGCACGCCGCGCTCCTCGAACGGATGCCGCCGCGCCCCGACGTCCTCCACACCAACACCCTCGAGATCCTCGACGGCCGGCTCGCCGGGATCGATCCGGCCTTTCGGGCGGGGAACCTCCTGCTCTCGGTGCTCGAGCTCGACGCGCTCGCCGTGCTCGACCCGGAGCGCGAGGAGATCGTCTGGGCGAAGACCGGACCGTGGCGCAAGCAGCACCAGCCGACCGTCGTCGACGGCGACCGCCTCCTGCTGTTCGACAACATGGGGCCCGGCCGGGAGGGGGTGCTGGAGCGCTCGCGGGTCGTCGAGCTCGATCCGCTC
>CAZLLV010000042.1:0-24376 GCA_964560325.1 uncultured Thermoanaerobaculia bacterium | reverse complement strand
GACGCCGCGGTCCTCTACCTGGTGCTCCACCACGTGGTGGAGCCGGGCCGGGCGCTCGCCGGCTTGGCGCGGGCGTTGAAGCCCGAGGGGCGCCTGCTCGTGGTCGACATGCACCCGCACGACCGGCAGGAGTACCGGCAGGAGATGGGGCACGTCTGGCTCGGCTTCGAAGAGCGGCAGCTCGCCCGCTGGCTGGAGGCGGCGGGCTTCGAGGGCCTCCGGACCGTGTCGCTGCCGCCCGATCCGGAGGCGAAGGGGCCGACCCTCTTCGCCGCCACCGCGCGCCGGGCGATCCCGATCGAGTAGCGCGACCACCGAAGAACGAACCGAAACCCGGCGCGCCCCGGCCCGCCATCGACGCATCCGACGACATCCGACACCTGAGGAGAACCGACATGACCACCGCCGTCACGACCGAGAAGCACCCGTTCGAAGCCGCCCGCGAGGTGGGCCGCGAGCCGTTCAAGGTGGCCGACCTCCGCCTCGCCGAGAGCGGCCGCAAGGAGATCCGCCTCGCCGAGCACGAGATGCCCGGCCTGATGTCCATCCGTGAGAAGTACGGCCCGGAAAAGCCGCTCGCCGGCATCAAGGTGATGGGCAGCCTGCACATGACCGTCCAGACCGCCGTGCTGATCGAGACCCTGACCGAGCTCGGCGCCGACGTGCGCTGGGTCTCGTGCAACATCTTCTCGACCCAGGACCCGGCCGCCGCCGCGGTGGTGGTCGGCCGGCCCGAGTCCGGCGGTACGCCGGAGGACCCGAAGGGCACGCCGGTCTTCGCCTGGAAGGGCGAGACGCTGCCCGAGTACTGGTGGTGCACCTCGGAGGCGCTCCTCTGGCCGGACGGCTCCGGCCCGGAGCAGATCGTCGACGACGGCGGCGCCGCGACGCTCCTCGTGCACAATGGCCTGGAGTTCGAGCAGGCCGGCCGGGTGCCGGAGTTCGATCCGGAGACCGAGCCGGAGGAGTGGGGCGTCATCCTGGAGCTGATCCGCTCCGAGATGAAGAACGACCCGAAGCGCTGGAGCCGCACGGTGCCCGGCATCCGCGGTGTTTCCGAAGAGACGACGACCGGCGTCCACCGGCTCTACCGGATGGCGAAGGAGGGCACGCTCCTCTTTCCGGCGATCAACGTCAACGACTCGGTCACCAAGTCGAAGTTCGACAACATCTACGGCTGCCGCCACTCGCTGGTCGACGGCATCAACCGGGCGACCGACGTGATGCTCGGCGGCAAGACCGCCGTGGTGCTCGGCTTCGGCGAGGTCGGCAAAGGGTGCGCGCAGTCCCTGCGCGGCCAGGGCTGCCGGGTGATCGTCACCGAGATCGACCCGATCTGCGCGCTCCAGGCGGCGATGGAAGGCTACGAGGTCAAGACTCTCGACAGCGTGGTCGAGCGGGCCGATGTCTTCGTGACCGCGACCGGCAACAAGGACGTGATCACCGCCGAGCACATGGCGCGCATGAAGGACAAGGCGATCGTCGGCAACATCGGGCACTTCGACAACGAGATCGACATGGCCGGCCTGGCGAAGATCTCAGGGATCGAGAAGATCGAGATCAAGCCGCAGTACCACGAGTGGGTCTTCCCGGACGGGCACTCGATCCTGGTGCTCGCCGAAGGCCGCCTGCTCAACCTCGGCTGCGCCACCGGCCACCCGAGCTTCGTCATGTCCGCCTCCTTCGCCAACCAGGTCCTGGCCCAGATCGACCTGGCCCAGAGCCCCGGCAAGTACGACAAGCAGGTCTACGTGCTGCCGAAGGATCTCGACGAAGAGGTCGCCCGGCTCCACCTCGACCACCTCGGCGTCGAGCTGACGAAGCTCTCCGACGACCAGGCCGACTACATCGGCGTGCCGGTCGAGGGCCCGTACAAGCCGGAGTACTACCGGTACTGATCGACCGCCAGCAGTATCGCCGTACCCGACCCCCGCTCACCGCCCGGTGGGCGGGGGTTTTCCGTTCAGGGCGTTCGATCCACCGGACGGTCCGTAGGGGAGGAGCCTTGTCTCCGCCCGAAGTTCGGTGATCTCCGGACCATCGCCCGCGCTGGCGCGCGGCGGGAGGAGACAAGGCTCCTCCCCTACAGATTCGGTGATGAGCGCTACCCGCCCTCTCCGGGCTACGGCAACGAACGGCGAAGGGCGTGCGGGCGGGGCGGGGCTCCCCCCGAAGGGCGTTGAGGGCTCGGCCGCTCCCGATCATCCCTACGTGCACGCCTGCTCCGCGCCGAGCCCGAACCGAGGCGCGCGCCCTACGCCTCCCTCTCCAACGCTGTCGCGCGCGCCGTCCCGCAGGGGGAGCCCCGCCCCGCACGCACGCCCCCCTCCGAACCCCTCCCGAAGTCACCTCCCGCCTTCGCCGCCCCCCGCCATTTCCACCCCCACCTCGAACCCCACCGGCAACCCGTCCGCCACCGCGAACCCCCGCAGCGTCGGCCGTAGCCACTCGCGCCCCTCCTCGCGCTCCACCACCACCAACCCCTCCGCCACCAACGCCTCCACCCGCCCCCGGTTCCGCGCCACCAGATCCACCCCGAACCGCTCCCGGAACGCGTCCAGATCCACCCCCCGCGCCGTCCGCAACCCCAGCATCGACGCCTCCAGCGCCAGCTCCTCCCGCCCCAGCACTTCCTCCCCCGCCACCGGCCGCTCCCCCGCCAGCACCCGCCCCCGCCAAGCCCCCTCCTCCCGCACGTTCCACCACCGCCGCCGCCCGTCGAACGAATGCGCCGACGGCCCCAGCCCCAGGTACGGCGTGTGGTCCCAGTACTTCCGGTTGTGGGGTGATCGGAAGCGCGGCTCCCGCGCGAAGTTGGAGACCTCGTACGGCTCGTACCCCGCCGCCGTGAGGGTGCCCAGCACCCGCTCGTATGCCTCCGCTTGCGCCGGCTCCGGCAGCTCCCGGATCACGCCCCGCTCGAGCCCGCGGAAAAACGGCGTTCCCTCGTGGAAGGTGAGCTGGTAGCAGGAGACATGCTGCGGCGCCAGCTCAACCACCGTAGCGAGCGTCCGCTCCAGCGCCTCCGGCAGCCCGCCGCGCTGGGGCGGCAGCCCGAAGATCACGTCGACCGACACGCTCTCGAACCCCGCCGCGAGCGACCGCTCCACCGCCCGCCGCGCCTCCTCCGGCGTGTGCCGCCGGCCGAGGAACTTCAGCGCCGCCGCGTCGAACGACTGCACGCCGAGCGAGAGCGTCCCCACCCCCAGCTCCCGCAGGCCGGCCAGCATCTCCTCGTTCACGTCCTCCGGGTTCGCCTCGACCGAGATCCGGGCGTCCGGCGCTACCGGCAGATGCTCGCGAAGCGCCGCGAGCAGCCGACCGAGCGCCGCGACCGGGAGCGCCGACGGCGTGCCGCCCCCGAGATAGATCGTGTCGAACGCGCCCTCGTTCCAACCGCCCCGCCGCTTCCCGTAGAGCGCCGCCTCCGCCGCCAGCGCCTCGACGAACGCCGCGCGCCGCTCCGGCCCGCCCCGGGTCACCGCGAAGTCGCAGTACGGGCAGATCGCCGAGCAGAACGGCACATGGACGTACAACCCCGGGGCTCTACGGATCGCCCCTCTCTCCCTCGATCCCTCCCTCCCCGCGCGGGGAGGGAGGGACGCCCCCGCCCGAACCTCTTGCTCCGAAGCGGAGGGGGTCGGGGTGGGCGTGCGATCCGGAGGTTGCGGCATCGGTCTGGCATACTACGCCCCTCGACGGCGCCTCCCCGACCCCCGGGGATCCTCCCCCAACCTCTTCGAGAGACTCCATGGCTGACGATCCACGGCGACAGGACATCGACCCGGAAGAGACTCGTGAATGGACCGACGCCCTCGAGGCGGTGCTGGAGCACGACGGCACCGCCCGTGCGCAGTACCTGATCGAGCGCCTGACCGAGCGGTTCCATCGCCACAGCGGGCAGATCCCGTTCCGCCTCAACACCGAGTACATCAACACCATCCCGCCGGAGGAGGAGGCGCGCCGGCCCGGCGACTACGACATGGAGCGCCGGCTCAAGAGCCTGATGCGCTGGAACGCCATGGCGATGGTGCTGCGGGCCAACAAGCGCTTCCCCGGCCTCGGCGGCCACATCGCGAGCTACCAGTCGCTCGCCAACCTGTGGGAGATCGGCTTCAATAACTTCTTCAAGGCGCCGAGCGAGGAGAACCGGGGCGACATCGTCTTCTTCCAGGGGCACAGCTCGCCCGGCATCTACGCCCGGGCGTACCTCGAGCACCGGCTCGACGAGGAGCAGCTCGACCACTTCCGGCGCGAGGTCGAGAAGCCCGGCCTGTCGTCCTACCCGCACCCCTGGCTGATGCCCGAGTTCTGGTGCGTGCCGACCGTCTCGATGGGGCTCGGGCCGATCATGGCGATCTACCAGGCCCGCTTCATGAAGTACCTCCACAAGCGGGGGCTGACCGACTCCACCGGCCGCAAGGTCTGGGCGTTCTGCGGCGACGGCGAGATGGACGAGCCGGAGTCGGTCGGCGCGATCGCGCTCGCCGCCCGCGAGCAGCTCGACAACCTGATCTTCGTCGTCAACTGCAACCTCCAGCGGCTCGACGGCCCGGTGCGCGGCAACGGCAAGATCATCCAGGAGCTCGAGACCCTCTTTCGCGGCGCCGGCTGGAACGTCATCAAGCTGGTCTGGGGGAGGAGCTGGGACCCGCTCCTCGCCAAGGACGAAAGCGGCCTCTTGCGCCAGCGGATGATGGAGGTGGTCGACGGCGAGTACCAGGCGTACGCGGCCAACGGCGGCGCCTACGTGCGCGAGCATTTCTTCGGCAAGTACCCGGAGCTCGCCGAGATGGTCGACAGCATGACCGACGAGGAGATCTACCACCTGCGCCGGGGCGGGCACGACCCGTTCAAGGTCTACGCCGCCTACCACGCCGCGGTGAACCACACCGGGCGGCCGACGATCATCCTGGCGAAGACGGTCAAGGGGTACGGCCTCGGGCGCTCCGGCGAGAGCCAGAACATCGCGCACCAGCAGAAGAAGATCGACGAGGCCGACCTGCGGAAGTTCCGCGACCGCTTCCGGGTGCCGATTCCGGACGACCGGATCGACGAGGTGCCGTACTACCGGCCGGAGAAGGACTCGAAGGAGTACGAGTACCTGAAGAGCCGGCGCGACGCGCTCGGCGGCTGGTTCCCGCGCCGCGTCCACGAGGCGCCGAAGCTCGAGATCCCCGACCTCGACGCGTTCCAGGCGGTGCTCGACGGCTCGAAGGGGCGCGAGATGTCGACCACGATGGCGTTCGTGCGCATCCTCTCGGTGCTCATCCGCGACGAGCGGGTGCGCGAGCACATCGTGCCGATCGTCGCCGACGAGGCGCGCACCTTCGGCATGGAGGGGCTGTTCCGCCAGCTCGGCATCTACTCGCCGGTCGGCCAGCTCTACGACCCGGTCGACGCCGACCAGCTCCTCTACTACCGCGAGGAGGAGGATGGGCAGATCCTCCAGGAGGGGATCACCGAGGCCGGGGGGCTCTCCTCGTGGGCCGCCGCCGGCAGCGCGTACTCGACGCACGGCCTGCCGATGATCCCCTTCTTCATCTTCTACTCGATGTTCGGCTTCCAGCGGGTCGGCGACCTGATCTGGGCCGCCGCCGACATGCGCTCGCGCGGCTTCCTGATCGGCGGCACCTCGGGGCGGACCACGCTCAACGGCGAGGGTCTCCAGCACGAGGACGGGCAGAGCCAGGTCCAGGCGTCGGTGGTGCCGACCTGCCGCTCGTACGACCCGACCTACGGCTACGAGCTGGCGGTGATCGTCCACGAGGGGCTGCGCCGGATGTACGTCGAGCAGGAGAACGTCTTCTACTACATCACCGCGCACAACGAGAACTTCGAGCACCCGGCGATGCCGGAGGCGGCGAGGAAGGGCATCCTGGAGGGGATGTACCGGCTGAAGAAGAGCGGCGGCCGGAAGAAGACGCGCGTCCGCCTGCTCGGCTGCGGCACGATCCTGCGCGAGGTGATCGCGGCGGCCGAGCTGCTGGAGGCCGAGCACGGGGTGGATGCGGACATATGGAGCGTGACGAGCTTCAACGAGCTGCGCAGGAGCGGCATGGCGGCCGATCGCTGGAGTCTGCTCCACCCGGACGAGGAGCGGCGCGAGAGCTGGGTGGCGAAGTGTCTGCCGGCGGGGGGCGGTCCGGTGGTGGCTGCGACCGATCACATGCGGGCGTTCGCGGACCAGATCCGCAACTGGGTGGCGGACCGGTACGTGGTGCTGGGGACCGATGGGTTCGGGCGGAGTGACACGCGGGAGGAGCTGCGGCGCTTTTTCGAGGTGGACCGGTACTGGATCGCGGTGGCGGCGTTGCGGGCGCTGGCGGAGGAGGGGAAGGTGCCGGCGAAGAAGGTGCGCGAGGCGATCGAGAGGTACGGGATCGACCCGGAGAAGCCGGAGCCTTGGACGGTATGAGGGGGTCGGGGGGATCGGTGGCGGAGGGCGGGGCGGGGGTTCCCGGCTCCGGGACGGTGCGCGCTTCGGTGGCGGGGGGAGGCGTAGGGCGCGCACCTCGGCTTCGGCTCGCCGCGGCCCGTGAGTGCACTTCGACACGCCGTGGAGCGGGCTCGCCTCAGACGCCCTCCGCCGGGAACCCCCGCCCCGCCCTCATCACCGTTCGGAGGTGGCTTGAGAGGATTCGCACGCTGAGGGCCGGCCGGTGTTCCGAGGCGTCGGCGGTGTCGCCTCGGAGGCCTTCCGCCGGGGGGAGCCCGCGGCGCGCTCCCGGAACCGGGCGGACGATTGCGCACCCGACGGATGTAGGGGCGGAGCCTTGTCTCCGCCCGAGGTTGGGGACCCACCGGTGGACCGCGGAGCCTTGTCTCCGCCCGCGGTTCGGGGACCCGAGGCCGATGGATTGCAGAGGACGAGGACGCCATGAGTGAGACGCGAGAGATCCGGGTCCCGGACATCGGGGACTTCGATGCGGTCGACGTGATCGAGATCCTGGTGAAGGCCGGAGATCGAGTCGAGGTCGAGGATGGGCTGATCTCGCTCGAGAGCGACAAGGCCTCGATGGACGTGCCGTCGCCGGTGGCGGGCACGGTGAAGGAGGTGAAGGTCTCCGCCGGCGACCAGGTGGCCCAGGGCGACGTGATCGCGCTGGTCGAGGTCGAGGAGGAGGGCGGCGGGGAGGAGAAAGAGAAGGAGCCGAAGGAGGAGAAGGAAGAGAAGGCGCCGGAGCCGGAGGCCGGAGAGGAGCCGGTGCTGGAGGCCGAGCCGGACGAGGACGAGGCGGCGCCTTCGGAGGAGGAGGCCCCCGCGCCGCGGAGCGAGCCCGCCGGCAAGAAGGCGCCGAAGCCGGAGGCGCCCAAGCCCGAGCGCCGTTCCCTCGACGAGGCCACGGCCGACACCTCCTTCGACGAGGTCTACGCCAGCCCGTCGATCCGCCGCTTCGCGCGCGAGCTGGGCGTCGACCTGACGCGCGTCTCCGGCACCGGTCGGAGCGGGCGCATCCTGCGCGAGGACGTTCAGGAGTACGTCAAGAAGCGCCTCGCCGGTCCGGCTGGGGCGTCCGCCGCGGGGCGGGCGGGAATCGGGACCGTCGAGCTGCCCGAGATCGACTTCTCGCAGTGGGGCGAGGTCGAGACCGAGGAGCTCACCCGGGTCCAGCGGCTGACCGGCGAGAACACGCACCGGAGCTGGATCACCGTCCCGCACGTCACGCAGCACGACGAGGCGGACGTGACCGAGCTGGAGGCGTTCCGCAAGGGCCTGTCGAAGGAGGCGGAGGCGCGCGGCGTCAAGCTCACGCCGATCCCGTTCCTGGTCAAGGCGGTGGCGGCGGCGCTGCGGGAGCTCCCGCGCTTCAACGCCTCGCTGACCGCCGACGGCGCGTCGATCGTGCTCAAGAAGTACGTCCACGTGGGGATCGCCGTCGACACCGGCGGCGGTCTGGTGGTGCCGGTGATCCGGGACGCGGACCAAAAGGGCCTGTTCGAGCTCGCCGAGGAGGTGGTCGACCTCGCGGCGCGGGCGCGCGACCGCAAGCTGAAGATGGAGGAGATGCGCGGCGGCAGCTTCACCATCTCGAGCTTGGGCGGGATCGGCGGCACCGCGTTCACGCCGGTCGTCAACTGGCCGGAGGTGGCGATCCTGGGTGTCTCGAAGAACGCGTGGAAGCCGGTCTGGAACGGCGAGTCGTTCGAGCCGCGGCTGATGATGCCGCTCTCGCTCTCCTACGACCACCGCGCCATCGACGGCGCGGCCGCGGCCCGCTTCACGCGCTACCTGGCCGAGGTGCTCGGGGACCTGCGGAGGTTGCTGCTGTGAGCTCGGCTTCGAGCGAGACGCGAGAGATCCGCGTTCCGGACATCGGAGACTTCGACGCGGTCGACGTGATCGAGATCCTGGTGAAGCCCGGCGACCGCGTAGAGGTCGAGGACGGGCTGATCTCGCTCGAGAGCGACAAGGCCTCGATGGACGTGCCGTCGCCGGTGGCGGGGACGGTGAAGGAGGTGAAGGTCGCGGCCGGCGACCAGGTGGCCCAGGGCGACGTGATCGCCCTCCTCGAGGTCGAGGACGACGAAGGCAGCGAGGAGACGGAGACGAAGGCCGGGAAGACCGAGAAGCCGGATCGGGAGGACGAGCCTCGCGAGGAGCCCGAACCCGACGGGGAGGACGAGGCGGCGCCGCAGCCGGCGCCGAAGGCGGAGCGCGGAACGACACCGGAGAGCGAGCCCGCCGGCGCGAGCGAAGAGGACCGCGCCGGCGCCGATCTGCACGCCGAGGTGCTCGTCCTCGGCTCCGGCCCGGGCGGCTACACCGCCGCCTTCCGCGCCGCCGACCTGGGCAAGAAGGTGATCCTGGTCGAGCGCCACGCGCCCCTCGGCGGCGTCTGCCTGAACGTCGGCTGCATCCCGTCGAAGGCGCTCCTCCACGCCGCCCGGGTGATCGACGAGACCCGGGCGATGGCCGAGCACGGTCTGAAGTTCGGCGAGCCGGAGATCGACCTCGACGCGCTGCGCGCCTGGAAGGACGGCGTGGTGCAGGGCCTGACGAAAGGCCTCGCCGGCATGGCGAAGCGCCGCGAGGTCGAGGTCGTGCGCGGCACCGGCACCCTCGCCTCGCCGCACACGCTGACTGTCGAGGGGGTCGAGGGAGACGGCGGCGAGACGAAGACGATCTCCTTCGACCGCGCCATCCTCGCCGCCGGCTCGCGGGTGATCGAGCTGCCCGGCATCCCGTGGGACGACCCGCGGGTGATGGACTCGACCGACGCCCTCGCGCTCGAAGAGGTGCCGAAGCGCCTGCTGGTCGTCGGCGGCGGCATCATCGGCCTGGAGCTGGCGACGGTCTACGGCGCCCTCGGCTCGAAGGTCACGATCGTCGAGCTGATGGACCAGCTCATGCCGGGCACGGACCAGGATCTCGTCAAGCCGCTCCGGAAGCGGCTCGAGTCTCGCACGGAAGCGATCCTCCTGAAGACGAAGGTGGCGAAGGTCGAGGCGCAGAAGAAAGGGCTGAAGGTCCACTTCGAGGTCGACCAAGAAGGTGAAGAAGGCGGCGAGGCGCCGAAGGCGGCGACCTTCGACCGGGTGCTGGTGGCGGTCGGCCGGCGGCCGAACGGTGACCGGATCGGCGCCGACGCGGCGGGCGTGGCGGTCGACGAGCGCGGCTTCGTCGCGGTCGACCGGCAGATGCGAACCAACGTGCCGCACATCTTCGCGATCGGCGACCTGGTCGGTCAGCCGCTCCTCGCCCACAAGGCGTCGCACCAGGGCAAGGTCGCGGCCGAGGTGGCGGCCGGCGAACGGAGTGCCTTCGACGCCCGGGTGGTGCCGTCGGTCGCCTACACCGACCCGGAGGTCGCCTGGGTCGGCCTGACCGAAACGCAAGCGAAGGCCGAAGGCATCGAGTACGGCAAGGGGACCTTCCCCTGGGCCGCCTCCGGCCGCGCGCTCGGCATGGCGCGCGGGGAGGGCTCGACCAAGCTCCTCTTCGACCCGGAGACGAACCGGGTGATCGGCGGCGGCGTGGTGGGTGTGAACGCCGGAGACCTGATCTCCGAGATCGCGTTCGCGATCGAGATGCAGAGCGAAGCCGCCGACCTCGGCCTCACCATCCACCCCCACCCCACCCTGTCCGAAACCGTCGCCTTCGCCGCCGAAGACTTCGAAGGGACCCTCACGGAGCTCTACAAGCCGAAGCGGAAGGCGAAGACGTAGAGCCGGGCACCGGCCCGGCGGCCGACGGCCGACGGGCCATGGGGTGGTAGATTGATCTCGATGATCGAGCCCCTGGAAGTCGAGCCGCGAGCCGGCTACACGATCTGGATCCGCTACTCGGACGGCACCGAGGGCGAGGTCGATCTGTCCCACCTCGCGGGCCGCGGCGTGTTCGCGCTCTGGGAGGACCGGGCCGAGTTCGAGAAGGTCCACGTTGGTCCCGGCCGCGCGATCGCGTGGAGCGACGAGGTCGATCTCTGTCCAGATGCTCTCTACCTCCGCCTGACAGGAAAATCTCTGGCGGAGCTCTTCGCGAACCCCGATCCCGTCCCTGCCGGTGCCTGAGCTCAGCCGCTTCTACGGCATCGTCATCCGGATGTACTTCGACGACCACGCGCCGCCGCACTTCCACGCCGAATACGGCTCCTTCGAAGCGCTGGTCGACATTCGCACCCTCGCCTTCGTCCAGGGCAAGCTCCCGCCCCGGGCACGTGGGCTGGTCGTCGAGTGGGGGGTGCTCCACCAGGACGAGCTGATGGAGCAGTGGGAGCGTGCGCAGAGCCTGGAGCCGCTCGGCAAGATCGCGCCGCTCGAGTAGGACGAGCGCGCCCGCGCCCGGCCTTGCAACCCCCCCGCCGGCTCGGAGAGACTGTCCGTCTCATGTCGCGCCTCACGACCTCCGATCCCCTCGACCTCGAAACCTGCCTCAACCCGGAGCAGATCGCCGCCGTCACGCACGGCGACGGGCCGCAGCTCGTGCTCGCCGGCGCCGGCTCGGGCAAGACGCGGGTCATCACCTACCGCATCTCCTGGCTCGCCCAGGTGGCCGGCGTCTCGCCCGAGCGGATCGCCGCCGTCACCTTCACCAACAAGGCGGCGGCGGAGATGCGCGAGCGGGTCGAGGAGCTGCTCGGCATCTACCCGCTGCCCACCTTCGTCGGCACCTTCCACCGCTTCGCCCTGGTGCTGCTCCGGCGCTACGGCGAGCGGGTCGGGCTCAAGCGCGACTTCGTGATCCTGGACACGACCGACCAGCTCAAGCTGGTCAAGGAGGCGATCGAGGCCGAAGGGTTGTCGGAGAAGGCGTTCACGCCGCGCTCGGTGCTCTCCGCGATCAGCGCGGCGAAGAACCGGCTCCTCACCCCGGACGGCTACGAGGCGGAGGCGGTCGACTTCTTCCAGAAGAAGGTCACCGGCATCTACCGGCGCTACCAGGGGCTCCTGCACTCGGTCTCCGGAGTCGACTTCGACGACATGATCGCTCTCGCCGTCCGCCTGCTGACGCGCGAGGAGGAGGTGGGCGACCGGGTGCGCGGGCGGATCGACCACCTGCTGGTCGACGAGTACCAGGACACGAACCACGCCCAACTCGCCCTCATCCGGGCCCTGGTCGGCTCCGACGGGAACCTGACCGCGGTGGGTGACGAGGACCAGTCGATCTACCGCTGGCGGGGCGCCGAGATCGAGAACATCCTGTCGTTCGAGACGAGCTTCCCGGGTGCCACGATCCGCAAGCTGGAGCGGAACTACCGCTCGACGCAGACGATCCTCGACGCCTCGGGCGCGCTGGTGGCGCAGAACAGCCGGCGGCGCGGCAAGAAGCTCTGGACCGACTCGGGCGAGGGGCGCAAGATCGAGCTCTACCGGGCCGACGACGAGGCCGACGAGGCGCGCTGGGTCGTCAACACCCTCCAGTCGCTGCGTCCCGAGCTGCCGCTCTCCGACATGGCGATCCTGGTGCGCACGAACGCCCAGACCCGCGCCATCGAGGAGGAGCTGCTGCGCCAGGAGGTGCCGTACGTCCTGGTCGGCGGCACGCGGTTCTACGACCGCGCGGAGATCAAGGACCTGGTGGCGTACCTGCGCGTGCTGCGCAACCCGCGCGACTCGCTCTCGTTCTCGCGCATCCTGAACCAGCCGCCGCGCGGGATCGGCAAGGGGACCGAGGAGATGCTGCGGCAGGAGGCGGCGTCGCTGGGGATGACGCCGTGGGACGTGATCGCGCAGGACGAGATGGGCAACATTCCGGCGCGCGGCGCGGCGGCGCTGCGGGGGTTCGGCGACCTGGTGAAGGAGCTTCAGCAGGCGGCGGAGGAGCTGCCGCTGCCGGCGCTCCTCGACCGGCTGCTCGAGAAGACCGGCTACGCCGCGATGTACGAGGAGAAGGGGGACGCGGAGTCGGAGGCCCGGCTGGAGAACATCCGGGAGCTCTTGTCCGCGGCGCAGGAGTTCACGGAGTCGCAGGAGGTGAACGCGGAGACGGACGATCTGCTGACGGCGTTCCTGGATCACGTGTCGCTGGTGGCGGACATCGATTCGTGGCAGGAGGACCGGGGGGTGTCGGTGATGACGCTCCACAGCGCGAAGGGGCTGGAGTTTCGCGTGGTGGTGGTGGGGGGGCTGGAGGAGGGGCTGCTGCCGCACTGGAACTCGCAGGGGACGCCGGACGACGTGGAGGAGGAGCGGAGGCTGCTCTACGTGGGGATGACGCGGGCGCGGGAGCGGCTGCTCCTGACGGCTTGCCGGCGGCGGCGGATCGCGGGGCGCTACCAGGATCAGCTCGAGTCGCCGTTCGTGGCGGAGGTGCCGGGGCATCTGCTGGAGGTGAACCAGAGTCCGAGTCTGTTCCAGCGGAGCGGGGCGCCGTCGGACCGGTTGCAGGGGGTGTATTCGTTCTTCGGCCAGGAGCGGGAGGCGGCGCGGCCGGACGGCTGGCGGACGCAGTCGTCGCCGTCGGGGCGCGGCGCCGCGGGTGGCGCGGGGTTCGCCGGCGACTCGGATCGGGGCATCCGGCGGGGGAGTCGGGTGGAGCATCCGGTGCTGGGGGAGGGCGTGGTGCTGAGCCTGGAGGGGAGCGGGGATCAGGCGAAGATCCTGGTCTTCTTCGACAAGGCGGGGAAGAAGAAGATGATGGCGAAGTACGCGAATCTAGAGCTGCTCTGACCGAGCAGCTCGGATCTCCCCTCCAAACCCCTTCCCTTCCTCCCCTCACGGGGAGGGAGGGCGCCCCCGCCCGAACCTCTTTCTGCGACCTTTCCTTGTCATCCTGAGCGAAGCGAAGGATCTGGGCGGGGGAGGTTGGAAGGGCGTGGTGGTCGGAGCGGGCGTGCCTGCGATGCGGGTCCGTCCGGGGGCGCTCGCGCCTCCGGCACGGCTCGGCTGATATCCCTTCCACCGTAGGCCTCGCCTGGATTCACTTCGGAGGGCACCCGGCGTGCACTCACCCGGGGCTTGCTGGCTCTCCTCGCTCAACCGCCTCCAGCGCGAGCGCCCCCGGCCGGACCCTCGACGTACGGTGGTGAGCGGGGGGCGGGCTTCCTGGGTCGGCGATCGGACGGGGGCGGACGCCGGACCGCCTGGGTCATCACAGCGCGACTGCGTTCGATGGCGGACGGTTCGTCAAGGAGCACAGCCAACGTCGTTCCCAGGAAACCACCTCGCTCACGAGTACCAGTCCGAGCGGCTACGGCAAGAAGCCCTTCCTCATCCCCAACCACAGACGCCAAGGGTTCGGGCCGGGGGCTCTCGCGACCGGAGGCGGTTGAACGAGCGGAGCCGGCAAGCTCGCTGGAAGGGAACGCCCGCTCCCCCCGCGAAGTGAACCCAGGCGAGGCCTACGGTGCCCGTCCGACCAGCCGAGCCGTGCCGGAGGCGCGAGAGCCCCCGGCCCGAACCCGCATCGCAGGCACTCCCCCTCCATCCACCACGCCCCCAGCCCCACCCACCCCGGCGGGATGCGATCCCGCCCCTACCGGTCCCCGCGCAGCACCGCGTACAGGTAGTTGTCCACCCGCCGGCCGTGGAGGCGGAAGTAGGCGCGTAGCCGCCCCTCGCGCTCGAATCCCACCCGCTCCAGCACCCGCTGCGACGCGTGGTTGTCCACCGAGCAGCGCGCCTCGATCCGCTCCAGCGGCGTCTGCGCGAACAGATCCCCGATCAACAGCCCCAGCGCCCGCACCATCAACCCCCGCCCCTGATGCTCCGAACCGAGCGCGTACCCCACCTCCGCCAGACCGTGCTCCCAGTTCGACACCACCAGCGTCACCCACCCCACCGCCACCCCGTCCTCCTCCACGATCCACTGGAACTTCTCCCCCCGCCCCCGGTAGAGCTCCCGCATCCGCTGCGAGCTCACGTCCGAACGGAGCTGCGGCACCGACAGGTCGTGGAGCGGCTGGAAGCGGCGCACGCTCCACTCGTCGCGCCAGCGCTTCAGGAGCTCCGCGTCCGCCGGCACGGCGGGGCGGAGGCGAAGCTCTCCGGGGCGGCGGCGTTCGAGCGTGGCCATCGGGCGTGATTCTACGCCCCGCCCGGCGGCCCGGTCCCGCCTACACCCCGCTCGCCGCGCCGCGCGCCGACCGCGGCGAGCGTGCCGGGGAGGCCGGAGCGAGCGCCGGGTCGCGGCCGCCGAAACCCGAGCGCAGGGTGAGCCAGAACATGTAGCCGTAGCCGTGCAGGAAGAGGGCGAGGAAGGGGAGCGAGAGCCACATCCCCCAGCGCCACGCGATCACCATCGTCACCGCGAAGTAGAGCGCGAACAGCCCCTCCAGGACGAACGTCAGCCCGCGGCCGGCGCGGTAGCGCAGGCGCCGCCAGTCCGCCTTCACTCCACTCTCCCTCCCACCCTCCGCGGAACCGGTGGAAGCCTCCCCCTCCGAATCCTCGATCCGGTACTTCGGCGTCCGCACGAACTCCCCGCCCCGCGCCACCAGGCCGCCGAGGACGGCGCGGGCGTTCGACAGGGCGAGGCCGATCCCGACGCCCATGAGCGTCGGCAGGAAGCGGATCTCGCGCCGCTTTCGCACCGGCTCCCCCGCCTCCTCGCGCGACCGGGCGAGCTGGCTCGCGGCGTAGAAGACGAGCACCGAGGCGGTGGCGCCGAGGAAGAGCGGGAGGTCGATCAGGAGAACCTCGCCCATACCGCCGCCCCGGCGCGCCACCATCGCCGGGAAGACCAGCAGCGACAGCGCGACCATCAGCGGGTAGGAGAGGTTGTTCGTCAGGTGGACCAGCGCTTCGAGCTTCACCCGCGCCGGTAGCTTCGCCCGCAGGATCGCCGGCAGGAGCTTGCGCCCGGTCTGGATCGAGCCGCGGGCCCAGCGCCGCTGCTGCCCCTTGAAGCCGTTGACGTCGACCGGCAGCTCGGACGGCACCCCGACGCCGGGCAGGTAGAGGAAGCGCCAGCCGGCGAGCTGCGCGCGGTACGAGAGGTCGAGATCCTCGGTCAGGGTGTCCGCCTGCCAGCCGCCGGCGTCCTCGATCGCCCGCCGCCGCCAAACGCCCGCCGTGCCGTTGAAGTTGAAGAAGCAGCCGCTCCGGTGGCGCGCCGTGTGCTCGATCAGGAAGTGACCGTCGAGGAGCAGCGCCTGCACCCGGGTGAGGAGCGAGTAGCCGCGGTTCAGGTGGTCCCAGCGCGCCTGCACCATCCCCAGCCCCTCGCCCCCCGGCGCGGTGAAGTGGGGGACCGCCCGGCGGAGGAAGTCCGGGTGGGGCACGAAGTCGGCGTCGAAGACCGCCACCAGCTCACCGGCGGCGCGCGCGAGGCCGGCGGCGAGCGCCCCGGCCTTGTAGCCGGCGCGGTCGGTGCGGTGGAGATGGTGGACGTCGACGCCGCGCGCCCGAGCCCGTGCCACCGCCTCGGCGACCACTTCGCGCGTGTCGTCGGTCGAGTCGTCGAGCACCTGGACCTCCAGGCGGTCGCGCGGGTAGTCGAGCCGGCAGACCGCTTCGATCAGCCGCTCGGCCACGTAGAGCTCGTTGTAGAGTGGCAACTGCACCGTGACCTTGGGCCACTCGCGAGGCGCCGGCGGCGCCGGCGCGCCCCGGTGGCGGGTGCGCCACCACACCCCGACCAGCACCAGGCGGTGGAGCCCGTAGAGGGCCAGCACCCCCAGGATGAGGTAGTACGTTGCCACGAGAGCCGTCGTCCAGGACGACGCGGCCGAGTCCATTCTCCTCCCTCCGGGCGGGCTTGACGGCCGCCCTGCCGGTACTTACGGTGCAGGTGTCGATCGCGGTCGCGTGGGGACCGGTGGTGGCGCGCGCGCCCCACCTCGTGCCGGCGCTCTTCGCGCTCGGCTTCGCCGCCCTCGCCGCATCGTATCGGCTCGCGCGGCGCCGGTCCTCTTGCGTGACGCCGGCCGGCATCTTACTCGCCGCGCTCCTCCTGCGCCTCCTCGCCCTGCCGCTCGCGCCGGCGCTCTCGAACGACGTGCACCGCTACGCCTGGGACGGGACGGTGGCGCTCGCCGGCGAGAACCCGTACCGGCGGGCGCCGGACGACCCCGCCCTCGGCGCGCTGCGAGAGCGCGCCGCGCCCGGGAGCTGGGAGCGCGTCGATCACCGCGGCGTGCCGACCGTCTACCCGCCGCTCGCGCTCGGCCTCTTCGCGCTCGCCGCCGGCCTGCCGGCGCCGATCCTCGCCGTCAAGGCGCTCCTCGCGGCGGCCGACCTCGCCGGCTGCGCCGCCCTCCTCGCCCTCGCCCGCCGCCTCGGCCTGCCGATCGCCCGCACCGTCTGGTACGCCTGGAACCCGCTGGTGGTGATCGAGACCGCCGGCATGGGGCACGTCGACGCCCTGGGCGTGGCGGCGGCGGTGGCGGCGGCGCTCTGGGTGGCGCGGTCGCGCGCCGCCGGCGCCGGCGCGTTCGCCGCCGCGGGAGCGCTCGCGAAGCTGGTTCCGCTCCTCGCTCTGCCGCTCTGGGCGCGCCAGAGCCGCCGGCCCTGGACGGTGCTGGCGGTCGCGGGGGCGATCCTGCTCGCCGCCCTGGCGCCGGTCGCCGTCGCCACCGGCGGGGTGCCGCCGGGCCTCGTCGCCTACGGCGTGTCGTGGGAGTTCGACGGGCCGCTCTACGAGCCGCTCCACCGCCTGCTCGCGGCGGCCGGTGCCGAAGGCGCGGTGAAGGCGGGGCTCGACCGGCTGAAGGAAGCGACCGGCGCGCACGACGCCTGGAACCGCGTCTACCCCTACGTCTACCCGCGCCTGCTCGCCAAGCTCGCCCTCGGACTGCTACTCCTGGCCCCGATCGTCCGCTCGCTCGGCGACCGCCGGCCGGTGGCGGGGCCGGGCGCCCTCTTCGGAGCGGTCCTGCTCGCCTCGGCCACCGTCTATCCCTGGTACCTCCTCTGGGTCCTCCCCTGGGCCGCGCTGGCGCTCCAGCCGGCCTGGCTGCTGGCGGCGGCGACGGCGCCGCTCGCCTACCTGGCCGCCCTGCCCGGGGCGGGCGGCGGCGAGCCGTTCGCGCTCTTTCCGTGGGTCTGGCTGGCGGTCTGGGGTCCGCCGGCCGTGCTCGCCGCCGTCCTGCCGCGCGCGCGGCGATGGGAGGATCCGCCGTGACCTGGAAGCTCACCCTCGCCTACCGCGGTGCCGCCTACGCCGGCTGGCAGCGGCAGGAGAACGCCGTCACCGTGCAGCAGGTGGTGGAAGAGGCGCTAGCGCGGCTTCTCTCCCTGCCGGCGGTGACCGTCGCCGGCGCCGGCCGGACCGACGCCGGGGTCCACGCGCTGGGGCAGGTCGCCCACGTCGCGGGCCCGGCGGGAGCCGCGGCGAGCGGGCTGCCGGCGAAGGCCTGGGTGCACGGCGCCAACGCGTTCCTCCCGGAGGACGTGCGGGTGATGGCGGCGGCGCGGGTGCCGGAGGGCTTCCACGCGCGCAAGCATGCGACCGGCAAGACCTACCTCTATCGCCTCCGCCGGGCGCCGGTGCTCTCGCCGCTCGACGCGCCGTTCGTGGTCCGTCTCGAGCGCGACGTCGACCTCGGCGCGTTGCGCGGGGCGGCGGCGGCGATCGTCGGGCGGCACGACTTCACCGCCTTCGCCCTCGCCGGCGGCTCGCACGGTCAGCCCTTCCGGACGATCGAGGCCGCCGAGTGGTCCGAGGAGGCGGGGGAGCTGCGCTTCCGGGTCTCCGGCGAGGGTTTCCTGCGCGGCATGGTGCGCTCCTTGGTCGGCACCATGATCGAGGTCGGCGAGGGGCGGCGGACGGCCGAAGGCTTCCGCCGCCTCCTCGACGGCCGGCCGCGCGGCGAGGCCGGAGCGACCGCGCCGGCACACGGCCTCTGCCTCCTGGAGGTGCGCTACGGGCAGGAGTGGGCGCCGCTCGCGAGCCACCCCTGATCCCGCCGGTGGAGGAGCCGGGTACAATGCCCCCCGCCATGCCGCCGTCCCCCCGTTCCGTCGACCTGTCCGCGCTCGCCGAGGAGGGCTCCCCGGAGGAGCTCCTGGTCCGGCGCATCGACTTCGACCGCCTGCCGCGCCACGTCGCCGTGATCATGGACGGAAACGGCCGCTGGGCGAAGGAGCGCGGCCTGCCGCGGGTCGAGGGGCACCGTTCCGGGGTCAAGGCGGTGCGCGAGGTGGTCGAGACGGCGGCGCGGATGGGTCTCGAGGTGCTGACCCTCTACGCCTTCTCGGTCGAGAACTGGAAGCGGCCGCGGGTCGAGGTCTGGACCCTGATGAACCTGCTCAAGGAGTACGTGCGCCGGGAGCTCGACACGATGATCGAGAACGGCATCCGGTGCGTGCCGATCGGCCGGTGGCGCGAGCTCGACCCGTCGGTGGTGTCGGAGCTCGAGCGGGCGATCGAGGCGACCGCGGGCGGCACCCGCATGACGCTCGAGATCGCCCTCAACTACTCCGGGCGCTGCGAGATCGTCGACGCCTGCCGGAAGATCGTCGCCGACTGGGCGGCGGGCAAGGGGACCGACATCGACGAGCGGACGATCGGCGAGTATCTCTACACCGCCGGGCTGCCCGATCCCGATCTCTTGATCCGGACCTCGGGCGAGCTGCGCATCTCGAACTTTCTGCTCTGGCAGATCGCCTACACCGAGATCTGGGTCACCGAGACCCTCTGGCCCGACTTCGGCCGCCGCGAGCTGTACCAGGCGGTGATCGAGTTCCAGGGCCGCGACCGGCGCTTCGGCGCCGTCCCCTCCGAGCCGGCCGAAGCGGCCGGCTCCGTCGACCCGACCTCATGCAGCGCCTCCTGACCGCCGCCGTCACCGTCCCGCTCCTTCTCGCGGCGGTCTTCTACCTGCCGAGCGTCTGGTTCTTCATCCTGATCGCGGTGGTCTTCGGCTGGGCGGCGTCGGAGTTCGCGCGCATCGCCCGCTTCTGGGCGCCGGGCGCGCCGATCGAGGCGCTGGTCGCGCTCGTGCCGCTCGCGGCGGTGCTCCTCGCCGGCTTCCTGCCGCTCTATGGCGGCGACCGCGAGCACGACCTGCGTCTGTTCGCCGGAGCGCTCATGGTCTCGGTCGGCGTCGGCTGCCTGGTGCTCCTCGCCAAGACGCCGCTGCCCGAGGTCTTCCCCGCCTTCGGCGCCTTCGCCTTCGGCATCCCGTACTTCGCGCTGCCGACCGCCAGCCTCTACCACCTGCACCGGCTCGGCGCCTGGTGGTTGATCCTCCTCCTCGCCATCGTCTGGCTCGGCGACACGGCCGCCTACTACGTCGGTTCGCGCCTGGGAAAGAACAAGCTGGCGCCGACCGTGAGCCCGAACAAGACCTGGGAGGGCTCGGTCGCGAGCTTTCTGACCGGCATCGTCGCGACGTTGATCTGGAGCGTCTGGTACGTCGGCGAGATCGACGGCCGGCTGGTGCTCGTCGGCGCCGCGACGGCGGCGGCGGCGCAGGTGGGCGACCTGGTCGAGTCGATGATCAAGCGCGGCGCAGGAGTGAAGGACTCCGGGACGCTCCTGCCCGGCCATGGCGGCATGCTCGACCGCATGGACGCCATGCTCTTCGCCGCCCCCGTCTTCCTCTTCGGCCTCTGGATCACCGGTGCCTACCTCTTCGAGGTGGGACCGTAGGGGAGCCGGGCGGAATCCTCCGCCGCGCAGTGCGGTTGTAATTCCGTCTCCGCCGAAGGCCTTCACGCCGCGCCCCGTCCGACCGACCGCGAGCCCTCCATGGACAGCCTCACCAACATCGTCGCCGTCATCATCACCCTCGGGGTGATCATCTTCGTCCACGAGGCCGGTCACCTGCTGGTGGCGAAGGCGTTCGACGTCCGGGTGCTGGCGTTCTCGCTCGGCTTCGGCAAGCGCCTGTTCGGCTTCAAGCGGGGCGAGACCGACTACCGGGTGTCGCTGGTGCCGTTGGGCGGCTACGTGCGCCTGGGCGGCGAGAACCCGGACGAGATCTCCGAAGATCCGCGCGAGTTCCTCAACAAGCCGCGCTGGCAGCGCATCCTGGTCTATATCGCGGGCCCGGCGATGAACGTGCTCCTGGCGATCGCGCTGGTGACCGGCCTGTTCGCCAGCGGCACCTCGGTCGCGATGAACCTCGACCGCCTCCCGCCGGTGGCCGGCATGGTGCTCGAGGGGTCGCCGGCGGAGGCGGCCGGCATCGAGCCGGGCGACCGCCTGGTGGCGCTCGACGGCGAGGAGATCGGGAGCTGGCACGACTTCTTCATGACGACGGTGCTCGCCCCGGGGCGCACCTTCGAGCTGACGGCGGAGCGCGGCGGCGAGCGGTACACGACCGAGCTGACGCCGGTTCGGGCCGAGGGGCCGACGGGCGGCGCCGACGTCGGCCTGCTACCGCAGTTCCTGCCGCGGGTGGTGAGCGTGGTCGAAGGCGGGCCGGCGGACGAGGCCGGCTTCGAGCCGGGCGACGAGGTGGCGGCGGTCGGCGGGCAGCCGGTCGGCGACCAGACCCGCTTCGTCGAGATCCTGCAGGGGAACGCGGGCGAGGAGGTCGTGGTCGGCGTGCGGCGCGAGGGGGAGATCGTCGACCTTCGGGTGACCCCGCAGGACCGGGTCGAGGGCGGCATCGGCGTCGGGCAGATCGGTATCGCGATGATCACCAACGGCTACGTCGAGTATCCGCTCGGGGAGGCGTTCATCGAGAGCCTGCGGTGGAACTGGAACATGACCACCGCGACGCTCGGGGTGCTCGGCAAGATCGTGACGCGCGAGGTGTCGGCGAAGAGCGCGGTCTCGGGGCCGATCGACATCGCGTCGCTCTCCGGGGAGGCGCTGCGCACCGGGCCGAAGTCGCTGATCTCGTTGATGGCGCTGATCAGCCTGTCGATCGCGATCTTCAACCTGCTGCCGATTCCTCTCCTCGACGGCGGCCAGATCTTCATCCTGCTGGTCGAGACGGTGCGCGGGCGGGACCTGTCGCTGGCGCTCAAGGAGCGCATCCAGCAGGTCGGGTTCCTGCTGATCATCATGCTGATGGCGGCGGTGATCCTGCTCGACATCTCGAAGCGGTTGCCGCCGGGGATGTTCGGGGGGTAGGGCGGCGGGTCGCATCCCGCCGTGGCCGGGCGATCTACAGGCTGCGAAGAAAGTCCAGATCCCTCTGGTGCCCGAGCTCGTCGTCGCCCATCGGCGTCTCGACGACCATCGGGCGTCCCTCGCCTCGCTCGTCGTGGATCAGGCGGGCGAAGCACTCCGGGCCGATCTCTCCCTGGCCGACGTTCTCGTGCCGGTCTTTGCGCGACCCGAACGGCTGCTTCGAATCGTTCAGGTGCCAGGCCGCCACGCGCTCGAAGCCGAGCACCTCGCCGACCTCCGCCATCCACTCGTCCCACCCCGCCGGCTCGTGCACCGCGTAGCCGGCGGCGAAGGCGTGGCAGGTGTCGAGGCAGTAGCCGATCCGCTCCGGGTGCCCGGTGCCGGCGCGGATCGCCGCGAGCTGCTCGTTGCGGTAGCCGAGGACGGTCCCCTGGCCGGCGGTGTTCTCGAGCAGGACGAGGGTCGAGAGCTCCGGCCGCTCCGCCAGGACCCGGTCGAGCACCGCGTCGAGCGACGCCGCGATGGCCTCGATCCCCTCCGCCTCGCCGGCGCCCAGGTGAGCGCCCGGGTGGACCACCAGGCCGCCGACGCCCAATCGGTCGCAGCGGTCGAGCTCGTCCGCCAGCGCCGCGCGCGAGCGCTCGAGGATCTTCGGATCGGTCGCCGCCAGGTTGATCAGGTAGCTCGCGTGCGCCACCAGCGGTCCGCCGCCGGCCTCCTCGTGCGCGGCGCGGAACTCGGCCGCCTCCTCCTCGCCGAGGGCGCGGCCGCGCCACTGGCTGGCGTTCTTGACGAAGATCTGGAGCGCCTCGCAGTCGAGCGTGCGTCCCCTCTCGATGGCGGTGGGCAGGCCGCCGGCGATCGACACGTGGGCCCCGAGCAGTCCTTTTCGCATGGCGCGGCATTGTAGCCTCCGGCCGCTCCTCGGCTGCTAGACTCGACGGCGATGCTGCAGAAGGTCTTGCGGACGCTCGGGTTCCTCGCCTACCTCGGACTGGTCGCCACCGTCTTCGTGCTGGCGGCGTACGTCTCGTTCAGCCTGTTCGTCCGGAGCGGCACCACCCGCGCGCCGGAGGTCACCGGCCTCCCGGTCGAGGAGGCGCGGCAGCTCCTGCGCGACCAGGGCCTCGAGCTCCGGGTGGAGGAGAACGGCCGCTACGACGACGCCGTCCCGGCCGACCACGTGGTCCGGCAGGACCCGTCGGAGGGCGCGCTGGTCAAGCGCGGCAGCGCGATGGTGGTGGTGTCGTCGCTCGGCCCGCAGCGGATCCCGGTCCCCGACCTCGACGGCCAGGGGCTCCAGTCGGCCCAGGTGCTCCTCGCCGCCGCCGGCCTCTCCCTCGGGCGGACCGTCGAGATCTTCGCCGACGACACCGCGACCGGCATGGTGGTCGGCCAGCAGCCGGCCGCCGGCACCACCGTGGCGCCCGGCGGCACAGTCGACCTGATGCTCGCCCGCGAGGGCTCGACCCCGGCCTTCGTGATGCCCGACCTCGTGTACCGCGAGTACGACCGGGTGCAGCGCTTCTTCGACACCCGCGGGTTCCGCCTGGGGAGCGTGAAGTACGAGCGCTACGAGGGGATCCGTCCCGGCGTCATCCTGCGCCAGTACCCGCAAGCCGGGCACCCGCTGCGGCGCGAGGACACGATCGCCTTGGTGGTCGCCGCCGAGCCGCAGGACGACCTCGACCTCTGAGCCCGATGCTCCTCGCTCCCTCGATCCTCGCCGCCGACCTCGCCGACCTCGCGGGCGCCCTCGACCTGTGCGAGCGGGGCGGCGCCGACCTGATCCACGTCGACGTCATGGACGGCCACTTCGTGCCCAACCTCTCCTTCGGCATCCCGGTGCTGGCGGCGCTCGCCCGGCGCACCGAGATCCCGATGGACGTCCACCTGATGGTGTCGAACCCCGATCGCCTGCTCGACGACTACCTCGAGGCGGGCGCCGACCGGGTGACAATCCACTGGGAGGCGTCGACGCACCTCGACCGGACGATCGGCCGCATCCACGCCGCCGGCGCCAAGGCCGGCGTGGCGCTCAACCCGGCGACCCCGGTCGAGCTGCTGGAGGACGCGCTCCCCGACCTCGACCTCGTGCTCGTCATGTCGGTCAACCCCGGGTTCGCCGGCCAGGCGTTCCTGCCCCGGGCGCTCGACAAGGCGCGCCGGTTGCGGGCGATGGCCGAGCGGCTCGGGACCGTGGTCGAGGTGGCGATGGACGGCGGCCTCGACGCGGAGACGGTGCCGCGGGCGGTCGCCGCGGGGGTCGAGATGTGCGTGGTAGGCTCTGCGATCTTCAAGCGGGAGGATCCGCTGGCCGCCATGGCCGAGATCCGGTCCCGCGCAGGGAGCCCCACCGAATGATCCGTACCCTCCTCCGAAGCGGCACGAAGCCCCGGCTCGCCGCCTGCTTGCTGGCTACCCTGGCGCTCGCCGGCCTCGCCGGCTGCAAGAGCAACCCGGCGGCCGACCCCATCCTCCAGCTCTCGGCGCAGGAGTCGCTCGAGCGCGGCAAGGAGCTGCTCGCCGACGGCAAGCACGTCCGGGCGCGCGACTACCTGACCCACGCCTTCGAGGTGTCGCCCAACTCGGCCGAGGGGCGCGAGGCGCTGCTCCTGGTGGCGGACAGCTACTACCTCGACGGCGGCCGCGCGAACTACATCCAGGCGGAGGCGAAGTACCGGGACTTTCTGAACCGTTTCCCGACCAGCGAGCGCGCCCCGTACGTGCAGTTCCAGGTCGCGAACAGCCTGTCGCAGCGCATGGGGCGGCCCGACCGGGACCTCTCCGCCACCGAGGAGGCGCTGACCGCGTACGACGACCTCATGCGCCTCTATCCGACCAGCGAGTACGCGGCGCAGGCGCGCGAGAAGATCCGCGTGGTCAAGGAGAACCTGGCGGAGCACGAGATGATGGTGGGCCAGTTCTACCTCGACTACCGCCTGCCGACCGCGGCCGCCGAGC
>CAZLLV010000041.1:0-8354 GCA_964560325.1 uncultured Thermoanaerobaculia bacterium | reverse complement strand
AGGACCCGGCGCGCAAGGTGCTCGAGGCGGCGATCGTCGAAGAGCTCGGCCCGAGCGGCTGGCCGCGTCCCGAGCTACCGGAGATGGGACAGCGGGTGCCCTGGTGACCGAGCCGGCGGACGGCCCGCCGCGCGCCACCGGCTTCCGGGCCTTCCTGGTGGTCTGGGCCGGCCAGCTCGTCTCGCTGGTCGGCTCCGGGCTCACGCGCTTCGCCCTGGGCGTTTGGGTGTACCAGTCCACCGGATCGGTCACGCTGTTCGCCCTGATCGCCCTCTTCGCGCGGCTGCCGGGGCTCCTGCTGGCGCCCTTCGCCGGCGCCCTGGTCGACCGCTGGGACCGGCGCCGCACCATGCTGGGGTCGGACACGGCGGCGGGCGTCGCCACCGTCGGCCTGGCCGTCCTCCTCTGGACCGGCGAGCTGGCGACCTGGCACGTCTATGTCTTCGTCACGGTCGGGTCCCTCGCCGAGGCGTTCCAGTGGCCCGCCTACGTGGCGTCGAGCACGCTCCTGGTACCGAAGAAGCACCTGGGGCGGATCAGCGGCATGATGCAGTTCGGGCAGGCGGCGGCCGGCACGCTGGCCCCGGCGCCGGCGGGCTTCCTGCTGGTGACGGTGGGCATGGCCGGAGTGCTGATCACCGACTTCGTCACCTTCGCGATCGCCGCCCTCGGCCTCCTCCTGGTGCGCATCCCGTCTCCGCCGAGGCGCCCAGAGGACGTGGAGAAGCCTTCGATCTGGCGCGAGGCCCTCTTCGGCTGGACCTTCATCCGGGAGCGGCCCGGCCTGGTGGGCCTGCTGGTCTACTTCGCCGCCGCCAACCTGGTGCTCGGCTTCGTGGTCGTGCTGGTCACTCCGATGGTGCTCGGCTTCGCCGACGCGGCGATCCTGGGGTTGGTGCTGACCGCCCTCAACTCCGGGATGTTGGCCGGCGCCGCCGTGATGAGCGCCCACGGCGGCCCGGAGCGGCGCATCCACGGCGTTCTCTCCATGGGCCTGGTGATGGGGGTCGGCATCGCCGCCGCCGGCCTGCGGCCCGACCCCTACCTCGTGGGCGGCGCCCTCTTCGTGGCCCTCTTCGCCGCCCCGATCCTGAACGGCTCGAGCCAGGCGATCTGGCAGTCGAAGGTGCCGCCGGAGGTCCAGGGGCGAGTGTTCGCCGTGCGCCGGCTGATCGCCCAGTTCACGGCGCCGATCGCCTACCTCCTGGCCGGGCCGCTGGTGGACGGGCTGCTCGACCCGTGGATGGCGCCGGGCGCGCCGCTGGCCGGGAGCGTGGGACGGGTTCTGGGGGTGGGCGAGGGCCGCGGGATCGGCTTCCTCTTCGTGGTCCTGGGCGCGCTCATGATGCTCCTCTCGGCCGGCGGCTACCTCCAGCCCCGGGTGCGCCGGGTCGAGGACGATCTGCCCGACGCGATCCCGGACGCGCCCGAGCCGGTGGCGTAGCTACCAGAGAAGCGCGTAGCCGACCTTGAGGAACAGCGACCGGTCGCGCTGCTGGAGGTCGACGCCCCGCCTCCCTTCGTGAAAATCGGAGTAGCCGAGGAAGAGCACGGTCTCCGGGTTGATCTTGTAGGAGAAGAGGAGCTGGGTGAACAGCTCCTCTTCCTCCGGCTCCAGGCCGACGCCGGGGCCGTAGAGGGCCAGGTTCCGCTCGACGTCCTGGTACTGGAGAATCGCCCGGAAGAAAGTGCGGACGTTCAGGTGGTAGACGAGGGTCGTCTGGGTGAGGTTCGCCTCCAGGAACTCGCCGGCCGGCACCTCGAAGCGCTCCCAGACGTGCTCGAGCTCGCCGGAGAGCCGGCGACCGACCTGGAAGTCGAGCGACGGCTGGATGCGGAGGAAGTCGGCCTGGCGCACGTTGACGAAGTCGACCGTCTCGCCGCCCCGGACGAAGAGCTCCATTCCGAAGCGGCCGCTGGGGCGCAGGCCGAAGCGAACGTCGCCGCGCAGGTTGTCGAACTCCTGGCCCAGGAAGCCCTCGCGGTTCGGCCGGATGCCGACCTGCACCCGGCTCTGGAGCGGACCCTGGTAGGTCAGGGTGAAGTTGGCGCCGTCCTCCAGCCGGGTCCCGTCCTCGGTCTCCCGGTGGGTGTAGTCGATCTGCACCAGGAAGCGGCTGTACCAGTCGTCCGGCTCACCCCAGAAGGTGCGCTCCACCAGGCCGATCGCCTCCCGGAAGCCGACCTGGGGCAGGAAGCCGCTGTCGGCCCGGAAGTCCCCCCCCACCGCCGACACGCGCCCGAACCAGAGCCACTCCCGGACGGCCCGGGTGTAGTCGACCCGCCACGCCGTGTCGTCGAAGGAGCCGGTGGGCAACCCCTCCTCCGCGGCCAGATCGTCCGGGTACTCGGTATCCGAGCCGAGCGCCTGGAAGCGCACCGTGTCGGAGTCGGAGAGGCGGACCGTGCCGTCGAGACCCAGGACGTGGTTGTGGTACCCGTCCGCCTCGCGGCCGGCGTAGAGGACGCCCAGCGTGGAGGTGGAGCCGATGTCCCGCCGGTACCGCGCGACGCCGCTCCGGACGTCCTGGTCGATCGAGGTGAACGAGGAGAGATCCGGCCCGGGGAGGATCAGGTTGTTCAGGCGGTCCTCGGCGGCGAACACTCCGAAGGCGTTGCGCCCCTCCTTGCCGGTGAGCTTGAGCCCGTACTTCGGGTCCGCCACCGTGCGGGTGAAGACCACGTCGAGGGGCGTCGTGAAGAGGTCCGCGCCCTCCAGGAAGAAGGGCCGGCGCTCGGGGAAGAAGAGGGCGAAGCGCTCGTTGACGTCGAGCTGGGCGGCGTCGGCCTCGACCTGGGAGAAGTCGGGGTTCACCGCCACGTTGAGCGCCACGTTCGGGGTGAGGCCCCAGCGCACCGAGACCCCGGCCTCCGCCTCTTCGTCGGTGGTCTCGAAGGGCGCGCCCTCGGTGGGACGCGACTCGGTGCGGCCGGCGGTCACCGTCGGCACCACCTCCAGGTTGTGGCCCGGGTCCATCCCGGCGAGCCCGGCGACCGTGTCGAACTGGCAGACGAAGCAGTCCAGGCTCTTGTCGTCGTAGGTGGAGCGCAGCTCGTGGAAGACCGAGCGCGGGTAGTTGCGGATGGCGAGGAAGCCCCAGGTCTGCTCGCCGGAGGCCCGGGGGAAGCGGAGCTGCTCGAAGGGAATCGCCATCTCCACCTGGTAGCCGTCTTCGGTGATGCGGCCGGCGGAGGCCCAGATCGCGTTCCAGGAGAAGTCCTCCGAATCGTCCACGTCGCTCGCCACCGCGTCGAGCTGCACCCCGAGGGCGTTGACCCGGAAGTGGAAGGCGCGGCGCCGGTCGCCGAAGGTGTCGACGTAGAAGCCGACGGCGTCGTCCTCGAAAGGGGTGTCGCGGTCGGCGAGGTAGGCACGGATCCGCTCCGGCTCCGGGTCGTGGGCGCGGAAGGCCACGTACAGACGCTCGTCGTCGAAGGTGACCAGGCAGTCGGTCGCCACCGGCGGCGGGGCGTTGTCACGGGGCAGCCACTCGTGGGTCACCTCGATCCGGGCGGCGCTCTCCCAGGCCGCCTCGTCGAGCACGCCGTCCACCTCGATCGGCGAGGCGGCCGGAGCGACGCGGACCTCCTCCCGGCCCGGCCAGCCGCCACCGTCCGGCTCCTGGGCTCCCCCCGGGAAGAGCGCGGCCGTCAGCGTGGCGAAGAGGGCGATGCCGACCCAGGACGGGCGGCCAAGGCGCACGAACCCACGACCTCCGGAGATGGGAAGCAAGAGACGTCTCTCTCGACGCCTTGGCGTCGCGCATGAATGAATAGAGGAACCCACACTTTAGTGCTCACGATGGCGTTTCCGTGACAAGTTCCCCGCATTTTACCTGTCCCAAAATCCTAGTTCATACGCACCGAGACAATGGAGCAAGCAAGTAATTTCCTCGCTGAGGAAGAAGGGTGGCACGGCCGAGACGGGTACCCCCGGGCGCGCGACCGCCCGGCCGCCGGGGCCGTGATCTGGACAGGTCATGTCGAAGAGTGCAGCCGAGATCGAGGTCGCGCCGGCCGGCGCGGAGGACGTGTTCGTCCTGCCCACCTCGCACGCCCAGCGGCGGCTCTGGTTCCTCGACCGCCTGGAGCCCGGGGGCGCCGTCTACAACGTCCCCCTGGCCCACCGGCTCGACGGCCCCCTCGAGCCGGCGGCGCTGGCCCGGGCGCTCCGGGCCCTCGCCGAGCGCCACGAGGTCCTGCGCACCACCTTCTCCGTGGAGGGGGAAGAGCCGGTCCAGGTGGTCTCCGAGCGACCGCGGGCGGCGCTGCCGGTGGTCGACCTCGGCCGCCTCCCCGGCACCGCCGCCGAGGCCGAAGCGAACCGGCTGACCCGGGCGGCGGCGCTCCGGCCCTTCGACCTCGCGGCCGGCCCCCTCCTGCGCGCCCGCCTCCTCCGCCTTCCCTCGGCGAACCCCTCCGAGAAGCGCCCCGAGCACCACCGCTTCCTACTGGAGATGCACCACTCGGTGTGCGACGGCTGGTCGCTCGGAGTGCTCCGGCGCGAGCTGGCGGCCCTCTACCGGGAGCCGGACGCCGATCTCCCCGAGCTGCCGATCCAGTACGGCGACTACGCCGCCTGGCAGGAGGAGTGGCTGGAGAGCGACGAGCGGGACCGGCAGCTCGACTGGTGGCGCGGGCGGCTGGACGGCATGCCGGAGGTCATGGAGCTCCCCTTCGCCGGACCCCGGCCGGCGGTGCGCGACCGCCGGGGCGGACGCCGCTCCCGGACCGTGCCGGAGCCCCTCGCCGCGAGCCTCGACGCCCTCGCCCGGGAGGCCGGGGCGACCCGCTTCATGGTCTACCTGGCGGCCTGGAAGCTCCTCCTCCATCGCCTGGCACCGGAGATCGGCCGCGCGGGAGGCGGCGATGACCGGCGGCCCGACGCGACGGTCGGCGTGCCGGTGGCCGGCCGCGCCCTGGAGGAGACCGAGGGGCTGATCGGCCTGTTCGTCAACACCCTGGTGCTGCGGACCCGGATCGCCGGCTGCTTCCCGGCGGGAGCCGCGCCGTCGTTCCGGGAGATCGTGGGCCGGGTCAAGGACGGCATGCTGGCCGCCCTCTCCCGCCAGGACCTGCCCTACGAGAGCCTGGTCGAGGAGCTGGTGCCGGAGCGGGACCTGTCGTACGAGCCCCTCGTGCAGGTGACCTTCGGGCTCGAAGAGGGCGGCGACCCGCGCTCCGATCCCTTCGGCCTGCCGGGGGTGCGCGCCGAGACCCTGCCCACCGACCACGACCGGATGAAGGTCGACCTGGCGCTCCTGATCGAAGAGGGGGCCGAAGAGCGCGGCGGCTGGCGGGCGACCCTCTCCTACACCGCCGACCTCTTCCGACCCGCCGACGCCGAGCGCCTGCTGCGCTGCTACGAGACCCTGCTGGCCGCCGTCGCCGCCGACCCGGAGCGGCCGGCCTCCGAGCTGCCGGTCATGGACCCCGGAGAGCGGCACCGGGTGCTCTACGAGTGGGCCGACGGCGGGGCGCCGCCCTCCGCGGAGATCGCGCCGGAGGGCGCCGCCGCCACGATCCACGGCCTGGTCGAGGCCGCCGCCGAGCGCGCGCCGGAGCGGGTGGCGGTGGTGGGGAGCCACGAGGAGGGCGGGGGCGGCACGACGCTCAGCTACGGGGAGCTCGTCGTCCGGGCGCACCGGCTGGCGGATCACCTCCGGGCCCTGGGCGTCGCCCCCGGAGACCGGGTCGGCGTCTCGCTCCCCCGCTCGCCCCGCCTGGTCCCAGCGCTCCTCGGCGTGCTCCGGGCCGGCGCCGCCTACGTCCCCCTCGACCCGGAGTACCCGGAGGAGCGGCTGGCCTTCACCGTCGATGACGCGGGGATCCGGCTGCTGGTCACCGAGCCGGAGACGGCGGAGCGGCTGTCCGGGGTGGTGGTCGACCGTGGCGTGCGCCTGCTGCTCCTCTCCGAATCGGGCGAGCCGACCGGATCGACCGCCGACCCCGAGCCCACCCCACCTCGACCGGCGGAGGTGAGCCCGGACGCCCTCGCCTACCTCATCTACACCTCGGGCTCGACCGGCCGGCCCAAGGGGGTCGCCATCCCCCACCGGAGCGCGGCGGCGATGATCCTCTGGGCCGGCAGGCTCTACGGCCCCTCCGGCAGAGACGACTTCGCGGGACTCTTCGCCGCCACCTCGATGAGCTTCGACCTCTCGGTCTTCGAGCTCTTCGCGCCCCTGGCCGCCGGCGGCCGGGTGACGATCGGCGACGACGTGCTGGCGCTCTTCGGCTCGGCCACGGCCGCCGCCGCCCGGGGCTCGGTCCGGCTGCTCAACACCGTGCCGTCGGCGATCGCGGAGCTGGTCCGGGGGGGAGCGGTGCCCGACTCGGTGCGCACCGTCAACCTGGCGGGCGAGCCGCTGAAGCGGGACCTGGTGGACAGGATCTACGCCTGCCCGGGAGTGGAGGCGGTCTACAACCTGTACGGCCCGTCGGAGGACACCACCTACTCCACCTTCGAGCGGGTGCCGCGGGACGCCCCGGAGGAGCCGGCGATCGGCCGGCCGCTGGCCGGCACCCGGGCCCTGGTGCTCGACCGCGATCTCCGGCCGGTGCCGGCCGGCGTCGCCGGCGAGCTCTTCCTGGCCGGCGCCGGGGTCGCCCGGGGCTACCTGGGGCGCCCGGAGGCGACCGCCGAGAGCTTCCTGCCCGATCCGTTCACCGCGGCAGCCGGAGGCCGCATGTACCGCACCGGCGACCGGGTGATCCACCGGCCGGACGGGCGCCTCGCCTTCCTGGGACGGCTCGACCACCAGGTCAAGCTCCGGGGCTTCCGGATCGAGCTGGGAGAGATCGAGACCGCGCTCGCCGCTCACCCGGAAGTGGCCGAGGCGGCGGTCCTCTTCCGCCGCGGCGACGACGCGGCCGGAGGCGACCGGAGCGACCGGCTGGTCGCCTACTACGAGCCGCCGGAGGGCGCCGAGGCTCCTTCGCCGGGGGTCCTGGCCGCCCACCTGGCCGAGCGCCTGCCCGCCTACATGATCCCCAGCGCCTGGGCCGCCCTGGACGCGCTGCCGCTGACGCCCAACGGCAAGATCGACCGCAAGGCGCTGGCCGCGATCGAAGCCTCGACCGGTGAGAGCGGTGGACCCCCGGGCGCCGAGCGCACCGCGCCCCGGACCCGGGAGGAGAGGATCGTGGCCGAGGTCTGGGCCGACCTCCTGGGGCTCGACGAGGTGAGCGCTCAGGACGACTTCTTCGCCGTCGGCGGCCACTCGCTCCTGGCCACCCGGATGACCGGACGGCTGCGGCAGCGCACCGGCGTCGAGCTGCCGCTACGCCGGGTGTTCGAGCGGCGGACCGTAGCGGGCATCGCCGCCGCTCTGGCCGAGATCGGAGGGGGAGCCGCGGAGGCCGGCCCACCGGAGGCGCCGCCGCTGGTCCCGGCGGCCCCGGCGGAGAAGCACGCCCCGCTCCCCGCCTCCTTCGCCCAGGAGCGGCTCTGGTTCCTCGACCGCCTGGGAGACCCGGACGCCGCTTACAACCTGCCGATCCCGCAACGCCTCTCCGGCCCCCTCGACCCGGCGGCCCTGGCCGCGGCGCTCGCCGGGGTGGCCCGCCGGCACGAGGTGCTGCGCACCGTCTTCCGGCCGGCGGCGAGCGACGAGGCGGCGGAGCTCGAAGAGGCCGCCGCGGTCCAGATCGTCCGGCCCCCGGCGCCGCGGCACCCCCTGCCGGTGATCGACCTGGGCGCCCTGGCGGCGCCGGTGCGCGAGACGGAGCTGGCACGGCTCGCCCGAGAGGAGGCCGGCCGGCCCTTCGACCTGGCCGCCGACCCGATGATGCGCACCCTGCTGGTGCGCCTCGACGGCCGGCGGCGAGACGACCACGCCCTGCTCCTGACGCTCCACCACATCGCGGGGGACGGCTGGTCGGCGAGCGTCCTGTTCCGGGAGCTGGCGGCCCTCTACGGTGGCGCCGCGCCCGACCGTCCCTCGGCCGACCTTCCGGAGCTGCCGGTCCGCTATGCCGACTTCGCCCTCTGGCAGCGGCGCTACCTCTCCGGCGAGACCCTGGAGCGGGAGCTCGGCTTCTGGCGCCGGCAGCTCGCCGGGGCGCCGCCGGTCCTCCCGCTGCCCACCGACCGGCCCCGCCCGGCGGAGCGCACGCACCCGGCGGCGACCGTGAGCTGGCAGCTCTCCCGGCGGGCGACCGACGGCCTCCGGACCCTGGCGCGGGAGCGGGGCGCGAGCCTCTTCGTGGCGCTCCTTGCCGGCTTCCAGGCGCTCCTCCACCGGACCACCGGCGCCACCGACATGCCGGTGGGCACGCCGGTGGCGAACCGCACCCGGCCCGAGATCGAGAACCTGGTCGGCTTCTTCGTCAACACCCTGGTGATGCGCTCC
>CAZLLV010000040.1:0-25822 GCA_964560325.1 uncultured Thermoanaerobaculia bacterium | reverse complement strand
GTGATCTTCCACGCCGCGGCGCACACGCACGTGCCGCTGATGGAGTCGAGCCCGGGCGAGGCGGTGCGCAACAACGTGCTCGGCACCGAGGTGATCGGGCGCCTCGCCGGTGGCTTCGGGGTCGGCGCCTTCGTCCTGATCTCGACCGACAAGGCGGTGCGGCCGACCTCCGTGATGGGCGCCTCGAAGCGGGTCGCCGAGCTGGTGGTGCAAGACCTCCACCGGCGCTACCCGGAGACCCACTTCCTCGCCGTGCGCTTCGGCAACGTGCTCGGCTCGACCGGCTCGGTGATCCGGATCTTCCGCGACCAGATCGCCCACGGCGGACCGGTGACGGTCACGGACCCGGAGATGCGGCGCTACTTCATGACGATTCCCGAGGCGGCGCAGCTCGTGCTCCAGGCCGGCGCCCTCGGGGAGGGCGGCGAGATCTTCGTCCTCGACATGGGCGAGCCGGTGCGCATCCTCGACCTCGCCCACCAGCTCATCCGCCTCTCCGGCTTCCGGCCGGGCGAGGACGTGGAGATCGTCTTCACCGGCCTGCGCCCGGGCGAGAAGCTGTTCGAAGAGATCGAGCTCGAAGGCGAGGGGATGGACCGCACGCGCCATCCGAAGATCTTCGTCGGCCGCCTCTCCCCCTACCCGCCCGAGCGCATGGCCGCGACCCTCCGCGAGCTGCGCTCCCTGGTCGCCGTCGGCGATCCGCTCGCGCTCCGCGCCGCCCTCGCCCAGCTGGTGCCCGAAGGGCGGCTCGCCGGCACGGCGGAGGGCGGTGCGCCGGCCGGGACCGGCGCCACGGCGGGCCATCCGGCCTGACGACCGTGCGCTACCGGCCTTCGATCATCCGGTACGGCACCGCGCGCAGCACTTCGGAGAGCGGGATGGTGCCGGCGCGGGCCTTCTCGAGCGCGTCGTCGAGGAGCGTCTTCATGCCCCGCTCGAGCGCCATCTCGCGTAGCGCGTGGACCGGCGCGCCCTCGGCCACCCGGTCGGCGATCTCGGCGTCTGGGACGAAGAGCTCGTAGATGCCGGTGCGGCCCTTCGTGCCCCGCCCCTCGCACGCCTCGCATCCGCGGCCGCGGAAGAAGGTCTCGTCCCCCCGGCCCGATCGGTCGAGCCCGAGCCGGCGCACCTCCTCGGCGCTCGGCGCCGCCTCCTCTTTGCAGTGCCGGCAGATCCGCCGTACCAGCCGCTGCGAGAGCGAGCCGAGGAGGCTGCTCGCGATCATCCCCGGCTCGACTCCGAGGGTGACGAGGCGCGAGACGGTGCGCACCGCGTCGTTGGTGTGGAGCGTCGAGAGCACCAGGTGGCCGGTCTGCGCCGCGCGCACCGCCGCGTCCGCGGTCTCCTCGTCGCGCACCTCGCCGATCAGGATGATGTCCGGGTTCTGCCGCAGGAAGGCGCGCGCGTAGTCGGCGAAGCCCATCACCGGCGAGACCTGCTTCTGGTTGGTCTTCGGGAAGCGGTACTCGATCGGGTTCTCGGCGGTGAGGATCTTGTTCTCTTCGCTGTTGACCCGGTGGATCGCGGCGTAGAGGGTGGTGGTCTTGCCGCTCCCGGTCGGCCCGGTGACGAGCACCATCCCCTCCGGGTTGGTGATCAGCCGCTCGAAGGTGGCGAGGTCGTCGCCTGCGAAGCCGAGCTGTTCGAGCCCGAGGATCGCGGTCGCGCGGTCGAGGATGCGCAGCACCGCGTCCTCGCCGCCCGGCCCGGGGACGATCGAGAGCCGGAAGTCGATCGGCCGCTCGCTCCGCCCGTCGTCCCAGAGCGCCCGGATGCGGCCGTCCTGGGCGCGCCGGCGCTCGGCGATGTCGAGATCGGCGAGCACCTTGAGCCGGGCGATCACCGACTCGACGTTGTCGACCGAGAGCGCCGTCGGCACCTGGCGCAGGACGCCGTCGACCCGGTAGCGCACGTCGACGTCGTGGCCATAGTGCTCTACGTGGACATCGCTCGCGCCGAGCTCGACCGCGCGGCTCAGGATCTCCTCGACCAGCTCGGGCGCCGGACCGTCGCGCAGGGAGAGGTGGGCGACCGGCTCGAGGTGCAGGACGGCGGGGTCCATCGCCGGGTCGCCGAAGCCCCAGCCCCGGTCGAGCGCGCGGCGCACCTCGAAGGCGTTGAGCTGCACCGGCCGGACCGGCCGGCCGAGCCGCGCCTCGACCTCCCGCACCCGCGAGATCCGGCGCGCCTCGACCATCCCCACCGTCACCTCCCCCTCGCGGTCCGCCGGATCGGCCTTCCCGAGCACCACCACCTGCCGCTCCCGGCAGAAGTCCTCGTCGAGGAGCCGCACGGAGCGCGGATCGACCTCGAACTGGTCGAGCTCGGTGAAGTCACGGGGGGCGGTCATGGCGGGAGGTCCGGGGGATTCTACGCCCTCGCGGTCCTCCCGCCACCGAAACCTCAGTGAGCGGCGATCCAGTCGAGGATCGGTCGCCACACGACGCTCTCCGCGTCCCGGGCCAGCCAGGGGTCGTCGTGACCCCAGTCCTCCGCCGGGTCGGCCGCCTCGGACACGATCAGGCTCGATACGTCGGAGGACCCGATGAGCGTGGTCGCGTGGGCTCCGAGCGCACCGAAGGCGCCGGCCACGCCGACGTAGAAGACCGGCACCTCGATCTCCGCCAGGTGAGCCTCGTACGGTGAGTCGATCTCGTCGCAGCCGATGGCGAGCCCGTCCAGGTTGATCCGGAGCGGCTGGTACGCGGCGGCGCCGGAGAGGAACGCGAACCAGGGCGCCGGATCGGTGTAGAGGAGCTCGGTGACGAGCGTCACCGGATCGACCAGGCCGCCGACCGAGTGGAAGTGGGGGATCGATCCGCCGCCGACGCTGGCGCCGAGCCACTCGGCGAGGTCGGCGTTGCTCAGGCTGGGCAGGAAGGGCGACGGCTCCTCCGGCGCCGCGGTGGCGAGATCGCCGATGTCGCCCACGATCCGGTAGTCGGAGGCGACGGTGCCGGCGGCGAGGCTGGCGGCGATCGCCTCGTAGCTCGCGCAGTCGGCCTCTCGGAGCGCCGGGTCGTCGTGCTGGAAGGCGTTTTCGATCGAGACCAGGCCGCGGACGTGACGCAGGGCGGGCGGGCGCTGGCTCTCTTCGCCCGCGAGCGCCCATCCGAGCTGGCCGCCCCGGCTGAAGCCGACCAGGTGGAGCCGGCCGGGCCCACTCCCGGTGAGGGTCCGCACCGCGCGGGCGACGGTCAACGCCAGGTCGAGGTCGCCGAGCTGGGTCGCGAGCCCCCAGCCCGCCATGAACGACAGGTCGGCCGTCTCCCCAGGCACCCGGACCCAGCGGAAGTCGACGCCCCAGACGTCGAGGCCCCGCTCGGCGAGGAAGACCGCGAAGCCTCGGTCGTCCGGGAGGTCCGGAGCGGAGACTCCGGGGAGGAAGGTCGGCTCGAAGCCCCAGCCGTCGCCGTGGACCAGGAAGGCGCCGCGGCCGGCCCGCGCGGGGAGCCACGGCGCCCGCTCCCGGACGACCCGATGCATTCGGATCACGTCGTGCTCGCCGGCACCGACCCGGAGGTCGAAGCGGTAATGGGCCACGTCGCCGGCGAGCGGGGTCCGCTCGATGCCCGAACCCCCGAACGCCGCCGCGGCGCCGGCGCGCATGTCGAGGGCGTGCGGACCGCCGGCGGCCGCGGTGCCGGTGTGGGACAGGAGCAGGACGAGGAAACCGACTGCTACGATCTTACGCATGATCTTCTCCTTCGTGGATGCCGTCGGAGCGTCGTGCTCGCGACGGAGCCACGATGGCGGCCCCCGCATCCCGCCGCCATGGAGCGGGCGTGGAGCTTCCGTGGAGGTTCCGTGAAGAGCCCCGGCGCGGCGCCCGGGGCATTCGCCCTCGGCCCCTGGACGGTCGATCCGGCGCGGCGCGCGCTGGTCGGCCCGGACGGGTCGGAGGAGCGGCTGGAGCCGAAGGTGATGGAGGTCTTCCTGGTGCTCGCGGCCCGCGCGCCCGAGGTCGTCTCGCGCGAGGCGCTCCAGGAGGCGGTCTGGGGCACCGAACACGTCTCCGAGGACCTCCCCCGGCGCGCCGTCTATGCCCTGCGCAAGGCGCTCGGTGACGACCCGCGCTCACCTCGTTACATCGAGACCATCCCGCGCGCCGGATACCGACTGGTCGCCGCCGTCGGCACGGTCGCCGGCTCGAACGGGTACGAGCCGCACGCGATTCGCCGGAGCGGGCGCCGCTGGGGCCGTCTCGCTACCCGGGCGAGCCTCGGCGTCGCGGTCGCAGCTCTCGCCCTCGGCCTGCTGCGCGGCGCGGCCCACCGCGCGGAGTCGCCATGGACCCTGTCACCGCTCACCGCGCGGCCGGGGCTGGAGTACGAGCCGGCGCTCTCGCCCGACGGCAGCCGCGTCGCCTACCTGTCCGCCTCCGGCCTCGAAGCGGGCGCCACCCTCGACCTCCGTGTCCAGGTGGTCGGTGCCGAGGCCTCGCTGCGGCTCAACCGAGAACCGGCCGACTGGGAGCATCCGATCGAGAGCCCCGCCTGGTCCCCGGACGGCACCGCTCTCGCCTTCCGCCGTTGGCGGAGCGACGGGGGGTGGGCGATCTACCGGGTCTCCTCTCTGGGCGGCGCCGAGCGCAGGCTGGCCGACCTGGGCCGGGTGGAGACCTCGGGGCTCGACTGGTCGCCGGACGGTCGCTGGCTCACGCTCGGGCTTCCGGCCGGCGAAGGGGGCCCGCTGGCGATCCACCGGATCGGCATCGACGGCCGTGAGCGCCGGCGCCTCACCGATCCGCCCCCGACCGTCCGGGGGGATGTCCTGCCGGCCGTCTCGCCGGACGGCGCCTCGATCGCCTTCGTACGCAACGTGGCGGGCGAGGCCTCCGAGCTCCGGGTGGTTCCGGCGGTCGGCGGGCCGAGCCGCTCGCTCCTCCCCGAGCGCCGGAAGATCGCCGACGTCGACTGGAGCGCCGACGGCCGGCGGCTGATCGTCTCGATCCACGACGGCGGACGGCATCGGCTCTGGAGCGTCGACGCGGCGAGCGGCGAGCTCCGCCCGATGCCGGAGCTGGGCGACGACACCCGGTGGGTGACGGTCGCCCGGCGGCCCGGTCGTACGGGAGATCGGATCGTCCTGGGGCGTGCCCGCTGGGAGTTCCGGGTCCGGCGCTACGATCTGGCGAGCGGCGAGGCGACCGTCCTGCCCGGACCTTCGTCCACCTTCTACGACGAGGCGTTCGACGTCTCACCGGACGGTGCCCGCGTGACCCACGTCTCGACCCGTTCCGGCGGCCCCGAGGTCTGGGTCTCCGTCCTGGCGGCGGAACGGCCGGCCCCCGCCGCCGCCACGGCGTCGACGCAGCTCACCGCGTTCGGCGGCGCACCGGTGGGGAGCCCGCGCTGGCTGGCCGACGGACATACGATCGTCTTCCATTCCGAGCGCGGCGGCCGTTTCGACCTCTGGACCGTCGCCGACGATGGCGCTCCGCCCCGCCGGCTGACCGGTCCGCCCGGCGATCACCGCGAGCCGAGCGTGAGCCGCGACGGACAGGCGGTCTACTTCGCCTCGGACCGGAGCGGCGACTGGCAGGTCTGGCGCATGCCGTCCGGGGGTGGTCCGGCAGCGCAGGTCACGCGCCGCGGCGGCTACCGCGCCGGAGAGTCGCCCGACGGCCGCTGGCTCTACCACACGCGCTGGGACGAGCCGGGGCTCTGGCGGCGACCGCTCCGGCAGGGCGTCCTCGGCGAGCCGGAGGAACGGGTGCTGGACGACGAGGTCGACGCCCGCGACCGGAGCGACTGGGCGGTGACCGCCGAGGGGGTCTACTTCGTCGGGAGCGGCGATGACGGTGACCACTTGGCCCTCTGGTCCCCCGCGCGCCGCGAGATCGTCCGCCGCACGCCCCTCGCCGGCGCACCGGTCCGCCCCAGTCTCGCTCTCACCCCGGACGGCCACGGCGCCGTCCTGGCCGAGCTCCACCGGGTGGTGAGCGATCTGATTCTGGCGGAGGAAGCGGCGCCGGACAGCCGCTGATCTACTGCTTCCGAGAATCGTCGCGGGGCGCTCGCGCCTCCGGACGGACCCTCGACTTCGGTGGTGGATGGGAGGAGGGGCGTTCTCCGGGCGGTCGTGGGTTTCGGAGCGGGATTTCGATGCCCGGGCCGGCAAGGCCTACCGGCCCGGGCGGGGGTGAGCTACCACCTGGCGGCAAGCCCTCCCGCTGTTCGGGCCGCTCTCCGCCCAGGTCCTTCGCTCCCGCTCAGGACGACAAGTGAGAGGACCACCTGCCGCTGAAGAGGTACCACCCACTTCGGGCGGAGTCGGCAGGGCGGAGCGCAGCGATCGCCCGAGACATCCCCCTCAGCCACCCCCGAAGTCGAGGGGCCGGGCCGGGGCGATCGCGGCCGGAGGCGGTTGAGCGAGCCGAGCCGGCAAGGCCGCCGGCAGTGCACCCCCGCTCCAGCGGCGAAGCGAACCCAGGCGAGGCCCACGGCGGCCGTCCTCCCAGCCGAGCCGTGCCGGAGGCCCGATCGCCCCCGGACTGGCCCCGCGGCCTCGCCACCCCACCCCGCCCCTCCTCACCTGCGGCAAGCCCTCCCGCTGTTCGGGCCGCCCCCCGCCCGGGTCCTTCGCTCCCGCTCAGGACGACAAGTGAGAGGACTACCCGAGCTGACGAGGTACCACCTGCTTCGGGCGGGTCAGGTCACCAGTTGGTGCAGGTCTCCGGATCGAAGGACCGGTTCCAGCCGTCGGGCACCGAGCACGGGTTCGGGAACTCGTGGCACTCGCCGGTCTCCGGATCCTGGGCCCAGACGGTGATCTGGATGCACTGGTAGAGGGCGCCCGAATCGAGGCTCTCCACGATCGTGTCCGGGGCCGCGTCGGGAGCCGGGAGGTCGGCGTCGACGCCGGAGATCGCCGGCGGCGTGCCCGGCGCGATCTCCCCGGCGATCGCCGGAGCCGCGGCGAGGCAGGGCAGGAGGAGCAGGGCGGCGGTGAGCGTGAGCTTCCGATGGGTCGAAGGCTTCATGGATGGCGTCCTTTCCGTCGTCGGTCACTCCGCCCGATTGCGAAGCGCCGCACAGCGAATGTGCACCTGCTGAAAGCAGACGGGACGCCGGAGCGCGCCGGGTCCGCGCGCCGCGTACAATCGCCGGCATGGGATTCAATCAGGAGCTGGGGCTGGTGGCGGGGGAGGACGGGGCGTCGGTGGTGCTGGAGACGCGGCCGGAGCACGAGGTGATCCCGGGGACGGTGCACTTCGCGGTGCTGGCGACGGTGGCCGAGGTGTCGGCGGCGCAGAGCGTGGCGGCCGGCGTGGTGCCGGTGTCGGTCTCGCTGCAACTGATGTCGCGCGCCGAGCCCGGCCGGCTGGTGGGGCGCGGCAAGCTCCTCAAGCGGGGGCGGCGGATGGCGTTCGCCGAGGGCGAGGTCTGGCAGGGCGAGCGGGTGGTGGCCAAGGCGACGGTCACGTTCGCCCTGGTATGAGGCGTCGCGCGGCCGCGCTCGGCGCCCTCCTGCTCGTCGCGTTGGCGGGTGCCTGCGCCCGCGAGGGCGAGCGGCGCGATGCGATCCCGCCCCACGACGACCTCGCCACGCCGGTCGGCGAGGCGGAGTACCGGCGAATCCTCCACGAGCAGGCCGGCCTCGATCTCGGTCCGCGCGAGCTGGCGGCGCTCGCCGCGGGCGACGCCGCGTGGCTCTCCGCCCGGATGGACGCGCTCGCCGGGCGGATCGGTAAGGGAACCGGCGGCGGCTGGCGCGCCGCCTTCGAGCCGCTTCGCGACGATCATCCGCCGGACGCCGAATCGATCCTCGCCGCCTACCGCGAGGAGGTAGAGCGGGCGCGCCGGTTCGTCGAGGCGCACGAACTGGTGAGCGTCCCACCCGGCCGGCTCGAGGTCGTCCGCACGCCCGAGGCGATCCCGGCCGGCCGCTACACCTTCGTCGGCTACCTCGGGCACCGGCTGGCGGTCACGATCGGCGAGGGCGGACGCCTGCGCGACCACTGCCGGGTCTGCATCCCGCCGCTCGCCGTCCACGAGACCTACCCGGGCCACCACGTCGCCTTCCTCCACCAGCGCTCCGGCTCGGCCGTCGACGACGCAGAGGCCGCGTGCGCCGCCGAGCACCTGACGAACCCGTTCTTCCACGAGGCGTGGGGGACCTACGCCGAGGCGCTGATGCTGGAGCGGGGCTACTACCAGGGAGAGCCGGAGCGGGAGCTGGGGGCCTGGCGGAGCCTCCTCTTCCGGGTCGAGCGGGCGCGGGTCGACGGGCTCCTCCACGTGGGAGAGATGAGCGCCGGCGAGGCGGTGCGGGCGCTCGAGCCCTTCCTCGACCAGGTGACGGCCGAGGAGGAGGTGGCGCGGCACCTCGCGGAGCCGGGAGCGAAGGCGGCGTACTACGTCGGCCTGCTCCAGGTGCTGGCGCTACGCGAGGCGGTCGAACGCGCGCACGAAGACCGCGGCGAGCCGTTCGACCTCCGGGCCTTCCACGACCGGCTCGTCCGCCTCCCCGGCCCGATCCCCGAGATCGCCCGCGAGCGCTTCGGCGTCGAGCTGCCGCCGGAGCTCGTGCCGCTGCGGCTCCGCCTCGGCGCGTAGCCGGTATCATCGAGGCCCATGCCGACCCGCAACACTCCTCGCGGCCCGTGGAATCGATCCCCCGGCGGCCCCGGCGGTGGCGGGATGAGCCTGCCGCCGATGACGCCGGTGCCACGGGACGTCCTGGTCATCCTGGTCGTCCTCTTCGTCACCTTCACGCTCGGCGCGTTCCGCTCGACCGCCGTGGTTCCGGGCCTCCTCCACCTGGGGGGCCTGCTCTGGCCGCTCGGCGTGGTCTGGCAGGTCTTCACCTACCCGTTCGCCGGCTACGGCGGGCCGAGCCTCTGGATCCTGCTCGAGCTGCTGATCCTCTACTGGTTCCTGCGCGACGTCTTCTACCAGCTCGGGCGGCAGCGGTTCTGGCGCACGCTCCTGACCGTGACGGTGACCGCCGGCGTGGTGGCGGTGGCGGTCGAGGTGGCGGTGCTCGCGCTCGCCGGAGCAACGACACCGGCGCCGTTCAGCCTGATGCAGGGCCAGCGGACGCTGATCGCCTTCGCCATCGCCGGCTTCGCGACGCTCAACCGCAACGCCACGATCCTGCTCTTCTTCGTGCTGCCGATCCAGGCGCGCTGGTTTCTGTGGATCGAGGTGGCGATCGCCTTCATCGCCTTCCTGCAGACGAAGGATCTCGCCGGCTTCGTGGGGATCGTGGTGGTGGTCGGCGGGACCTACGCGCTCCTGACCGCCGGGGGGCCGGGGCGGCTGCTCCGGGAGTGGCGGCTGCGGGCGGAGAAGAAGCGCCTGGAGCGCCAGCTCGCGCGGGAGCGCAAGAAGCGGAACCTGCGGGTTCTGAAGGGCGGGGGTGAGCGGGAGGGTGACGGCCCCTCCCGCTGGGTCCACTAGCCGGTCGTTTCAGGTCCGAGGTTGCCGTGCGCGCGGGCCAGGTAGTCCTCCACCGCCAGCAGGTTGTCCTCGCCGGCGCGCTGGACGATCCCGAGCAGCGTGCCGATGCTGTTGACCTCTTCGAGCTGCTCGGTCACGAACCAGTCGAGGAAGCGCAGGGCGATGTGGTTGTTCTCGTCCTTCGCCAGGTCGACCAGGCCGTAGATCTGCTCGGTCACCTCCCGCTCCCACTCGAGCGACAGCGAGACCGCTTCCTCGGCCGACGCGAAGTCGCTCTTGGGCGCCGGGATCTGCGGGATGTCGACCATCCCGTCGACGTCGTTGACGAAGTGGACGAAGCGCATGGCGTGGGCCCGCTCCTCGTCCGCCTGATGGTAGAAGAAACGGGCGAGCCCCGGGAGGTTCTCCCGGTCGAAGTAGCTGGCGATGGCGACGTACTGGTGCGAAGCACCGAGCTCGTTGCCCACCTGTGCGTTGAACTGGGCGATCAGCTTGTCGGTGGCGAGCATATGGAAGCCCCTCCTCGGGCGAAGTGGGATTCGTTACGGATGGGAACGGAAGGATTGTAGCGGCAGAAAGCGAATCGGCCGGCCCCAGAAGGACCGGCCGTGGTCTTATGGCAAGACGCTCGTGGCGAGCGAAGAGCGGGTGAGGTGGATCCGGCCGTCGCGAGAGCGTCGCCCGCGCGCCGCTGGCAAGGCGCGGCGGGAAGGCATAGCAGCGCTATGCCGAGCCGCCGCAACGCCGCCAGCGGCGATGCGGAGGCGCTCGCAGCAGGCCGGATCCGCCGAACCCGCTCGTAGCGAGCCCTAGTACATGCCGCCCATGCCGCCCATACCGCCCGGCATGCCGCCGCCGCCGTCGGAGTCCTTGTCCTCCTTGACCTCGGAGACGAGGGCCTCGGTGGTGAGCATCAGGCCGGCGATCGACGCGGCGTTGATCAGCGCCGTCTTGGCGACCTTCGCGGGGTCGATGACACCCGCCTTGACCAGGTCTTCCATCTTGCCGGTGCCGGCGTTGAAGCCGTTCGAACCCTTGGCGCCGAGCACCTCGCGCACGATGATCGAGCCCTCTTCACCGGCGTTGTTGGCGATCTGCCGGGTCGGCTCCTCGAGCGCGCGCCGCACGATGCGAGCGCCGAGCGCGGCGTCGCCCTCGGCCTCGTCGGCGACCTTCTCGACCGCCGCCGCAGCCCGCAGCAGGGCCACGCCGCCGCCGGGCACGATGCCCTCCTCGACGGCCGCCTTGGTGGCGTGCATGGCGTCCTCGACGCGAGCCTTCTTCTCCTTCATCTCGGTCTCGGTCGCGGCACCGACGCGGATCACCGCCACGCCGCCCACGAGCTTCGCGAGGCGCTCCTGGAGCTTCTCGCGGTCGTAGTCGGAGGTGGTGTCCTCGATCTGCGCACGGATCTGCTTGACGCGGCCGGCCACCGTTTCACGGCGCGCCGGATCGTCCGAGTCGGTGACGATCGTGGTGTCGTCCTTGGTGATGACGATCTTCTTGGCGTCGCCGAGGTCGTCCCACTTGACGTTCTCGAGCTTGATGCCGAGATCCTCGGAGATGACCGTGCCGCCGGTCAGGGTGGCGATGTCCTGGAGCATCGCCTTGCGGCGGTCGCCGAAGCCCGGGGCCTTGACGGCCGCGACGTTGAGCGTGCCGCGCAGCTTGTTGACGACCAGCGTGGCGAGCGCTTCGCCCTCGACGTCTTCGGAGATGATCATCAGCGGGCGGCCCTGCTTGGCGACCTGCTCGAGGATCGGGAGGAGGTCCTTCATCGACGAGATCTTCTTCTCGTGGAGGAGGATCTTGGCGTTCTCGAGCACCGTCTCCATGCGCTCGGCGTCGGTCACGAAGTAGGGCGAGAGGTACCCGCGGTCGAACTGCATGCCCTCGACCACTTCGAGGTTGGTCTCGAGGCCCTTGGCCTCCTCGACGGTGATGACGCCGTCCTTGCCGACCTTCTCCATCGCCTCGGCGATGATCTTGCCGATCTCGGGGTCGTTGTTCGCCGAGATGGTGCCGACGTGGGCGATGTCGGTGCCCTCGACCGGCTTCGCCAGATCGTCGATCGCCTTGACGGCGGCCTGCACGGCCTGGTCGATGCCGCGCTTCAGCTCCATCGGGTTGGCGCCGGCGGTGACGTTCTTGGCACCCTCGCGGTAGATCGCCTGGGCGAGCACGGTGGCGGTGGTGGTGCCGTCACCGGCGACGTCGGAGGTCTTCGAAGCGACCTCGCGGACCATCTGGGCGCCCATGTTCTCGAGCGGGTCGTTGAGCTCGATCTCCTTGGCGACGGTGACGCCGTCCTTGGTGATCGTGGGGGAACCGAACTTCTTCTCGATGACGACGTTGCGGCCCTTCGGACCGAGGGTTACCTTGACGGCGTCGGCGAGCTTGTTCACCCCCTTGAGGATGGCGCTTCGCGCCTCCTCGCTGTAGGTGATCTTTTTGGCCATATCTAGAATCCTCCCTGCGGGATCTGCTCTGTGTAGTCGGTTGGGGTGCTTCTCAGACGCGATCGTTCGGTGCGAGCATTAGCGCTCGAGCACGGCGAGGATCTCGTCCTCGCGCAGGATCACGTAGTCGGTGTCGTCGATCTTGATCTCGCTGCCCGAGTACTTGCCGGTCAGGACACGATCGCCGACCTTGACGTCCATCGGCGAGCGGCTGCCGTCCTCGTTCAGCTTGCCGGGGCCGACGGCGACGACCTCGGACTCCTGCGGCTTCTCCTTGGCGGTGTCTGGGATGATGATGCCGCCCCGGACCTGCTCTTCCTGCTCGGTGCGCTTGACCACGACTCGATCGTGCAGCGGTCGAATATTCACGGCGTCGTTCCTCCTTCGGAAAGATCGATGTCTTTCGTCACTACCGATTTCTTGTTTGAGAGCTCGCCGAAGGGCTCTTAGCACTCACTCCCGGCGAGTGCTAACAGTGTAGGGTCTGACAAGGTTCTTGTCAACCTTTTGTCGCGGCGTCCTCGGCGAGGCGCGAGGCCACCTCCGGCAGGTGCTCCAGCCCGTGCGGGAGGACGATCCGGCGCGCCGGCACGGCGGCGGCGAGGCGCGCGAGCAGATCGAGGCGCCGGCCGCCCCAGCCCATCGCCTCGGCGAGGCGCGGCAGGAAGGAGCCGGCGACGAGCGCCAGCAGCGCCTCGCGGGCCGTGAGGGGCTCGATCAGGACCGGCCCCGACTCGCCCGGAGGGCGCCGCGCGGGCAGGTAGAGGCGGACGAGCGGGCGCGTCTGGCGGTCGAAGCGCGCGACCGGCACCCGGATCTTGTCGAATCCGGGGTGGGCGCGCGCGAGCCCGGCCGCCGCCTCACTGCCGAGCCGGCGCGCGGCGTCGTCCGGCCAGAAGCGCATCTGCGGATAAGACGGGCGGGCGCGGAAGCCTTCCCCCGACGGCTCGACCGCCAGCACGTCGTCCGTAAGGAGCAGGTGGCCGGCGTCGACGAGCGCCGCCGCGAGCGAGCTCTTGCCGCCCCGGTTCGAGGCCAAGAGGGCGACGGCGCCGCCGTGGATCGTGACCGCGGCGGCATGGAGCGCGACGACGCCCGCGCGCTCGAGCCAGAACGCGAGGATCGGTCCCAGGAGGCGCACCTCGACGAGCGCGAGCCCGTCCGGACCCGGGATCTCCGGGCGGGCGACGATCCGGCGCTCGCCGACCGTGAAGGCCGCCTCGCCCGCGTAGCGCAGAAAGGTGACCGCACCGGCCCCGGTGGCCGTGAGAACCGGCGCGCCGTCCGGACGCCGCTCGGCGCTCCGGTAGACGACCTCCGCCTCGGCGTCGTCCTCGCCGGGAAGCAGGCGCGCCGACGAAGGCGCGAGCTCCAGGACGAGGTCGGGCTCGCCGTCCGCGGACATCTCCGGAACGGCGTGGGTGAACGGCAGCTCGGAGGCGAGGTCGAGGCCGTAGAGCCGATAGCGCTTCACGGCCGCCTCAGGAATCGGGCGGCTCGGGGGGCCGGGCTCCGACCAGGAGGCCGCGGCCGGCCACCGTGTCGACGAACTCCCGGACGTCGCGCGCGAGTCTCTCGGCCCCCGCCTCGTAGATCGAGGACAGGTACCGGACCGTGGGCTCCTCGTCTCCGAACGCGAGCAGCCCGCGCCAGAGGTCGAGTCCGACGCCGGTGAAGCCCCAGAGGCGACCCTCCGCGGACACAATCAGAAAACGGTCTCCGTCGAGCTTCCAGAGCGTCCCCGGCGCGAGGTCGAGCGGGCCGCGCTCCGAGTCGACGCCGGGGGGAGCCGGCAGCCGCAGCTCGGCGCGGAAGCGGAGGGCGCGCCAGGGAGAGACCCGGTGCCATCCCTCCTCGACGACCCGCTCCCGCTCGTTCCACCAGATCGAGTCGGGAGCGCTCCACGGAAACGCGACCGGCTCGACCGGGCCGAGCCAGTAGCGGCGTCCCGGGAGCCGGCGTCGCCAGCGTTCGGAGAGCGCTGCGCGCTCGGCCGCGGACGCGCCACGCCACTCGGCCAGATCGTCGGCGGCGAGGCAACGGGAGACCGGCGGGTGGCCGGACTCGACCGCGTCGCGGAGGGCGGGATGGGAGAGCAGGTGACCGACGACGAGGCGATCGGCGACGCCGCGGCGATCCAGGCCGTCGAGCGTGGCCGCGAGACGCGCCCCCGAGATCGCGCAGTCGTCGATGACGACGAAGGGACCGGAGGTTTCGGTGTTGGAGGTCGCGAGCTGCTCGGGTCGCAGCTCAAGCAGGTAGGAGAGCATCCCGAGCACGAAGAGCCCACCCCGGGGAATGGCGACGAAGACCGAGCGGCCCAGGTCGCTGTCGAGCTCCTCCCGGAGCCGTTCGGCAAGCCGCCAGGCGAGCCGTTCGACCTCTCGCCAGCCCAGGCAGGCGACCGTCGGAGCTGGTGACTCGAGATCAGCCGCCGGCACCGCTACCGATATCGAACGGTGCAGGACCGTCGACCGCGGTCCCGTCGCTCGTCTGGGTCAAACGGACGACGGTCCCGTAATCCTCGATCCGAGGCTTGGCGTACGGCTTCTTCCGAGGCTTGGCGATATCGAGTGATTGATTCGATGACATAATAGAAGCTCCTGAATATTCATTCTAGCACTCTTTTTCCCACGTTTCGAGACTTTCGAAGCGCAGGCTCCCCGCAGCGGCCGGCGAGGACCGGAGCCACCGCTCGGCGAGGAGAGCGAATGAGAGGGTGTAGGGATCCTGAGACGCGCCGCCGTGGCGCTCGCGCCCGCACTGGACCTCCCACGCCGCAAGGAGAGCACCCTCGTCGACCAGCCCGAGGTCGGCGAGACGACTGCCCCGAAAGTGAGTCCGGACCTCTTCGGCCGCGCGCTCGCAGAGGATGTACCGCTGGTGCTCCGCGGCGCTCCCCTTGCCCGTCCGGAGGCGGATCGGGTCGGGCACCACGCCCGCCGTCGCCTGCCGCAGCAGCCACTTGGTCCCCCCGGGGCCGGGGCGGGCCTGGATCGCGAGCGGAGCCGCGAGGACGATCTCCGCGAAGCGGCGGTCGAGGAGCGGAAAGCGCGCCTCGACCCCGTAGCGGGCGCAGTGGGTGCTCCACGACTCGATTCCGGGTCCCTGCTGCCCGAGCCCGACCTGGATCTCGTACTGCCGCTGGCGCGCGTAGCCCGAGAAGCGCCGAGGATGGGCCGGCCGCGCGAGGCGATCCGCCGCCAGGTTCCGATGCGCGGGCGCGAGCCAGCCGGGCGCGTGGAAGTAGCGATCGACGCCACGAAGCCGGTCGAGGGCGCGCCTTCCGCCTTCCGAGAGCAACGGCGGAACGAGCACGGCGGCCACGGCCCGCGGCCAGCCGGCGCCACGGCGCCGCAGGCCGCGGATCCACGGCCACGCGAGGTCGATCCGGCCGCGCCGCACGTGGTCGTACGCCTGGAACCGCGCGCCGTCGAAGAGGGTGTCGCCACCGTACCCGGTGGTCAGCGTCCGGCAACCGCGCGCCCGGGCCGCTGCGAGGACCGTCTCGGTGAGGGCGCCGCCGACCGTCACCGGCCCGTCGGCCGGCCCCGCGTCGGACCACGCCGGGAGGAGGTCGGAGAGCTCGTCGACGACCAGCCGTTCGTGCTCGATCCCGGTCTCCTCGACGAGCACGGAGGCGTAACGCCACTCGTCGCTGCGGGTGAAGCGGTCGAACCCCTCGACGAACGCCACCGGGCGGGTCGTCGTCCGGCCGCGGCGGTAGAGATCCTGCGCGACCGCGGCGATCGAGGAGGAGTCGACGCCGCCGCTGGTCATCAGGGCGACCGCCGGTCCACCGTCGTCGAGATGGTCCTCCACCACCGTGAAGAGGAGGTCGCGGAACTGCTCCGTCCACCCCTGCGAATCGAGGGTGTGCTCCGACCACCGGGAACGATCCGGATGCCAGAAGCGCCGGCCGGCCAGAGCTCCCCCGGAGAGCTCGATCCGGTGCCCGGGACGCACGTTGCGCACGCCGGCGAAGAAGGTCCGGGCATGGTCTGCGAAATGACCGCTGAGGAAGTCGACCAGGGTCACGCCGTCGAGCCCACCCGCGAACGCTCCGGTCGCCAGCACCTGGAGCGGCGAGGAGCCGAACGCGAAGAGCGACGGGGAGTGGGCGTAGCAGAGCGGGCGCGCGCCGATCGGATCGCGTGCGCAGAGCAGCGACCGTCGCCGGCCGTCCCACACCGAGAACGCGAACTCCCCCAGGAGGCGGTCGGGGCAGTCTCGACCCCACCGCCGATAGGCACCGAGGACCAGCTCGGCGTCGGTCGGCTCCCGATCGGCGGGCAGGAAGCCGGGACCGATCTCGGCCGCGAGCCTGCGGCGGCCGATCAGCCGGGCGTCAGCCACCGCCCACGCATCCTCCGTCCGCGCCACCGTCGGCGGAGCCGCAGCCGCCGGGGCGGCGAGCGGCCGGAGAGCGGCCAGCGCCGCTTCACCGGCCTCCGCCACCGCGGCGCCACCGCCGCTGCGCCAGGGCACCGACCCGATCATCGCGTCGAGCACCTTCGCGTCGGCACGACCGCCGTCCCGGCGAACGATCCCGCAGACCCCGCCGAGCGCCAGGGCGTGTCAGCTCCCGGCGGCCGGTTCGACCCCGGCCACCCCTTCGAACGATGATCCGTCCATCTCAACCCCGGTGGGGAGCGCAGAGGCGGCCGTTGTTGTAGTCGTCGAGCTGCTGGTGGAAGGAAGCTCCGTAGTAGGTCCAACCCCAGTGCGACCCCTTGACGTCGTAGCCGAAGATCGAGAGCCACCGATCCGACAGCTCGATCGTCTCGGCGATACACGAGGACTCGTTGCCGGCGAGCACGTTGAGCTTGGCCGCGACGAGCTGTTTCGCCAGGTCGATCGCCTTGTTGCCCTTGCTCGGCGTGCCGAGCACGTCGAGGAGCGCGCTCTTCGGGAAGGTGTAGCTCCCGATCTTCAGCGAGTCGGTCGGCCACGCCGAGGCGTGGGTCTTCCAGTAACCGATCGTCCCGGTCCCGGTGGTCGGAGCCGGCGGCTCCTCGTCCGGCGGCTCCTCGCCATCCGGGCAGAAACCGATCTTCGCCACCGCACCGCTCCCGACGAACCGGATCTCGAGCCGCCGCACGCCCTCGGCGTCCACGGTCAGCTTCTGGAAGCTGTTGTTCCCCTTGGGCGGGATCGAAACCGACTTCACCTGGTTGCCCGAGCCGTCGAAGGCGACGACCTTGCCGCCGTTCTCCTCGATGTCGAGCAGGTGCACCTCGGAGACCTCGACCGAGGCGTCGAAGGTGAATACGAAGGTCCCGCCGCTGTCGTCGTCGTCCGGGTTCCAGGTCTTGCCGTCCTCGGACAGGATCAGGACGTTGCCGAGCGCGTGGCGATTCTCGCCCGGCATGCCGGACTTACCACCGGTGCCCATGCCCGGGCCGCCGAAGCTGTCGTTCGGCGTTCCGAGATCGTGGTCCCCGCCGGTCGGGCGGGACGAGTCGAAGATCATCGCCGGGTGGCGGGACGGATCCTTGGTCGTGACGTGGACGCCGTGGGCGGCCCACTGCTCGGTGACGATCGTCCCCTTCCCGAGGGAGCTGCCGGCGGCGTCCTGGTCGAAGTCGAGCGCCGGCGGGCAGTCGTTGCACGTCGAGCAGCTGCCGCCCCCGTCCACCGGGCAGAGCTCGCCGCCGTTCTGGCTCTCCCCCTCGACCACCACGAAGTCTCCGCTCACCAGCCCGGGACCGATCGGCTCCGAGCAGCTCGTGTGGATCGTCGTGTGGAGGTCGTAGTCGCTGCTCCCGCCGCCCGTCTTGTAGTGGTGCCCGGAGTCCTTGTAGTAGATCCGGATCTCGGTGCCGAGCGTGCCGCCGAAGGCGCCGCCGTTCGGACCGTCGATCTCGATCTCGTCGCCCGGCGACACCCAGCCGGAGAACACATAGTCGTAGGAGTTGCCCTTCTTCGCCACGACCTTCACGTACCGGCTCCCGCCGCCGTCGTAGCGTAGCGTCAGCTCCGTGACCTTGCCCTCGCACGGCTGGCATTCGCTCCCGCCGCCGTCGTCGACCGGGCAGAGGGTGCCACCGTTCTTGCTCTCCCCGGCCACCACCTCGAAATCGCCACTCACTAGGCCGGGACCGATCGGCACCGAGCAGCTCGTGTGGATCGTCGTGTGGAAGCTGCCGTCGACGTAGATCTTGATCTCGGTGCCGACCGTGCCGCTGAAGCCTCCGTTGCCGCTGGACGGACCTACGATCTCGAACGTCTCGCCGGGGGCCACCGTACCCTCGAAGAGGGTGTCGGTCGTCGGGCCGCGCCGGCCCTTCACCGTGACGTGGGAGGTGCTCGCGCCGTTGTAGCGTAGCGTCAGCTCCGTGACCTTGCCGTCGCACGGCTGGCAGGCCGGCGCCGGCGCCTCGTAGCCGAAGTCGACGTCCAGGTTCTCCTCGCCGGGGCCGAGCGTCAGGCTCGCCTCGTGGGGCGTGCCCAGGCCGTCCAGATCGTAGGTCTGCTCGTAGCCGGCCGGAAGGGTCGAATCGTCGACCGTGACGGTGTAGTCGCCAGCCGGCAGGTTCTCGAAGAGGTAGCCGCCGTCCCCGGAGGTGACCTGGGAGCCGATCGTGTTGCCGGCGCCGTCGGTCAGGGTCACGGTGACGCCGTTCAGGCCCGGCTCGCCTCCGTCTTGCACGCCGTCCGCGTCCTGGTCGTGCCAGACCCTGTCGCCGATCGCGCCGGTGGCGCGGTAGCCGAAATCGTAGGTCCAGACGTTGTCGTCGACCACGGTGTCGGTGATCGACTCACCTCCGGTCGTCGAGGTCGTGGCCTCGAGCGCGCCACCGCCCTCGAAGTTGCTCGCGTCGACGACGACCGACCAGGTCCCCGACTCCACCCCGAACTGGTAGGTGCCGGTCGCATCCGTGGTCGTCGTGCCGATCACCACACCCTGCGCGTCGACCAGGTTCAGCGCCACACCCTCGATCCCCGGATCTTCCGGGTCCTGCACGCCGTCGCCGTCGTGGTCGTAGAAGACGGTGTCCCCGACAAGGTAAGGCCGCGGAATCGACAAGCAGGGGAGGTCGTTCTCGCACACGCCGACGAGCGAGTGGAAGAAGCGCCAGGCGTTGAGGTTCGAGAGATCGATGCCTTGGGCCCGGACCTCGTAGATCCCGGGCGGCAGGCTGGTGGCCGAGTGGTCCATCGCCGACGGGTCGAAGGGCGCCGTCGAGACCGAGAAATGCTCCCACTCCATGTTGCCGGAGGGATTGGGGTTCGGGTAGGTGGCACCGTCCGGCGCGATCAACGAGTACTCCACGCTCGGCGAACGAACGAAGATCGCGGCCAGGCGATCGTCGGCCGGGCAGCCGGTCTGCGACGCCTCGGTCGCACAGGCGAGGACGAAGGCGACGCCCTCCGGCCGCGCGGCGAGCGGGTCCGCCCAGGGTGGCAGGAACGGGGCGTTCGGCGTGTCCGGGTCGTCGGTGTCGTAGGTCGCCGGTGCGTTCACCGTCCCGCGGTCGAAGTCGCCGTCCCACAGCTCGATCTCGCCCGGGGTCTCGAAGACGTCGAGGAAGAAGCTCCAGCTCCCGTCGTAGGTCGTGGTCGTGAAGTCGCCCGAGCCGGCGTTCGGATAGAGGATGTTGCCCTCGGCGGCACCGAACAGCGGGCCGGTGAAGGCGATCGCCACCGGGCTCACCGAGACCGAGGTGGTGAGCACGCCCGACGTGCGGATCTTGAAGTTCGACCAGTTGTTGGGCAGCGCGAAGTTGGTCGAGCGCACGCGGAGCGCGTAGAGGTAGGCGCCGGAGGGGGCCTGCGCGCTCGCGTCGGTCACGACCGGGAAGTCGATCCAGGCGTTGTCCGGCATCGTGGACCCGTCCCACGTCGCCACGACGGGACCCATCCCGTCGCCGTCGGGATCGGCGATCAGCGTGTACTCGAGCGGCACGCCGGGTGCCGTGGAGACCGGCTCGAGGTCCCAGACCCCGCTGGTGTCGCCGTCGAACACTCCGACCTCGAAGCCGATCTCGCCGGCGGGCACCGCAAGCCTCAGCAGGATCTCGTCCCCGGCCAGGGTCGCGAGGTCGATGCCGGCGATGGTCAGGAACTTCCCGTCCGTCGTCCCGCAGGTCGGAAGGCAGGTGTAGTCGCCGAGCGCCTTCGTCGACAGGCGGTTCGGCGACGGCGTGGCCAGCTTGGCGCCGGCTCCGGCCTCCTCGGCGAGGCCCTCGAGCCATTCGGCGACGGCGCGGTCGATCCACTGCAGCGCGTCGCTCTCGTCGGCCGCGGCAGGCGCGGCCGTCACGACGAGAAGGAGGAGGAGGGAAGACAGCAGGATGGACTTGGCGGTTCTGATCATGGCCGACCTCACTCGTAGTACGCCCGCTCGGCCGTACCTCTCGGGCGACGGCGGAAACGGGAGATCACGCTGGATGCGCGGCGATTCAAAGGAAAGTGCGATCTTGCGGGCCGGGCGTCAGGCGATCGTCAGCTCTGTGATTGCTCACCGACTGCGTTGGACGGCTCGCCGCCGGCTCGTCTCTCGATCGCCTGAAGTGTCGGTCATCATCGTCAGGACAGCGTCAGCCGGTCCCGGACTCTTTCGTCAGCCGATCGACCACGCCCGGGGAGCGGTTTCGCTATCATCGGCGGCAGGTCGTCGTCTATCGCTCTCGCTTTTTCGTCTTTTCGATGTCGGGCTCGTTCGGAGCCCCTTCGGAGTCCGCCAACTGATGACCGAAGCGCAGCTCCAGATCCGCCTGCTCGGCGGCTTCCGGGTCTCCCGACAGGGCCGGCTCGTGAGCGGCTTCGAGTCACAGAAGGTCCGCGCGCTCCTGGCCTACCTCGGGGTGCACCGGGGCCGGAGCTTCAGCCGCGACCACCTCGCGGGCCTGCTCTGGCCCGAGGAGGGGCCGGAGGCCGCCCGCCGGAACTTGCGCCAGGCCCTCTACAACCTGCGGCAGACCCTGGAAGGCGCCGCCGGCACGGACGGGCTCCTGGAGGCGACCCACCAGTCGGTGGGGCTCGCGCCCGGTCGGGCGGCGTGGATCGACGTCGAGGAGTTCTCCGTTCTCCTCGCCCGCTCCACCGGCGAGGCCGACCGCGACCCCGCGCCCCTGGCCGCCGCGGCACGGCTCTACGAGGGCGACCTGCTCGCCGGTTTCCACGTCGACGAGAGCCCGGAGTTCGACGAGTGGCTGGTGACCGAGCAGGAGCGCCTGCGCGAGGGAGCGCTGCGCGCCCTCCTGAAGCTGGTCGACCACCACCTGGCGAGCGGCACTTACTCGCTCGGCGTCGAGTACGGCCGCCGGTTGGTGAAGCTCGACCCCCTCTCCGAGATCGCTCACCGCCGGCTCATGCGCCTGCACGTCTTCTCCGGCCGCCGGAGCCGGGCGATCACGCAGTACCAGGAGCTCGTGCGCCTGCTCGACGAGGAGCTCGGCGTCGAGCCGCAGGAGGAGACGACCGCCGAGTACCGTGCGATCCTCGCCGAGGAGCTCCCCGAGCCGGCGGTGCGCGAAAAGGCGGAGCCGGTCGGCCCGATCGTGCCGCTGGTCGGCCGCGACGTCGCCCTGGCCCACCTGCGCGAGACCTGGCGCGCGGTGACCGCCGGCTCGGGGCGGCTCACCGTCGTGACCGGCGAGCCGGGAATCGGCAAGACCCGGCTGATCAAGACCTTCCTCCACGAGGCGGCGGCCAGCCGCGCGGCGCTGGTGCTCCAGGGGCGCTATCACGACCTCGCCCCGCCGGTCCCCTACCTGGGGGTGGCGCAGGCGCTCCGCGACGCGCTCGTCCACGAGGTCGAGGTCGCCGAGGTGCTGACCTCCACGCTCGATCCGCACGACCTGTCGGATCTCGAGATCCTCCTGCCGGCGCTCCGCGAGCTGCGGCCGGGCCTGCCGCCGCCGGCGGCCGACGTGGGCAGCCGGGACGCCCTCTTCGAGTCGGTCGCCCGCGCCCTCGTCGCGCTCACCCGGTCGGCCCCGCCACCGGGCGTCGAAGCCGGACGGTCCGGAGCGGCGCGCCCGATGGACGCGGAGGTCTGCGACACGCCCCCCTGCCCGGTGGTCCTCTTCCTCGACGACATCCACGCCGCGGACGCCTCCAGCCTCGAGCTCCTGGCCTTCCTGCGCGAGCGGCTGTCCCGAGAGCCGGTGTGGCTGCTGGCCGCGGCGACGCAGACGGCCTCCCTGCCGTTCCGGGTCGCCGGCCGGGCACCGGTCGGGCAGGGCGAGGAGGTCGCCCTCGGCCGGCTCGACGACACGGCGACGGCGAGGATCGCGAGCGCTCTCGTGCCCCACCACGCCGCCGACCTCGCCCGCATCCTGGCGCGCGGCGAAGGTCTCCCGCTGGCCGTCACCGAGCTGATCAACCTGCTCTGGGACGCCGGGCGCCTGGTGGAGCTCGACGGCGGCGAGTGGCGTCTGGAAGGCCTCGACGCGAGCGCCGAGACCGCCGACATGCCCGGCTCGCTCGAGGCGATCGTCCGGGCGCGGCTCGACGACCTCCCCGCCTCCACCCGGCGCCTCTTCACTCTCGCCGCGGCGGCGGGTTCGGAGTTCGATGCCGATCTGCTCGTCCTCGCCGAGCACGAGCACGCCGCGGTGGTGGAGACCGGCCTCCAGGTGCTTCTCGAGCGCTGGCTCGCGCGCCTGCGCCTCGGCTACTGGGCCGACAGCCGCATGCAGCGCGACGTGACGCTCTGGAGCGCCGGGCCGGGCCGCGGGACGTTCGAGTTCTCCCACCCGGCGCTACGCGAGATCGTCTACGGCTCGCTCGACGAGGAGCGGCGGGCGGTCCTCCACGCGCGGCTCGGCGCGGTGCTCGAGGCGCGGGATGCCCCGACGGCGCCGCGCTGGCGGAGTGAGACCCTCGCGTACCACTTCGTCGAGGCGCGCGATTGGGCGCGCGCGCTCCCCCACCTGGAGGAGGCGGCGGCACGCGCGGTCCGTCTGCGCGCGCCTTCGACCGCCGGCTACTACTCGAGCCTGCGGCTGCGGGCGGAGGAGGAGACCGGCGCCGCCCGCAGCGACGAGAGGTCGGCGAGGACGGTGTCGAGGACGCGGTCGAAGCGCTCGTAGCCCTCCGGGTAGACCAGGCGGCGCACCGGGACCTGCTCGACCAGGCCGGCGAGCCGTTCCATCCGATCCGGTTGGAGGCCGGCCGCCTCGACCAGCCGGGGCAGATGCGAGCGGCGGAGCAGCTCCATCCCGGCGTCCGCCGGACCGACCGGCTCGATGCGCACCCGGCCGCCGCTCCCGATCCGTTCCGGCAGGTAGAGGCAGGCGAGCGGCCGGGCGCGGTCGCAGAACGCGCCGAAGCCGCCGGGGCCGACCCGCACCCGGCGCTTGTCGGTCGCCGGGTGGACGGTCGGGAGATCGGCGGACCGGCCGACGAAGCGCTCCGCCTGCTCGGGCCAGAGCCGCATCTGCGGGTAGGCGGGTCGCGCCCGGTAGCGCCCCTCCGTATCGAGCTCGACGGCGACCATGTCGTCGGCGAGGAGCGGCCGGCCGCGGGCGACGAGCGCCGCGGCGAGCGAGCTCTTGCCGGCCCGGTTCCCGCCCAGGAAAGCGACCGCCGCGCCGTCCACCACGACCGCCGAGGCGTGGAGGCACGGAACGCCGCGCCGCTCGAGCCAGAAGGGGACGACGCTGCCGAGCAGCCGGACCCCCGCCATCTCGGGCCGGGCGCCGTCGGCCAACCGAACGCGCACCTCCCTGTCGTCGATCTCGAAATCGGCCACCCCGGCGAAGCGCAGCAGATCCGCTCCCGGCGCCGGGAAGAGCCGGAGGAGGGGCTCGCCTTCCCGGGTGTAGACGTCGCTCTCGTAGGACGGCTCTCCGGCGGCCGCGGGCGGCGGCCCTCCCTCCACGAGGCGAATCACGAGGTCGGGCGTACCGGAGGCCGCCGGGTCTTCGGGTGCCGGCAGCGGAAGCTCGGATCGCACCCGGACGCCGTGGAGGGGGTAGGCGCGAGCGGCCTCGGTGGCCCCGTTCATCGTGGGCCGGAGCCGCAGGAGCCCGGCGTCGACGAGGCGGTCGGAGAACGCGGCCAGGTCGGCCGCCAGCACCGGTTCGGGGGCGTCGAAGAGCTCGGTCAGTCGGGCGACCGCGCTCTCCCCCGGCCCGAAGGCGAGGAGCGCGCGCCACATCTCGAGACCGGTTCCGTCGAGACCGTAGCACCGGTCGCCGGCGCGCAGCCGGAGGCACCCCTCCCCGGTGCGCCAGGCGACACCCTCGGGGACGTGGAGCGCCGTCGCCCGCCGCGGGCCGGGTAGTCCCGCAGCCACCCACGCGTCGAGGCTCGCGTCCGGAGAGCCGCGGCGCCAGCCATCGTCGACGCGCCCCTCCGCCGCGTCCCAGAACACGACGTCCGGCGCGCTCCAGGCGAAGGCTACCGGCTCGACGGCGCCCAACCAGTACCGCCGTCCGGGGAGCCGCGCGCGCCAGCGGTCCCAGAACGCCTCGTCACCGGAGGCCGGCGCGTCCGTCCGCTCGCAGAGATCCTCGGCCGCCAGGCAGAACGCGACCCGCGGCTCGGCGCCGACGATGGCGCTCCGCAGCCGCGGGTGGGAGAGGAGGTGGACGAACGCGACCTCGTCCGCGCCGACCTTCGGCAAGGTCTCGCCGAAGCGGGCGCCGCTCGATGCGAGGTCGTCGACCAGCACCACCCGCCGCGGCGCGGGCTCGCCGGACGGTTCGACCTGCTCCCGCCGCAGTCCCAGGAGGTAGCTCAGCATGCCGAGCACGATCAGGCCGCCGCGCGGGATCGGCCGGAACGACCAGCGGCCGATCTCGTCGCCGAGCCGGCCGCGGACTTCCGCGGCCAGCCGCGCGCACAATGCCTCCGCCTCCTCGTACCCGATCCGCCGCGGCGGCCGGGCACCGTTCGTCTTCACGGCTCGGCTCCGGTGAAGTCGAAGCCACCGGTGGCCCCGTCGGGATTCGTCCCCTCCCCTCCCTGCACCCACTTCACGATCGGCCCGAAGCGGACGAGCTCCGGCGGTCGATAGGGGCGCCTCCCTTCGGTGGGCCGGCGTGCTTGGCGGTCACGCTCCCACTCTCGATCACTCACGGTCTTCAACTCCAGACGTCAAGTCCTCCGGGTACCGCACACCTCCCACGTCGCACCGGCTCGAGGCCAGCCAGAGGTCGAGCAGCAACGGGGGGAGAAAGTAGAGAGGCCCCGGGCGCCGGCCCGAGCCCGTGCAGAGAGCGCCGAGGGCGCGCTCGTACTCCCGCGGCTCGACGACCCCGAGCTCCCCGAGCGCCCCCCGCCCCACCCGGCCGCCGATCCGCCGCCGGTGCGCCCGCAGCCGATCGACCAGGTATGGCCCCCAGGTGCCCTTGTCGCTCCGCGCGAGGATCGAGGCGGGCAGCCGCCCGTGCATGGCACGGCGGAGCAGCCACTTGCCGCCCACCGGGCCGGGCCGGCTCCCGAGCTCGACCGGGCTCTCGAGGACCAGCTCGAGGACCCGGCGGTCGAGCAGGGGGTGGGCCATCCGCAAGCCCCGGCGCGCGGCGAGCGCCGACCAGCTCTCGATCGACCAGCTCTGCATGCCGAGGTCGAGGATCTGTCGATAGCGGCTCCCGGCGATGGTCCCGCCGGCGGCCGGCATCCGCGGGCGCCGGCGGAGGCGCGCCTCGGCGTGGGTGCGGCGGGCGAGCTCCGCGCCGAGCCAGGGCGGCGCGTGCCGGAGGTTGGGCGTGGCGCGTCGCGCGTCGAGGCGATGGCGGAGGGCCGCGGGGAGGAGCGGCTTGACCAGGAGCGAGCGCGCGATCGCCGGCCACGAGGCGCCCCGGGAGCGCCGGTCGCTCACCCACGGAGCGAGGCGCCAGAGCTTGCCGGAGCGCACGTCGTCCCAGTACCGGAAGCGGGCCGCGTCGAACAGGCAGTCGCCGCCGAAGCCGGTCGCGACCAGCGAGCAGCCCCGGTCCCGTGCCCGGTCGAGCGCCGGGCCGCCGGTCGCCTCGTAGAGCGCCGCCCACGGCT